>JAGQPS010000042.1:0-19290 GCA_020426595.1 Planctomycetales bacterium
AGTTCGGGAAGTGACATGTCGGGACTTGATCCTCGCATCGGCGGCGACTTCTGAACGGCCCAACGCTTGAAGCTCGCCAGAGTCAAGGATCATCGTACGGGAAATAGGATCGACGAACAGGCGACACGTTCCCGACTCGTCGCGCGCGGCCCGGCATGGTCAAGAAATGAGAGAGGCCGCTGATTTCTCAACGGCCTCTCCGCATCAGTCACGAAGATCTACTTGGCTCAGGGGATACCAACCTGGTTGGCTTCCTCTTCCTCTTGGATGATGATTCGCGGAGTCACCATCATCATGAGGCTTTGAGTCGTTCGTCCGATACCGACGTTCTTGAAGAGTCGGTTGACAAAGGGCAGGCTGCTGAGCATCGGCACGCCACGCTCGTTGCGGCCCTCTTGCAGACGCTTGATACCACCGAGCAGGATCGTACCACCGTCCGGCACGCTGACCGTCGTCATGATCGAGGTGATCGCGAAGGCGGGCAACTGCACGGTCGAACCGGTTCGAGTGGTCGTCGCACCATCGGTGATCGTGCGGTTCGGATCGGTCGGATCGATCACGGCCGTTCCCGTCGTCGTCGTCTCGGTACCCTCGAAGGTGAATTCCTCGACCGCACCGACTTGGCTGAAGACCGGCACCAGGGTGAGGCGGACGAAGCGACGATCATCGGTCGCCACCGCGTTCACGCTCAGCTGGGTACCTTCGTTCAGGACCACGACCACCGGCATCTGAGCCGCGGCGAAGTCTCCGACCACCGGGATGATACCGGTGACGAAGGGTCGCTGCGTCAAGTCGATCACGTTGGCCGTTTGACCGTTGAACAAGGTGACCTTCGGAGCCTGCAGGATGTTGGTGCGGGTGTCGCCCTTGGCGGCTTGCAGCACCATGTAGACTTCGATGTCACTCAGGATCGCGAAGCCAAAGTTCGCGGCGGTATTCGGATCGAATCCACCGAACTGAGGCACGGCCGAGCCGAACGTGTTCTGCGAGAAGGTGATGTCACCATCCGAGGTGAACGTCGGCGAGGCACTCGAAGGAGCGGCCAAACCAGCGATACCCGTTCCAGCGTTGATCGGCAGGGCCGGGTTGCCGTTGGCATCCAGACCGTGGTTGTCGCGGACTTGGAAGTCGAAGTCGACACCGATTCGCTCGAAGAAGTCGTCTTGCAGGGTGATGAAGCGAACTTCGATCGTGATCTGGAGATCTTGCAAGCGGCGGAGCTGATCGAGCAGGTCTTGGATCTGCTCGTGCACCTCTTGGCTCTGGTAGATGACCAGCGACAAGTTCGATTGGAACTCTTGCATCCGACCAGGACCGCCGAGTTCTTCCCAGCTGTCCGGAGCGATCGTTTGCTGAATCAGTTCCATCAAGGGATCGAAGTCAGCTTGGATACCACCGCCCATTTGACCGTTGCTGCCACCGAACAGACCCGGCATGCCCGAGCTCATCGAGCCAGGAGGCAGGTTCTGGGCGAGAGCTTGGCTGGCGACCGACGATCCACCCGCCGAGTTGGCGAGGAAGCCGTTCGGTCCACCCATCATGCCCGCTGGGCTCATGCCACCCGGCCCGTAGCCCAGGTTGTTGTAGGCGTTCGCCATCGCTCCGGCCAAACCCATGTTGTAGGTCGGGGCGAAGTTCGGGATCGGGATGACCAAGTCACCGACATAGTAGGTGACCGGCTCGGCCTGACGGCTCTTGGCACGCGGCGAGGTGATGCGAACCACGTCGTCGCGAACCTCGAAGGTCAAGTTCAGGTTCTCGAGCAGCAGCACGAGGCCGCTTTCCATCACGATCGGCTGCGACAGGTTGATCGACACCGGAGTGTCGCTCGTCACCGCCTCGTCCATCATGGCCGAGCGATCGAAGTAGAAGCCGACTTGAGTCTGAGCGGTGATGATATCGAGCGCTTCCTTGAGCGGCACGTTATCAAACTGCAGATTGATCTTCGCCGTGCGGAGCGTGTTGAGGATGCGAACTTCCTCGACCGAGCGTTGACGCTCTCGGCCCATGCCCGAGCGACGAGAGATGTCGGCCCAGTCACGCACGTCGAACTGCAAGGGACGGGAGTCATCGAACGGCACGCTCGAGGACTCGACATTCGTCAGAGCCGCGACGACGCCGTCACCCTTCATCTCGCGGATCGCCATTTGCTCGTGCAGATTGCGAGCGTACTTGGCTTTCCAGATCATGGTTTGCACGGCGGGCAGTTCCGGAGCGATATCGGCCGCTTGGCGAGCCAATACCTCGGCCTCCATGAACCGGTTCTCGTCCATCAAGCCGTTGAATTGCTCGATCAGCTCGGCCACCCGTTGCTCGACCTCGATGCGATGGGCTTGCAGAGCGTGCACGTCAGCCATTCGCTGAGCGTTTTGCTCGTTGACCTCGATCTCCGAGATGTTGCGTTGGATGAAATCCTCGAGGCTCGCGATTTCACGATCGACCAGCTGCAGCATTTGACGCTGGGCTTGAGGATCGATTTCCGCGGTCTCCAAGCGGATGCGTAGGTTCTGCATGAGCGCCAAGGCGCCACGCGGATCCTTTTGCTCGACCATTCGCTCGGCGTGAGCCCGCTCCAGGAAGATTTCCTGGGTCAGCTTTTGCTTGAGCAAGTCTTGTTGAGCGTTGAGCGCTCCGACTCCAGGAACCGGCAATTGAGCCGGCTCTTGGCCGAGGCGACCATTGAACGGATTCGCGACGCCGGCCGGCTGATTACGAGTCGCGTCACTCGCGGGATTGTAGGCACCCGCGATGACATTGCGATCCATCGCCGGCACGTTGATGCCGCGGGCCTGCAGGTCCTCGATCACGCGGCGCTCGAGCGCCTGCGGAGTCCATTGACCTTGCGGGAACGCCGCCTCGGGCACCTGCAACGCGATCGCTTGGCGAATGACCGCCAGGCCTTCGTTGAAGTTGCCTTGTTGCAGCATCGACTGCGCGTCGGCCATCATGCGATTGGCTTGATCGATGCGAGCCGCCAGCGCCGGATCGATGCCTGGCTGAGGCACGCTCAGCTGAGCCATCGGGGCGGGCTGCTGGGCAGGAGCCGGTTGGGCCGCTGGCGTCGACAACGCCATCAGGTCCTGGCGAGCCTGCTGTGGGGTGTAAGTAAGTGCGGGCTCCGAGGCAGGAATGCGGGCCGCATGTTCCTCGGCTTTGCGGATCGAGAAATCCGCAATGTCAGGCCTGCCCTGCTCCATCGCATTGCGGGCGTTTCGAAGCCAGTTTTCGGCCTCGACACGGTCCGGATGAGCGCCGGGCTGAAATGACCCCCCGGAAACCTGAAGCGCCACCACTGGCGCCCTCCAGGCGTTGTGGACCGGGATCGGTCCTTGAGTCGCATAGGCGTCGGACGTGAAGAGTCCGAGCGCTAGCGATCCGATGAGATACTTCGCGGAGGTTCTCAACTCGACTCTCCTTCTTCGAGATGCACGGAACCCAGTGGGTGCGGCTAAGTCGTCTTCGCGGCGATCGCCCGCGACTCGCTCCTCCGAGTCGTCGATCCGGTTCGCCATCGCCGACCGGCCGACAACAACGAAATCCTTTCGTTGGACTCGACCGGGCATCGACTCGGGCCGCAGGGACAATCCGAACTGCTCCACCTCTGTTTGGAAAGTTCGGCTTGGCCACGGTTTGTTGCGGAGCGGGTAAGTAAGCGGGGAACCGTCGTGGGTCAAGATCACTTGGCCCGATTCCTCACCCACCTCCCCAGGGAAAGATGTCTCTAGGAGACGCCATTCTCTCCGCTCGGTAGCGGTTTCCCGGTCACCTGGGCGCCCCCGTTTGGTCAGGGTTAGGAGCCCTACAAACGATAGGCGCGTTACGAACCGGAGAATCCGCTAGACCATTGATCGGACGGAACAACCGGCTCGTTCATCAAATCAGTTCAAAGATTAAAGTTTCCCCATACCTCCCTCGCTCGATGAGCAAGTCGAGAGTTTCGGAGGAATTGGGAAGCCGGGCGGTTACGGTAAACCCAGGCGCGGGGCCCACGATCTCCAGTCCTGCTCGAGGCAGGTCATGCAAGTCCGCTTCGGCCCCGAAGCCCGGGACATGTCGGTCGAGGCTCCGACTTCGCCGACGCTCGCCCGCCGGGAGGTACCAAATCAGTTTGCCCCAACACGAATCGCCGGATGGTTCGCTCACCGGGAGACGGGAATCCTGGCCGGCCGCGCGTGCGGCGAGACTCCGTCCGCTGGCTCGTTCGAGAACCTCGGCTCCCGCTGGATAACGAGGATTGATTTCGAGCACCCATGCGGTCGAATCCGACAACCGCAAGTCGACTCCCATGCAACCGGTCCAATTCGTTTCGCGCGCGGCTCGTGACAGAAACGCGCGAACGGCACTCTCGTGTCGTCCCAGGGAAACGGGGCCCAGCGAACCGCAATACCAAAACGGCTCCGCGCCGCACGCTTTTAGTCCGGACCATTGCCTTGTGGCTCCCAACCACTCCATGTCACCCTCTTGGCACCAAGCGAGCGCGGAATAATCCGCGCCGATTACTTCGCGTTGCCAATAACGAGAAGAGCGGCCCTCCGCACCTTCCGGCGTTCGAGCGTTGTCGCCGTCTCGATTCGGCTCCCATATGGAAACCGACAATCCGCCCGCCGAAGTCGTCGACTTGGTGAGCCAACGCGCGGGTGGATCGGCATTGGGATTTTCTGTCGCGCCGTGTGGAGCCCGCCAACGCGTTTCGGGAAAGCCGAGGCCCGACTCGAGCGCCCAACGTTTCCAGCAAGCCGGGTCGCGCAGCTGGGACAGCGCTTGGCGTGGCTCCGCCGAACCGCTGGCCGGGACTCCGACAAGTTGGTCAAGCAGGCACCAAACGTCTGGCCGGTTTTCGAGTCCTCCAACGGGGAGCCAACCGCTGTAGCTTTTCGGGTGGGGCAACTCGGACCAGGCCCGCTCGACCGCGTCCACCGTCAAGTCGTCGGCCACGACGCTCGCCCGACATGCGTCGCTTAGGTCCAGGTCACCAAAGAGATCGATGGCGTCGACGCTCAGGCCACAACGATGGGCCGCTTCGGCCGCCGCCCGCGCGCTGGCGCCCACAATCAGTAGTGAGGCGTCCGTGTCGGTCGCGCGGGAAGGCGTTGGCATGGAGGAGTCCGTGAATCGGAGGGAGAACCGGGGCGCCCTAGTTTCGACGAGCCGTTAGGGCGGAGGAAGATGGTGTCTCGCGGAGCTTTGCCGATGCGCCATTCAGGTCCTTGCTCAGGACTTTTACCACTGAGATCGCGGAGAGCACGGAGGAGGAGCGGGCGGCGGAGCTTGCCTGGCGTAGCCCCGCGTTGGCTTGCGGCGGCTGGGAAGACGTTAACGGCCGCGGCGCCTGGTGGTGGTCGGACGAGATCCAATCCCCTGCGTTTGGCTGGCCGGGGAGTTGGCAGTCGTGGCGCGGTCGGGTACCTTCTGGACTTACCGTTGAGGTTCAAAACAGATTTTCACAAGGTACTCCTGGAGACCACCCCATGTCGATGTTCGTCGGTGAAGCTCTTGCTGGTGATGGAAACGAAATCGCTCACATCGACCTCATGATCGGCAGCAAGGATGGTCCCGTGGGCGTTGCCTTCGCGAACGCTTTGGCCACGCAAAGCGCCGGTCACAACAACCTGTTGGCCGTCATCACGCCGAATGTCGCGGTGAAGCCGTCGACCGTCATGATCACCAAGGTCACCATCAAGGGCATGCGTCAAGCGGTCCAAATGTTCGGCCCAGCTCAAGAAGCGGTGGCTCGCGCTGTCGCCGATAGCGTGGCTGACGGAGTCATCCCGAAGGATCAAACCGAGGACCTCGTGATTGTCTGCGGCGTGTTCATTCACCCGGCCGCCGCCGAGGACAAGAAGATCTACGACTACAACTACGAAGCGACCAAGCTTGCGATCAAGAACGCGATGACCGGCAAGCCGACCGCCGACGAGATGCTCGAAGGTCGTAGCCAAACCCATCCGTTCCGCGGCTTCTAGTCTCGGTTCGGTAAGTCTTGGCCAAGCACAACATTCGACCCACTTGCCTCCGGCGGTAAGTGGGTCGTTTTCTGTTTTCAGCCCTTTGGGCCACACGGTAATCCTAGGAACGGTCCCATTTTCCTGGGCCCGGCACCCGGCCGCCGCGAGAATGGTGGGAGCGGTGGCTTCCTGTTTCTCGACCAAGGGCTGAACGACGACGATCGGCCCGAGGACGCATTCCCCTTTTGATTGATGAATGCCATGAGCAAGCCCAAGATTCTGATTCAGCTCGACAGCGATAACCATGCGAGCGTGTTTGACGCGGTCGTCGCGGTCGACGCGGGCATCGATCAGTTGTTGCAATACTCCCGAGTGGAACCAATCGAAGTACGTGACCTGGTTCACGGGGCGATCTTCACTCGTGGACCGGCGGACCTCAAGAACACGGCGGTCTTTATCGGTGGAAGCAACGTGGCTCGTGGCGAACAATTGCTCCAACAAGTGTTGGCGAGCTTCGTGGGGCCGATGCGAGTTTCGGTGTTGTTGGATGCCAATGGAGCCAACACGACCGCCGCGGCCGCGGTCGTCGCGGCTGGGCGTCATCTCGATTTGACGAGCTGCCAAGCGACGGTGTTGGCGGCGACCGGTCCCGTGGGGCAGCGAGTCGTCAAGCTGCTCGCCAGACTAGGATGCCGAGTCAAAGTCGCGTCGCGCGACGTCAATCGGGCGCAGTTGGTTTGCGAGCTGTTGCGCGAATCGCTGCCTGATGCCGAATTGCTGCCTTGCTCGAGCGACGGACCGGGAGCGGTGCAGCGATCTCTCGAGGGATCGCAATTGTTGATCGCCGCGGGCGCCGCGGGCGTTGAGCTCGTGTCGGCGTCGGCGCTGGAATCGGCCACCGATCTCAAGGTCGCCATCGATCTCAATGCCGTTCCCCCGCTTGGCATCGCCGGTATCGGCGTGACCGACCGAGCGGTCGAGAAGGACGGACGGATTCTCTACGGTGCGGTGGGCGTGGGCGGCACCAAGATGAAGATTCACAAGGCCGCGATTCGGCAGTTGTTCGAGGCGAATGATCGCGTCATGGATGCCGAACAAGTCTTCGCCATCGGTCAGGCGGTCGAGGCCAACTGATGACCAAGGAGTCGGGCCATGGTCAACACCCTGTACTTGCCGGAACTGCGTGAGGCGCTGGCCGAAGGGCGTGATGACGAGCTGCGCGAGTTCTGCACGGCTCTGCATCCGGTGCGCACCGCCGAGTTCATGGAGGGGCTCACGGCCGACGAAGCGTGGCGCGTGCTCGAACATGCGGATGTGCCGACTCGAGTCGAGATCTTCACCTATCTCGAGCACCATCGCCAAAAGGAGATTCTGGAGACCCAGGATCGGGAGAAGATGGCAGCGCTGCTCGCCGAGCTCGCCTCCGACGATCGAGTCGATGTGTTGGCCGACGTCGAGGACTCGATCGTGCAGGAGCTCCTCGCGCGACTGCCCGCCGCCGAACGTCGCGACATTCTGCGGCTCAGTCAGTATCCCGACGGTACCGCCGGCGCGATGATGACCAGTGAGTTCGCTCGGCTGAGCGAATCACTCACCGTCAAGCAAGCGCTCGACGAAATCGGCAAGCAGGCGGAACAGCTCGAGCTGATCTACTATCTATATATCGTCGACGACGATGGACATCTGCGTGGCATCGTCTCGGCCCGACAACTCGTGGCCGCCATGCGTCGGCCCGACATGCATTTGTCGGAACTCATGGAATCCGATCTCGTCACCGTACGAGTCCTGGATGATCAAGAGGAAGTCGCTCATCAAGTCGCTCGACTCGATTTGCTTGCGATACCGGTCGTGGACGAGGAGTATCGAATCGTCGGTATCGTGACTCACGACGACGTGATCGACTTTGTCCAGGAAGAAGCGGTCCGAGATGCCCATCAGAGTGCGGCGGTCGATCCCTTGGTCGACAGTTATTTGCGCACGCCAATCTTGACGCTCAGCTGGAAGCGGGGAGTCTGGCTTTCGATTCTGTTCTTTTGCGGTTTGCTGACCGTGCTCGTGTTGTCGCGATACGAGCAGAATCTCGAACGCTGGGCCTGGCTCGTTCCATTCTTGCCGTTGGTCATTTCGAGTGGTGGGAATTCGGGCAACCAATCCGCGACGCTGGTGATCACCGCTCTGAGCCGCGGCCATATCCGCATGAGTGATTGGGTGACCGTGGTCACGCGCGAAGCGGTCATGGGAGTCGTCTTGGGTGGGACGCTCGCTCTGTTTGGCATTGGCGTCTCGCTGCTGTTCGCTCCCGCTCCCAGTGAAGCCTGGGTTATCCCGCTCACTTTGATTCTCGTGGTGATCTGCGGGACTCTCACCGGCTCGACGCTCCCCCTGGTTTTCCAGTCGCTCGGCTGGGATCCAGCGATCATGAGCAATCCGTTCGTGGCGGGCATCGTCGACATTCTTGGGATCGTGATCTACATGACCGTCGCGTTCTTGCTGTTGGAGTAGAGCCACGAATCGATTGGAAATGCAGCCGGCATGGCGTCAGCGGAAACGGCGTGCGGCATGGAACGAGCCGGTTTTGAAGGATCGCCACCGTCTCGCTTCTAACTCCTCTCGATTTGCTAGCGGTCGGGCCGGGATTGGCCTAGTGGTCGATTCGGGCTCTTGCCTATACTCCCGCCAAAGTTTCCCAAGTCCGATTGGTTTCCGGACTTGGATCGCGACAGTGCGATCGTGCGACAGCGCGACCCTGCGACAGTGCGGCAACGGCCAGGAAGGGCCTGAACGCACTCAAATGCCGTGGGCCCCCAGCGGTCGCGCGACGACCGGCGCTAAGGAAACTTTGACGTGCCGTGATGACGAGCCGCCAACTTGGTTGACGACTAGGTCACACGCGTGCGGGCACGCCTAGCCCTTGGGACTACCGGCAGGGACGTCGGAGCCGTTGATGGTTGTTGAGAGCGAAGGAACGCCAACCCAAACCATTGCCAAGCGATATGCAGTCACATCGTCGCGTTTGATCGATCAAGATCGGCAAGCGACGGGGCCGCGATCGTTTCTCCCTCGCGCTGCGCGCCGAACTCGGATTCGTCTCCCCTTTCGTCCCTCGTCGCGCGCGGTCATGGTGGCACTCACCGTCGCGCTATGGACATTGGGACTAGCGTTTTATGTTCCGGTGACTGGCGTGGTTCATGCGTCGGCTCCTGGAATTCTGGCGGCATGGCAAACCGTTGAACTCGCGGCTCCACCGCGACATTCCGCGGGCGACGAGCGAGTCGGTGCGACGGCTCGAGTTTCCGACAATCGAGCTGACGAAGGCCAAGCGGATACTCCGCGCACGGCTCGAGTTCCCCTGAGCGGCGGCGCCGCGAACATGGGATCTCGTTCTCCGGCGACTTACGCGCCCCGAAACACGGACCTGCCCGATCGACACCGCCAAGGTCGGACCCTGGCGTCCGATCGATTCGTGATGCGAATGACGATCGGCGGGGGAGCTCCCGCGCTGTGGCGTGGAGAGGTCACGGTATCCGAGGGTGGCATTGAGGCGTTTGATTCGCTGGGATTGCAGGGTGACCAACCGATCGCCCTGCGTATTGAGCCCCCAGTGCTCAAGATTGAGCCCATTCTGCCGCGATCCTTCGAGGCTTTTGACGTGACGCTGCGAGGCGTTTCACTCGATACCGAATTGGTCGTGGCACTCGCGGATGCTCAAGCCGAACAACCGTCCAAGACCTATCGGGTCACTGTCGCCGAGTTATTGGCGGCTCCGAGTCAGTGGGCGCTCGACGATACGGGCAATCGATTGCAGATCACGCGAGCTCCAGGGGACTTGTTGCCGGTTGAGATTCCTCGGGAACACCTCGTTTTTGAACCGGGAGAGACTTTCGAGTTCGAGGTGGCGGCGCATCACGTGCTCGACCCGAACGAGGCCTATCAAATCGAGGCTCGCGTGCTGCGAGCCCGTACCGACGAGGAAGTTCTCCCGCCGCAGGCATTCACCGATATCCGCGATCTGCGCGATCAAGGCGCGACGATCGCTGTTGCGACTCCGATGCCGGAAACCCAAGGCGCGTACACCATTCGACTCGACTTGGTGACGCGGCGTGGTCCGAATCCATTCGTGCGCCCGCGACTCGTGGCGACGCGCATGATCGACGTGATCGTCGCGAGTTCGGATCCGACGGCTCCGCGGCAAGTGGCGACTCCGCCCCGCAATCCGCTTGTGCCCAATCTTCCGCTCAGTTTGCCGCGACTCGTCCCAGGCGGGCGCGAACCCGAAGGGGGCTGGGAAGTACTGCATGAAATCGAGCCGGGCTCGACGCATTGGATCGAGCGGCTACGGCAGCTCGATGCGATGAACCTCGTCAAGCGATTCCGCAACGAACCTCTTTCGTCGCGTCCCATGCAACTCGAGCGATTCGAGGATCGCACTTGGATGAAGCTCGAGCCCGGACAATGGCAGGCGTTTCCCTTGCCCGTCCACAATCGCGAACTCCCACACCGCTTGGAAGTGGAGTCGTCATTGCGTGGAGTCGGCGCCGAGCACGAGCGACTCCTTGGAGTCAGCATCATCGAGCCCGACGCGCCGACCTGGGAACGAATCCCGCAATCCGACTTTGGTTTCGCGCTCAAGCCACCTCATGGAGTCGGTCCGATTCGTGAGTGGTTGGGTGAAGAGGCGGTGACGTCCCGTCTGCATTTCTGGCCGCAATCGCGTAGTCCGTGGGTGGTCATCGCGAATCTGTCGGAGCGAGAAACGCTTTACGTCGGTACCGTTCGTTTGTTGTCGGGACCGACGACGATCTTGGTCGACGAGGATGAGAAAGCGGCGTCGAGTGGCGAGCCACAACGTTTGGCGGGTCCTTATCTGCGACAGCCATCGCTCGACACTCAGTTTCAGCCAACTCGGTTCGCCGAGTCGGGCGAGGTCCAATGGCTCGAGGACTGGGTCTACTTCGAGCAAGGGATCGACCGGCTTATCGAGCACGTGCGGTCCACGGGACTCAACACGCTTATCGTGACGGTCGCCGCCAACGGCGGAGCTTGGTATCCCAGTGAAGTTCTGGCACCCGGCGCTCAGTGGGATAAGGGGCGCTATTCCGAATTGGGCCGAGATCCACTGCGCAAGGATCTCGTTGAGTTGTTGCTGAGAAAATGCGATGCGGCCGGCGTGAGCGTCGTGCCGGTTTTCGATTTTGACGCGCCGATCCCACAAGTCGAATTGGCGCGAATCACCGAGCATCAATTCGGCGTCGATCAGTTGGATGAACGAACCAACAGCCTCCGGCAGATGAGACTAAGCATTGGTCGAGCCGATGGGTTCTACGATCCGGCGCATCCGACCGTCGCCAACGCGATCGTCGATGCCGTCGCCGAATTCATGCAGCGATACGAATCCCACGACGCCTTGGCGGGAGTCGCATTGCGAGTGGGGCCAGGAAGTCATCTGTTCTACGGTGGAGCGGGGTGGGGCTTGAGCCGCGACAACATCGCTCGCTTCGACCGTTCGGTGGGCGGTGCCGAGGCGAGTGACCCAGCCGAGATGCTCCGCGGTGAACGGCGCGACGCTTGGTTGGAGTGGCGAGCCGAGCGGCTGGCCGAACTGTTGACTCGAGTCGAGAACACCGTCGTGCGACGCGATATCGACTTGCTCGGCACGCCTCGGCGAGCCCCACGGCGCAAGCTGTTCATCCTGGGCGAGGACTGGTATCAGAGTGTGAGCGTGCTGCGCAAGCTACATCCCACGCTCCGAGGTCGCGAACCGAATGTTGAACTCGCTCCACTGGAGGTAGGCATATCGCTCGCCGCCCTCGATCGTCTCGATGCCACCGTGGTCGTGCACGGCATGGGCGTCGCTCAAACGGACAACCCCAGCGCGCGACGACTTGAGCAAGTGCTCTGGTCGGGCCGCCTGGGACGCTCGGCTAATTTTCTCGCGACCCCCAGTGTGGAAATCGCGCGGACTTCGGCCGTGCAACAAGGCGATGACGTCTTGGTCGCGCCTCCGCGCGAGCCACTCCATGGACTAACGGCTCGCGGAAGTGAATCGGCGCGCGCCATGCCGTCTGGGCTTATCATTCACCGACCATCCACCGAAATTACGTTGCGCGAACTGCTACCGATCATCACCGCCGGCGAAAGGCAAGGCGATGGGATGGTGCGACCGCTCATGATCGACGATCGACTCGCCGCGCGGCGGAACCTCATCGAAGGATTGGTCGATGGCGACGTCACGCTGTTGACCGATGAGGGATGGAGCATGCCGTCCCAGGTTGATGAGTCAACTCGTGACTTCCTGAGCTTGCTCACGCGGATTCCCCGCCTGAGCTTTAGCACGCTCAATCTTCCGGGAAGCGGTGGCTCGCCAATCTTGGTGCGGGCGGCGGTTCAGGGCGATCGAACTTGGGTGTATCTGGTCAATCCGACTCCGTGGCCACTCGAATCGCGGTTGGGTGTCCGTTCACGCTTTCAGCCGGTCGTCGAACCGTTGGGAAAAACCGAGGTGAACTGGACCGATGGCGATGCGGCCGAGATGGCGGGAAATGGCGAACGCACGTTGCTCGTCAAGGTCCCCGCTTATGGCCTCGCGGCTTTCTCATCCAGTTCCGATCTTCGCCTCGAACGACACGAATCCGAGGTTCCCGATTCGATTCTTCTCGACTTGCAACGCGACCTTGATTCACTGCTGTCCTGCGTTAACGAACTTGGCGCCGAGTCGGCTCAGCGCGTCGATTTGGACAATGATGACTTTGAACTGCCACTCTCGTCGACCGGTGTCCCCGCCTGGATTACGTCGGAACGTGGCGTGAGCGTGGAGGCCGTGGCCGACGCGCACCGTGGAAAGCAGGTATTGCGTTTGCGGAGTGACGGAGCCGTCGCTTGGGCGCGAAGTCGCATCTTGCCGGCTCCGCGTTCGGGACGTCTCTCGCTAAAAGTCATGGTGCGGCGACGAGAAGGGAGTCCACAGCCAGCCCTGCGATTGAGCCTCGAGGCTCAAACGCCCGATGGCGGCTATTACCAATTCGCTCAAATCGGGGCGGACAACGAAGGCGAGGGAGCCGAGATCGGTACCGCTTGGACTCCGTTCGCCGTCCACTTCGACGATCTGCCTTGCGATTCGCTGCGGGACCTTCGAGTCGGATTCGACTTGATGGGAGCGGGAGACGTCGAAGTCGACGGACTCGAGGTGCTCGACGGATGGTTCGACGAGGGAGACCAACGCGTTCTTTACCAACGCATTTCCGTCGCTCGGTTACAATTGCAGGAGGGCAATGCGCTCGGTCCGTACCGGTTGCTGCAAAGCTATTGGGCGCGAGTGATCTTCGCCACGGCGGCGAACCATGACGCGCTCGCCTCCGCCGCCGATGACTCGGCCTCCGGCCAAGCCAACGTTCCGGCCGTGTCATCCGTGACGCCCGAGGAAGAGGCTCCTCGCGCTTCACGCAGCGTTCTCGAACGAGTGCGCGATTTCGTGCCGGCTCCTCGGGTCATGCGATAGACCGTTCGCCGCGAGGCTTTGTTCCGTCAATGATCACCGACATCGAAGAGTTCTTCGTGAACGGCTGTGGACGGTGCGAACGGTTCGCGACGAGCGATTGCTCCGCGCGGCTGTGGAGCGCTGGTCTCGCCCAGCTCCGCCAAATCTGTCTCGGTGTCGATTTGGTCGAGACGCTCAAGTGGGGACACCCGTGCTACATGCACGCCCAACGCAATATCGTCATCGTGGGAGCCTTGCGGGGTGACTTTCGGTTGAGCTTCTTCAACGCCGCCTTGATGAAGGATCCTCACGGCGTGCTCGAGAAACAGGGGCCCAACACCCAGCATGCCGACATGATCCGGTTTACCGCCAACAACCAAGTATCGAAACTCAAGCCAGTCATCGAGTCGTACTTGATCGAGGCGATGGGGTATGCCGAGAGGGGCATTAAGCCGGCTCGGCGACAGCAAGAACTGGAACTCCCCGACGAGTTGGTGGAAGCGTTGGAAGCCGACGTTGAACTCGCGACCGCATTTCACGCGCTCACACCCGGCCGCCAGAGAAGCTACGTGATCCTGTTGAACTCGGCCAAGAAGCCCGCGACGAGGATCTCGCGGATCAACCAATCGCGGGCGAGGATTCTGGCTGGTAAGGGAGCGATGGAACGTTGATGCGAGCCACCGGCGGTCGGCTGAAAGCGATCACCAAGGAGCCGCCTCCCGCTAGCAGTCCGAGTTTCAAATCGAAAATGACTCAAGCTGCTGTTCTGTGACGTTCGGGATCCTTCTAGACTTCGCCCGAAGTTTCCAGTGAACCAGGCTCGGCATTACGCTGGCTTGGGTTTGCTTCCAATTCGTCGAGCACGATCTCGGATCGCGATTGATCTCGCGATGTCGGCGATTGGAGAGAGAGTCATCCGCGAGATCACCCATCGGCACAGGGAGGTGCCTGATGAATTCTGTGAAGACGGCGTTCGTTAGTCTGATGCTTTTGGGCGTGCTGTACGGCATGTATCAAGTGCTCAGCACTCCCTCTCCGCAATTCGACGAGGATGGGCGATTCGTCGCCGAGACTCCGGTGATCGAGGATGGCTCGCCGGTCTCGGGCTTCGACGAAATCTCGCCGGAAGAAGCAATAAACACGTCATTCCATGCGGGAACTGGCGGTGACGCGGGAATGGCTCAGGTCGCGCCCAATGTGATTCGTCCTGGATCATCGGAAACGGGAAGTGGTTTGTCGGCGGGCGGGTCGTTCACCGACAATCCGCGCGAGGCCTCCGGTGACTCCGCGAGTCCGAATCCAGTGCGCGACGTTCGAGGCGGTTCGTCATTCGTGCCTCCTCGCGAATCAACCGTTCCCGGAACGAGTGCTCCCGCCGAGACGAATCCGACGGACTCCAGCGCCTTGGGCGGTGGCCCCGAGGCTCGGTTTACAGGTGACCGTCTGACGACCACCGAACCCCCTCCGGCTTCGTCGTTCGTACGACCCAACAGTTCCGTCACTCCCGAGCAAGGCGATGCGGCACGAACCGCTCCTGGTCCAGTGGCCCCAATGAATGGTCCCGCGGAACCGGCTTGGCCTGCCGCGCGGACGAGTCGCAATATCGCCGACGCGGATTTCCAGCAGCGACTTGTCGCGGCCTGGACGCTCGTTGATTCGTTAGTGGACCAAGGCAAGTTCAAGGAGGCTCTCCAGGAGCTCACCTTCTTCTACGACGATCCGCGTCTCTCGAACGAGGAAGCGGCGACGCTCGTCGCATGGCTCGATGGACTCGCCGCCAAGGTGATCTACTCCACCGAACATCTGTGGGACGAGGCGTATGTCGTGCGCCAAGGTGATACGCTCGAGTCGATCGCGACCGCGTTCGGCGTGAGCAAGGAACTCTTGTTCAACATCAACAATCAGAAGCTGAGCGGCCACACCGGTCCCTTGATGCCAGGACTCGAACTGAAGGTCATCACCGGCCCGTTTCGACTTCGCATCGAGCAAGACAAACAACGACTCACGTTGTTCGTCGACAACTGTTACGCCGGACGCTTCGAGTTGGTTGAGTCGGCCGGCCTTGCCGCCTCGGACGATCTGTTCGTGAAAGCCCGATATCAACAGGCGATGCCGATCGATGCCGGCACGACGGGTGAATTGGCGATGGCCGGTGACCAGCTTGGTCCCTACGCGCTGCAACTCTCCGACGGTACCGTGATCCAGCAAGCGGGCACGGGAGTCGGCGCGATTCCCCAACGAATAGGTGTGAGCGAAGGGGATGCTTGGGATTTGTTCAGCATTCTCGCTCCCGGCTGCCGAGTCTCGGTGAAGCCATCGACCGCACCCTGAGTCCAAGACTCTCGGCGACTAGGAATTCCGACAATTTCGAACGCACGGTGGGTTACCCTGCCGTGCGTTCTCTTTTGGGGCGTTCCTTTTTCCGCACGCGTTGGTCCGCGGCGGTGCCCCTCCCATGGCGCGCCGGCATTGCCGCGAGGCGCGCGGTGAGACGCATGGGATCGAGTCGAATGAAGCAGCGCCGCGCGATTCGTCTTGCCCTGTGTTGCCGCGCGCGAAAAACCCGCATACTGCAATTCGGGAGTGACCAGACTCCGCGTGGCGATGGAGAAATCGCCGCGCACGCGGCGGAGCGAGTCGCGATCGCTGGTCCTCCGCCGCTAAGCAGCGCCGACAGGGAATCACCTGCCAAGTGGCGGGTTCGAGGGCGCACGTCAGCCTAGATTTCAAACGAGGATGCGACGTGACGGTGAACTCAGTTGCCAACGACTCGGATCAAACTTCGACCACCGCGGTTGATCGAGCCTTTCGGGAGCGAGTCTTTCGCATGTTGGGCTTGAAGCTCGGTGAGCGGTTGAGTCACGCCGACCTACAGGTGCGACAGACCGAGCAACGCAGTTATTTGAGGCTGCTGCTGGCGGCCAATGGCTACCAACCTCCGGGGCTCGAGTCGGAGGATCCGCTACACGCCGAAGCGGCGACGTTGCTTCACCAACTCCATCGCCGCTCCTTGCGCGCGACACAGCGCTATTGTCCGGTCGACGGACGTATTCAGGAGTTTCTGAATGCGATCGTTCCGGCGGGACATCCGAGTCCGCAACTCCCCTACGAAACACTGGTCCTCGATCGTCCCGGCTTGGCGCGGGAGCTCTCCTTGCCGTTTGATCGGGATGATTGCCGCAGCGACTTGCTCGAGTCGTATCGCACTCTCAACGGCGTGCTGCACAATCCCAAGCATGATCGGCGCACGACGAGCGGGACGTTCCATGTGGTCGAGGGATCGTTCCTCGTACCCAACGACAAACGCGAGGTTCCGCGCGGAGTCTTTGCTCGGTTGCTCGAGAAGGCGCTACAGCCGCCGGATTGGTTGGCCACCATTCCGTACACCAGCACGATGGAGGAACCGGCTCGTGGGCTCGTTTCCTTGATGCTGCGACCGATTGTCTCCCCGGCCGTCTCCAACACGCTCCCCGAGCAGCGGATGGAGATTCGCTTCTTCGTGCCAGGCAGCCTGGTCGCCAATCTGGACTTCGTCGAGTCGATCTTTGGCAACGCGGGCAACCCCTACGACCCGGTCAACGACGCGGCCCTGGATCTCGACCACTGGAGTGGTCACACCGGCTGCGTGATTCTGGCTCCGCACTTGATCGAACTCACGAAACAAGAACTCGGACTTCCGCACGTCGATCAGGCGGACGAGCGTCAGCGGCGCGACGGGATGTGCTGGAGCGACCCAGCGGAGAAGTACAACGATGGACAGGCATTCAAACTGACTTGTCGTACCGAAGCGGGAGTCGTGGTCACGT
This sequence comes from Planctomycetales bacterium, assembly GCA_020426595.1. Taxonomy (GTDB): domain Bacteria; phylum Planctomycetota; class Planctomycetia; order Pirellulales; family Pirellulaceae; genus UBA11682. The sequence continues at coordinate 17,226 of JAGQPS010000042.1, forward strand.
TGATCGCCGACAACTACTTCGGGTACTGCAAGAAGGAAGTCAAATCACAGATTTCGTACGCGGCCAACTTGATGGGGCATGTCGAGGAAGAGCACGCGGGAGGCACGCTCGCCTTTCAGTCCTACTCGCTCGGCGATGAATTCAAGTTCGACAGTCGCAAGTACAACAACCGCACCTGGGACGATGTCCGTCGCGATTACGCCGACTTACTACGGGTCGACGACACCTTGGGTTACGCCACGCTCCGGGACGACGAGCGTTTGGTATTCGTCAAGGAAGACGCCGTCGTGTCGATCAACGAACAGTGCGTGCGGTGGGAACACCTGGGAGAGACCTGTTCGATTCCGTTGTTGCCCGGCAAGGTCTACATGGGGCCGAGTGGATATCGCGTAAGGCTCGACAAACACCCCGCGGCGCCAACTTGGCGGTTGCTCGGAACGCTCGGCACGGGCACCTTTTGTCACAAGCCGTGCACGGTCAGCGGCGGTGGTAAGAGCGAGATCAGCAAGTCGCTGTGGGACTTCATGCTTTACGGTCCCATCTTCGTTCAAGACCTCGAGAAGGATTTCGAGCTGGTCCGTGAGATTTTCGAGTATGACTACTCGAATCGCTGGAAGGAGAATCTGGCGAACCGCCCAGACTACAGTGACGCGCCGAGTCGCAAGGTGCTCGACCCGAACCGCACGTTGGGCAGCGTGATCAAGTTGTTGACTCCGAGTTCGGAATACAACGACGCCTACAACAAGCGGCTGAGCGCGATTCCCAACTATATCTACGCGTTGGTATTCATCATCAAGCGATTCCAGCGTCCGGGCTGGGAAGAAGAATGGAGCAAGCACTTCTACGTCGATGTCGTCAACGGCGAACCGGGCCACGAGTTGAAGTACCAGGGGCGAACGCTCCAAGGTCAGTACCTGAGAGTCGGTTTGCAGCACGATCAAGCGTGGCGGACCTTCAAGCTGCGGCAGGATTTCGCTCCCGCCGAGAAGCTCCAAACCGAGGACGATATCACCGCGAGCGTCGTTGCTTGTGGTGAGTCGCTGGAGGGGTTGAGCTTGGATCGTGATGTGAGTCACAAGTTCGCGATCAATTGCGAGTATCGACTCTTTCAGCGTCCCGACGAGGCGATCCATCGAGGCTTTGATAAACAGACCGAGTCGGATTTGGCGGAGCCCAACAACTTTCTCTCGAACTTCCAACCGCTCAGCGGTCAGGAAGTCGAGGCGATGATCGAACGGGTGATCGACCTCGATCGGTTCACACCGCCGATGCAACAGTTGTTGCGCACGATGAAGGAGAGCTCGGCGAGTTATGTTGTTTCGAGTTCGAATCCGCGTGTGATTGGCGACCGAGTCTCCAAGAACCCACGGTACCTCCAGACTCGTCCCGATCTCGTCCGTCCGTTCGAGTATCGCGTCGCCGAGATGGGGTGGCGTCTGTACCATGCCTTGCCCAGTGAAAAGCCAGTATCGATTCCGGTGCATGCGGTGCTCTTCGGGCGACGCAACAATCCACCGGATGTCGAGGCCGGCATTCGCGGGTTGAGTGTCTACAATCCGATTCACTATCAGCCGTTGCCCGAGTTGATGATCGAGTTCGTCACCTCGTTGTCGGGTAAGAGCCCGTCGACGACCGGATTCGGCAGCGAGGGGGCGCTCACCAAGGGCCCCTTCAACTCGCTCCCGCCAACGTTCGATCTGAATGCCGCGTTGGTTTCCTACGCGCTGACGGGACTTCATGGCTACTCGACTCCCGCGGGGCACATCGGGCCTCGCTTCCGCGTGGATCACGACATCAGCCTGTTGATTCCGGAAATCTGGTGCCGCCTGAAGCCGGAAGAACGCGACCCACACTTCTTGCTCCGCGAGAAATTCCTCGAGCCGGTCAAGGATTTCGAGTTCGAGGGACGGACGGTGCTGGCCGGTCGGTTGGGCTATCGCATCACGGCGGAGTTCGTGCGGCGATTCATGGGCCGAGTCTTCGACAATCCTGGCAAGGTGTTCGATGATCTGGTGCTTAAGCCAGAGGATCAGGATCGTCAGGCATTCGCCGAAGGCATCGACTA
>JAGQPS010000042.1:19296-24623 GCA_020426595.1 Planctomycetales bacterium
AATCCTGGCAAGGTGTTCGATGATCTGGTGCTTAAGCCAGAGGATCAGGATCGTCAGGCATTCGCCGAAGGCATCGACTACATCGTGGGAGCCCAGCAGCGGATCGCGAAGGGGTACTTCGAGGATGACTCGATTCGATACGCCTGCCCGCCGTTGAGACAGTTGTTGGAGATGATGGCGGAGGGAGCCCGAACCGACGAGCTGCGCGCTCCGGACTTCGTCGCCCAGTTCTCGCGCGAGGCGATCTTGGATAGCGATTGGTACCACGCCCGCTTGGAAGCGGCCGTCGAAAGCCAGCGAGCGCTGTGGCGTCGCAAGGTCGCTTACTTGAAATCCTATGGCGCCGAGCGAGCCCGGACATACGGAGTGGAACTCGGAGCACTTTTGACCCTCGCCCAGCAGCGATTGGCCTCCGTCGAGCAAGCCGACGCGATCGATCGAGCCAAGGGCTGGATCGGCGCCACGCCGTTCGCGTAAGCACAGGAAACGACGGTCAGATCCGACCGGAAAACAAAGGAAACCCGAAACGTAAGCATTGATGGTGCGCTATTCACGCTTTGCCTTGGTCGACCATGCCGAAAGCCTGGAAAACCCAAGGAAACCCGAAGCGTGAGCGAGGGATTCTTCGAATTCTCAAACACGCGCTCAACCCGTTATACCACCAACACTTCCGTCTAGCCCCATTCCCGAAAGCGCAACATCTAAGAGCCTAAGCGAGGGATTCTTCGACTTACCGAACAAGCCACCAACTCGTTGCGCCACGAGCTCATGGGGCAACATCCCACAGGCCTCAATCGGCTTTGATCCACCCCAGGCCATCGGCCTGGGACCAGAATGGGAGACGATGCCCACTCTGGTCCGCCAGCTCTAACTTCTTTTCACGTTTTTGAATTTCATGCGCCGGAACAGGCTCCGTTTCGGTACTTCACTCCCGCAGGCCTCATCCTTGCGACTTGTTTTCGAACTCCGGACTTCCGGCGCTCGTGAACGGTGGCGAGATTCGCGACGATCTTGCAGGAGTCGACTCAATGGAGTCCTCGAGCAACGTACTTTCATCCCAGTCAGCGCTGTCGGCGTTGAGATCCGAGTTCCACCATTTCGATCTCCCTCGAGATCAGCTCGTTGGAGCTCGGTTCGATGGCATGCCAGCGGCCAACGCACTGGACCGCGAGAACGGCACGAGTCCTTGGACCAATGAATCTCGGCCTGTGCCTGTAGGCCTCAAAGGGCGACCTCGTTGGTCTCCCCACGGTTATTCGGCGAGGCTTGGTTTCGAGGAGCGGCTTGGTTTCGAGGAGACGCGACCTCACGACGCCCGAGGGCAAAAGCGTTTGACGGCGTTCTTGATGGCGAACGCCCAGGCTGGAATTGGCTGGCGATACCTAGTCGGAGAAGACTCGTGCCGCGCCACCGCCCCCTTGCGATTCATCGGTGAGAGCCAGGGGGCATGGAGGACGGCGCCATCGCGACCACCTCGGATCGCTTCGTCATCGCGGCTCACACTCGGTTCCTTCGGGCCACTGTTTCAACGGGGACTACCAACCCCCAGCACTTTACGGTCGCGCCTCGGCGTGCCGCCGTTTAAACATTCCGCCAAGCTTGGCGACGCCAACCTCGCTTGGGTTCGTGGGCGTCAAGACTGGCGACAATTCGTGCCTCCCGCCCCGGAGTTCTCCCGAATCGCCGCGTCCGATGCGCGCTACAGGATCGAATGTCGAGACGTCGCTCGGTCGAATACCACGCGGCGAACCAAAGCAAACGCTGCCAATGGGGCGAACTCCAGTCCCAGCCCACTGACGGCGCAGACAGTTATCTCCGTCGATGGTGAGACGTCTCGACGGAATAGCAAACTGACTCGCTTCGTTGAGCGAAACGCTCGCGCGGCCCCGACGATCGTTACTACCGCGGCGCGACTTACGCCTTCTCGAATCGGCTCGGGACTTTGGGTCTTCATGGCTCTGCTCGTCACGCTGGCGGGCCAGTCGATCCGGGCTCAAGACGACCCTAGCACGCCGACTTGGTCCATTCACTCGCCGCGTAACGGAGCTGTGTTTTCCAATCCACTTTCAAGGATCGAAGTGTGCATCGCCAAACCCGAGGGGCGTGAAGGCGCGCTGCGAGTCACTCGCTGGACATCGGAGGGTGCGACTCAATGGTCGTTGCCCGTGGATGGATCGGCCTTCCAATACGTCAAGCTTGAGAACGGGCTGCCTCTCGCCAACGGCCGCTACGAGTTATCACTGGTGGACGCGCTGAGTCCCAACGAGATTCTCTCAACGGTCACGATTACGGTCGATCTCGATCCGAGCGTCCCGTTCGTCGCGCCTTCGATCGATTCGCCACTTACCGGGACCGTGTTCCCGCCGCTTCCGCCGGCGATCCGGTTCTCGGGCTTCGCCGAAGGCGCCGTTCATCTGGTGGTCATCCAACACGAACGTCAGCTCATGACTCAGCGGATCGAGGTTCCCAAGGGGCAACGCTCTTGGACCGTGGATGTGCCATGGATCTATGGACGGGGTGATTACTTCGCCCTGGTTTTTCCAATCGACCCTAATCGCTTCGACACGCTTCCGTCGGATGCGACGCGGTTTACGGTCGCCGACGACGCTCGCAATCTGCCTTCCCCGGTGTGGCTTGATGACCCCGGTAGCTTTGTGCGATGAGTCCGCTGATTGACCGATTCCGAGTCGACTCGCTGGAGTCAAGCATGCCAAGCCGGGGCGGCGAGTAGCACACGCCGAGGCGTTCGCGCCAATGGGAGTGACCCGTTCCGCTTCGGCGACAACAGTCAACATTTCCAAGGCCGCCGCCCGTTTCGCGACGGGTCGGAGGTTCCTGAATACAGAGCCTGGAGTAGAAGACATGTGTCGATGGTTTATGTCTCGAATGAGTTACCTGGGAACCTGTTTGGTTCTCGGAACTCTACCCAACGCCGCGAGTGGGCAGGATCCAGTGGATACGCCTCCACCGGCATTCTTGATCATGAGTCCGTCCGAGGAGCAAGAGCTGGTTGGACCACTTCCGTGGTTGGACGTGCAGTTGAGTATTCCGACCGCCGGAGTCGCGAAAGTTGAACTGCGCCGAGTGACCGAGGATGGAGCCGGGGAGATTCGTTCGGTGATCGTTCGCGATCCGCTCCATCCGATTGCTCGTTTTCAAGTCGATGGGGCCACGGTCGTTCCCGGAACCTACATCGCCTATCTCTTTCCGAGTGAAACGAGCAATCTGATCGTCGACTCGGTCCGCTTCCACGTCGTCAAGTCGGACGACCCTCAAGAGTTCCCGACGATCACATCACCCTGCGAGGGCGCCGTGTTTCTGATTCCACCGGGAGGCTCGATCCGAGTCGACATTGGCGGAATCGCCGGTGGCGCGTTCTACCTTTTTGTCGATCAAGGCGATCGACCATGGGCCAGTCAACGAGTGGAGTGGGACGACCCTTCCGTGTTTCGCTATTCACTGCCCGTCGAGTTGGGCGAGGGGGACTATCGCGTGCGAGCCTTTCGAGCCGATCCGACTCGGATCGTCACGCTTCCCTCGGACGAAACAACATTCTCGGTCATCGTCGATCCGAGTATCGAACCGGCGGTCACTGAGATCGAGCAAGACCCAGAGACGCCAAGTCCTGGGAATGGTGAAGCGGTCGGTACGCCGGAGACCGAACCGATCCGAGTCCGTTGAGTCGAATTATCGCGTGCGTGGACGAGGAGTTCGGCCAGCCACGAATGTGGTCAACCGACATGGGCTCGAATCGCTTGACTGCCCTCACGTCGATTCGAGCCCTCCTCCTCCGCTCCCCAAACTCAATCATCTCCACCACCAATCGAAATCAGCGCATCGGGCAAAGACTCCTCCCGTCGATCGGCGATTCGCGTCGGCGTGAAGCGACCAAGGAGTAAAGGGTGAGCAACCCAGAAAACCAGACTCGACAGTTTTCATATGCGCTTTCGCAGCCAGCGAATGTCGAACTCTAAAAGGAGGAACATCGGATGAAGGCACGAAGTAAGGACGGTCGTCGAATAGGGGCGGACGCCGTGCGAGTTCTGGGACTCGTCGCACCATTCGTTGGTCGCGAGATGCCACGGATAACGTCGCGATCTCGAGCCGGCGAGCCGCACGGTCCCCGCGTGCTGACCGTCCGTGGCGGCTTGGAGCTTGCCCTTCTAGGCGTGCTCGCGATCGTGATGACTGGAATCAGCGCGGCGGCTCAAGAACCGCCATTCACCGAGGAGGAACGTGAGGCGCTCCGGCTGCGATTTGGGGATGGTCGGCACGATTTGCGGTTGCCTGAGCAGTGGGGTTTGACCACGCTTTCCCCACCTGATGATCGCGGTCCAGTCGAGTTCCGATTCGAGCCCGAATTGCGGCGAGAAGGGGCCGACAGGATCAACGGTCCGTGGCACGACGTGCGGCCGAGTTTTGAAATACCGCCCACGGAGTATTTGACCGCGCTTTACTTGAGCCCGGCTCGGACTTTCGCGCTGCATTTCTCGCTGGGTGATCCCCAGGGGCGGGCTCGTCGTTCCTACCGTGATGGTCGCCAGGAAATCGACCAGTTCATTCGCTCGGTGGACAAGCCCGACGCCTCGGCACGCCGCGAATTGACTCGACTCATCGACGTTGTCAAGAACTCCGTTCGACAAGAGCTTCCTCCAGACGCCCATGCCAGACTGCCCGAGATAGCCTGGCAGGCCACGGCGTATGAAGCCACGCTTCACCAACTCTTGATCGATGGGTGGTTGGGCGAATCGCTTGGTGTTACGGACGAGCAGAAGGATGAGTTACGCAACAGCATCGAAATCGAGACGACGCGACTGCGAGATGAGCTCATCGCGTTGGAGCGAGAGCAATTGAATCGCTACCTAGCAGTGATGGACGACGCGGCGGAGCAACGATTTCGAAATCGGTTCGGCGAACAGTCCGCTTGGGAATGCCTGCCACTTCCGACGTATCGCTACCTCTACGACAACTTTGATTACATCGAGGCAAGAAAGAAAGGGCTCGAGTCGCTTCCCGAGGAGGGTTGGCGATACCTGATCGAAGGTCATGAGGTCGCCGAGCGTGAGGCGACCGATTTACTGCTCAATTCGGCCGAAGTTCATGCCTATATCGGCGTTGATCAACGGGCGAGACAGCAGATGGAAGTCGCCTATAGAAACGCGGAACAGCAACTTGGTGACCTAATCGTTCGGCAAATGGGGCTCCGCTCTGGATCGGGGAATCAGGCGGAGCTTGAGCGGTTGAGCAGCACGATCGAGCAGCAGCGGCTCGATTTGCCACGCGCGCCAATCAATGCACTCGAGGGAGATGCTCGGCTCAGGGCCGAG
>JAGQPS010000430.1 GCA_020426595.1 Planctomycetales bacterium
CACCCAACCCAAATTCCATTCCGGGAGACGACCTCGATGGGCTTCTCCTGGCCGCACGAAGCGGCGCGTCTGTTTAAAACAACAGCCCCGAATGCGAGCGCCGAAGAATTGCCGCGGCATCCTGCTCCGACGGAGTGAGGCGTGTTCGCGAGCTTGGGCTGCTCCGTTGTCTCCCAACAGGTAAGCTGGGAGGCAAGGAGATCATTCATGCCCAGGCTCGCCAACTCTTCTCGCCCTCTTCTTGATCCGCCTCGCATTGCTTCGTGTAGCCGAGTCGGCGACCTACGCGGTCGGAACGATGGTCGGTATGATCGCTCCGAAGCGAGTCCACGTTGGACAACGCTCATCGTCGTCTCGTCGGTCTGGATCCTCGCTTCCTGCCAAGCCTCGGGGCAGGAGAGCTCCCTATCGGTCTCTTCCACGACACGAGTCCCGTTGTCGGTGGACATGGGAGCCCGCTGGGAAGCACGTCCGAGCGGATCGGCTGAATGGCGCCCCGTCGACATTCCCACCGTCAACGAAGCAGCGTTGGCGGACCCGCGAACTCCCCTGCTCAACAGTGAATTCGCGGGAGCGGTCTACCGAGGCGATGAGTTCGATGGCACGGCGGAATATCGTCTGACCCTTCCCAACGACGATCCGGCTCTCCGCCAAGCGACGCGTCCGCATCGTCGCCGGTTCCTTCGATTCGACGCGGTCGCCGCCCTGGCACGTGTGTACTGGCTTCTCCCCGACGGCTCACGACAAATCCTGGCCGAGCATCTCGGAGGCTGGACTCCCTTCGAGGTCGAAATCAGCGAGCTCTATCAAAGTGCCGAGCCGATCATTCAGCTCCTGATCGAGGTCGATGAACGGGTTGGCCACAACACGCAAGGGTTTCTTCCCATCATCCAACCGCATTTTGGCGGGATCTGGCAGCAGGTCTGGCTGGTGGAGCGAAACAACGCTTGGCTCGACGATCTCCGTACGACGGTCGTGGCGGTCGGCACGGTAACCGAGCCACGTTTTCGAGTCGAGGCATTCGCCGACCTCGCTGATTCCTCCGTCGATGATTGGGAGGTCTCGGCGTATCTCCTGCCAACACATCAACGTGACGAAGTTCATGCCATCGCGACCGCGAAGCAAAGGATGGAGCGATTGCCCAATTCCGATGGGACGGGATGGTTTATCGAGTTGCCGGTATCCGCTGACCAGATTTGGTCGCCGACACAGCCCGTACTTCATGACGTTGTGGTCGAGCTTCGACCGGCCGCGACGTCCAACACAAGCGAAGCGAATGACGACGAAGCGATAGCCGCGCCCCTCCACGACCAACTCACGATGCGACTCGGTTGGCGCGTCGTCACGACCGAGGGAGAAAAGTTGCTGCTCAACGGTCAGCCATTGGCGGTTCGCGGTGTCTTGAACTGGGGGTATTCACGGCAAGGGTTGGGGCCGACCGTCGACGAACGGCAAATGCGCGAGGAGCTTGAGTTCTGCCGATCCCGAGGCTTCAACCTGATGAAGTTCTGCCTGTGGGTTCCGCCCCGCCGTTACCTCGAGTTGTGCGACGAACTCGGCATGATGGCCTGGATGGAATACCCAACTTGGCATCCTCGCATGGACCAATCGACCCGCGATGAGTTGCTCCAGGAATACGACGAGTTCTATCGTTTCGACGGACGTCATGCCTGCATCGTCCTGCGTAGCCTGACATGCGAGACGGGCCACGGAGCCGACGAGAGGGTCCTGCGAGATCTTTACGAGCTTGGCAAGCAACGCGTGCCAGGTTCCATCATCGAGGACGACTCGAGTTGGATTTCGTGGCACCGCATCCATGACTTCTACGACGATCACCCCTACGGCAATAGCCACTCGTGGCGAGATTCGATTGCTCGTCTCGATCAGCACATCGCTCAGCGCGAAGCGATGCCCTTGATGCTCGGCGAGGCGATCGCCGCCGATACATGGTTCGACGTCGCCTCGGACGACGGACTCATGAGTCCTGACTTGCGAGACGCGGTGTTCGAACCGATGTCCGCGAACGGCGAGTCCACGGAGCTCACGAAGCTACCGTATTGGCTGCCCGGTTTCACTCGCGCCAACCTCCGATATCAACGCTGGGTGTCCGAGGCTCTGGGCCCGATCGCGGAGCGGGAAATGGTCGCGGATTCAAAACACTACGCATGGGCCATGCGCAAGTTTCAGATCGAGACGTTTCGTACCGCTCAGCCGGATGCCGGCTTCGTCGTGAGTGTGATCCGAGATTTTCCGTTGGCCGGCATGGGACTCATTGATTTCGCGGATCGGCCCAAGTGGCCCGCGGCGAGTTGGCGATGGCAAGGCCCAACGCAATTGAGCTTGGAGATCCCGCATGATGCCCGGAGTGTTTGGGCCGGGGAAGAGCTTTCGGGGGAAGTCGCCGTGACCCACCATGGCGAACACGACCTGACCGACGGACTTCTAGTCATCGAATTCGGTCCGACTCGACTCGAGCTTCCCTTGGAACGCCTGGCCGTTGGCGCGGGAGTCCGAATTCCCTTCACACTCCCGGTCCCCAATCAAGCCGGGAAGGTGACGCTGCGAGCCACCATTGAGTCGGCGGGGACAAGCGATGTTCGAATCGACGCGCCGCCAGCTCCTCCGCGCATCGTCAGCGAGAACTCGTGGCACCTGTGGAGCGTGCCTCCAGCCACTCAGCGCGACGCACAACGTGTCGAAGTCCATCCAAGTTGGGACTTGCCCTTGCCCAAGCATCTCTTCGCGGTCGCTTGGGCCGATCGACCGTCGGCGACCCGACAGCCGGACGAGTCGACTGTCATATTGACACGCGTGTTGGATCACGAGTTGCTGGAGTTGCTCGATCAGGGAAGGCAAGTCGTGATGCTACCGACTGGCTCCGGCGGTAGCCTGGCTCGAGAGAATCACTGGTTCTTGCGAGGCGCCCCGGTGATCAGTGATCGACTCATGGATTGGGGATGGGACCGGGAGTTCTGGTTGGAACTGCAGACCTTGGATCTCGCCGACAGCGTGGGTGGCGCCTGGGATGACGTTGAAGCGATCGAACCGTGGTTGGTGCTGTGGAACAATCACGACATTCGCGAAGTCAAAACACATCCCCTGCTGTTCCGCATGGGCGTTGGAGGCGGAGTGCTCAACGTTAGTTACTTGCCCTACGACGGAACGAACCCGTCGCGGGAAGCCGTGCTCCAGCAATGGATCGGACAGGCCTTGCGAGTGGGGCTCGGCGAGGCGGCCGCGGCGGCCGGGCCGCGAAACCTCGAGCGGCTCGCGGGTGAACTGGGGCAACGCGAGCTAAGACTCGACGACGAGCCTTGGCGATTTCAAGTGGACTCGGAACGGATCGGCCGAGAGCGCGGCTGGCAGATGCGCGAGTGGAATGATACCGAGTGGTCAACGTTGAGCATCGACCGACATTGGGACGGTCAAGGATTCCCCAACCTCGACGGCTGGGCTTGGTACCGGCGCACGATAACTCTGCCCGACGACTGGAATAGTGAGCGAACCTACCTGTCGTTCACCGGCGTCGATGATCACTATCGGGCGTACGTCAACGGCGAACTCGTCGGAACCGGCGGCGATATCGAAACGAGAAGCACGGCCTTCGAGGAACGCAAGAGCCACGACATTTCACGGCTCGTCAAGCCTGGCGAGACAATCACGATCGCAGTCGAGGTCTACGACTGGTATGGCGCGGGAGGGATCTTCCGCCCGGTTTCCATTACGGCGACACCTATCGGTTCGGAGCGTCCATGGTTGGTACGTCCCTAACGTCTCCCCGAACCCACGCCGCCATTTCACCAGCCTTAACAACCAAGGAAACCTGAACCGAGTGTTTTGATGCTGCGCCTTTCACGCTCCGCCCAGGTCAACCAACTCAAAAGCGTGGGAAACCAAAGGAAACCTGAAGCGTGACAGGCTGTTGATTTAATCCCAACGGATGCGACTCGCGCCCAAGCAAAAGGCGAGTTAGGTGCAAAAGAGTTGGACCACGGTT
>JAGQPS010000431.1:0-986 GCA_020426595.1 Planctomycetales bacterium
ATTCTGGTAATCGTAGGTCCATGGCTCGTAGTAGTCGTCCATGCTGGGCATGTGCGGGTTGTGAAAGATATTGGGAATGATCTTGGCCTTGCCCGTCGACTTGATATCGAGTTTGCCGTTGCCGTTCGATTCCCAGCCACCTTTGTACTTCTCTTGGTCTTCCCATTTCGTCGGGTAGCCGGTACCAGGCTTCGTTTCGACGTTGTTCCACCACATGTACTCGGCGCCCTTGCGGTCGGTCCACACGTTTTTACAGGCGACACTGCAAGTGTGACAGCCGATGCACTTGTCCAAGTGAAAGACCATCGATATTTGAGAGCGGATGTTCATGAGTTGGACTTTGGGTTTGTGGCTGGTTGATGTATTCGATTCTGTTTTGGTGGCCAGAACGATTTCTCACTAGTACACCGGTTTGCCCGGCAGTTTCCTGACAAGCAGATGCGTATCGCGATTACAACCGACTGGCCCCCAGTAGTTGAAGTGATACGTAAACTGTCCATAGCCGCCGATCATAAAGTTGGTCTTTAAACGAGTACGCGTGAGGCTGTTGTGGCCTCCGGCTCGTCGTCCCTTGCGTAACGGGGACTTGGGGATTCCATGCGTACGCTCAGGGGCGTGGTACTGCATGCAGATGCCGGGTGGAATGCGAGAGCTAACGACGGCCCGTGTCACGACTACACCGTTGTCGTTAAACACTTCCACCCAATCGTTGTCGTGAATGTCTAATGACGCGGCTTCTTTGTCGTTCATCCATAATGGATAGATGCCACGCGAGAGCGTAGTCATGCGTTGGTTATCGCCGTACGTTGAATGGATGTGCCATTTTCCATGCGGCGTGAGGAAGTTGAGCATGAGCGATTGCGAGCCATCTTCGCTGAATTGCAAGTCGGAATACTCCGTCGGCAGCGGTTTGGGCTTGTATGTCGGCAAGTGTTCGCCGAAGTCAAGGTAAACGGGATGATCGAGGTAGAACGATTGCCGCCCGG
>JAGQPS010000431.1:993-2286 GCA_020426595.1 Planctomycetales bacterium
CGGTTTGGGCTTGTATGTCGGCAAGTGTTCGCCGAAGTCAAGGTAAACGGGATGATCGAGGTAGAACGATTGCCGCCCGGTCAGCGTTCGCCATGGCACGTCGGCTTCGACGTTGTACGTGAACGGAGAATAGGAGCGACCGTTCTCGATCAGCCCAGACCACATGGGGCTGTTGATGAAGCGTCGCGGTTGGCTCTGAATATCCTTGAATGTGGTGCGGACGCCTCGGTTTTTCTCACCGAGATGCGCGAGCGGAACGCCCGTTTTCTCTTCCATGTTCTTATACGAACGATAGGCGAACTCGCCGTTGGTCACTGAGGCGAATTGGAGGATCGTATTACAGGCATCAATGTCCTCCTTGAGCGACGGATACGTGCCGCCGTCCCAGGTCTCGCTCGGATGCGTTTGAATGTACTCATCGTATTCCTCCTCGATCGAATAACTCGTACCGTGCGCGCCGAGTCCATTTTTCCTCGCCATGGGCCCCCACGAGATGTACTGGTTGTAAACGTTCTTGTAGTCGCGATTGACTACTTTGAAGTTGGGCATCGTTTTGCCCGGAATTGCATCGCACTCGCCGTTAATCCACTGCGTCATGTCGGGCTGAGCGATCTCTGCCGGTGAATCGTGTGCGAGCGGGGCAGCGACAAGGTCTTCAACCGGTTCTGGAAAATGCTTCACGGAGAGTTCCGAGAACTTCTTTGCCACTTCCCGGAAGATCGCCCAGTCACTCTTCGACTCCCAACAGGGCGGGACAGCGGGCGACAGCGGATGAATGAAGCTGTGCATGTCGGTAGAGTTCAAGTCGGCTTTCTCATACCACGTCGCGGCGGGCAAGATGATGTCGGAATAGAGCGCCGATGTATCCATGCGAAAATTGAGATCGACAACCAGGTCCATCTTTCCCTGCGGTGCGGTCTCGTGCCACGCGACTTCCTTCACTGAGTCCTTTGCCAAGTCTTCGGAAACAGCGTTGTCATGGGTTCCGAGATAGTGTCGCAAGAAATACTCGTGTCCCTTAGCACTGGCCATCAATGCATTGCCTCGCCAGATGAACCAAAGCCGTGGCCAGTTATCTTCCGCATCAGGGTCTTCAACCGAGAACTTCATCTCCCTGTTCTTCAGCCGATCAGCCACCCACTTTGCGACTTTCTCAGGAGAATCGGCTCCAGATTCCCGAGCTTGCTTCGCAACATCCAGCGGGTTTTCGGGAAACTGCGGATAGAACGGCAGCCATCCTTGTCGCACAGCTCGGACCTGCATGTCCATCGTGTGTCCCTTGGCCGTAGTCCC
>JAGQPS010000431.1:2482-3983 GCA_020426595.1 Planctomycetales bacterium
CCGTTTTTGCCGATGCAACCGCAGAACATCAACGCATGAATTCCGGCGCGATACATCAGGTTCGCATGGTACCAGTGATTGATACCCGCACCTATCAGAATCGTACACTTACCTTCGGTGTGTTCGGCCGTTGTTCCCCATTCACGAGCGAAGCGGATCAGAACATCGCGTCCCGTGCCAGTATACTTTTCGCTCCATGCGGGTGTGTAAGGCGCGTCTTCATCGTCGTAGCTCGCGGGGTATTCGCCGGCTAAACCGCGATTCACACCATACTGAGCCATTAACAAGTCGTAGGCGGTCGTGACCGTGACCTCAGTGCCGTCGGCCATGGTGAGCGTCTTTACGGGAACGCCGCGAGTACAAATGCCGCCGGCCGCGAAGTTGTCGAGTTCGATCTGAACAACTCCATCGTTTTCTTTGATGAAGCTAAGCTGCGGATCGATTGTGCTGCCATCTTTCCCGTCCTTCAGCAGCAGATTCCATTTCCCTTTTTCCGTTCCCCAGCGATCGCCGCTGCTGCCCATCGGCATCTTGGGGCCGTCGGTTGTCTCATCCCACATCAGGAACTTCCACTCGCCATGTTCGATGTCGGAGTACTGCTTGAGTCGCCCAGCCCGAAGCAATTGTCCAGGCCGCACACGACCGTTGTCGTCTTGGTTAATTTCCACCAAGAACGGTGCGTCGGTGAACTTCTTCGTGTAATTAATGAAGTACGGAGTCTGCTTCTGATGATGAAACTCTGTCAGAAGGACGTGATTCACCGCCATCCACCAAGCGCCGTCTTGGCCAGTGTTGACGGCGACCCACTCGTCGGCGTACTTGGCGACTTGACTGAAATCTGGCGAGAAAACCCAGAGCTTGGTGCCGTTGTGGCGAGCTTCCGCGAGGAAGTGACAATCGGGAGTTCGAGTCATCCCGATGTTGGCACCCATCGAGACCAACATCTTGGAGTGATACCAGTCGGCGCTTTCTTGGACGTCGGTTTGTTCGCCCCAAGTTTCCGGTGAAGCGGTCGGCAAGTCGCAGTACCAATCGTAGAACGACAGAGAAATGCCGCCGATTAACTGCATCAGCCGGGCTCCCGAGGCGTAGCTGATCATCGACATAGCAGGAATCGGTGAGAACCCGGCGATCCGGTCGGGACCGTGTTTCTTAATGGTGTGAACCATCGATGCGGAGATGATTTCTACGACGGTGTCCCAATCGGAACGTCGTAGGCCGCCTTTGCCGCGAGCTGTTTGCCACCGCTTGCGCGAGACGGGATTTTCGACGAGACTCGTCCAAGCATCGACCGGATCGCTGTGATTCGCCCGTGCTTCACGATACAAGTCGATCAACGCGCCGCGAATGTAGGGGTACTTCACTCGTAGCGGACTGTAGAGATACCAACTATAGGAAATACCACGCTGACAGCCCCGCGGTTCATAAGGAGGGATCCCACCGGAGAGGAGTGGGTAATCCAAACCTTGCATCTCCCATGTAACAATGCCGTCTTTGACAT
>JAGQPS010000432.1 GCA_020426595.1 Planctomycetales bacterium
TGGTTTTGCCACGCTTTTGGCATGGTCGACTTGGGCGAACCGTGAAAAGCGCAACATCAAAACTGACGCTTCGGGTTTCCTTTATTTTTCCCACGCTTTTGAATTGGTTGGCCTGGGCAGTACGTGGAAAGCGCGACATCAAAACTAAGCCCTTGCGGGCGCCGCGCCACAGCCGAGGCGAACGGAGCCCAAGCGAAACGCCGAGCGACGCGGCTCTAGTTCAACTGTCATTCATTCGTGACCAAGCTTCCTTCATCGACACACACTCGCGCGGAACGTTCGAGTTTTCTTCAGGAATCCAATCGCTTGGGACGTGGCACCTTGGTCCCCTTCGAACCGGACTTGCCCGCTCGACCTCCCTTGCGGCCTCGGCGACCCGACGGGCTACTCTCGAGTGACGCCGTGGAAACTGGTTTGCCGATCTGGTCCTTGAGACTCACGATGCGATCGCGCAGCGATGCGGCGCGTTCGAATTCGAGATTCTCCGCGGCCTCGAGCATCTCTTTCTCGATCTCGGCGAGATATTCCTCGGTGACATACTGAGTCTCATCCGTGCGTCCAACAGCTTCCGCCGCCTCCCGATGAGCCGCGGCGACCGATTCGATGCCGCTGCGAATGTTCTTGCGAATCGTGGCGGGCGTGATGCCGTGCTCCTCGTTGTATTCCTGTTGCAACGCGCGGCGCCGCCGAGTCTCATCGATCGCGGCCTTCATCGCCGCCGTCATCTTGTCGGCGTACAGAATCACGCGAGCATTGACGTTACGGGCCGAGCGACCAATCGTTTGAATGAGACTCGTCTCACTGCGGAGGAACCCTTCCTTGTCGGCGTCGAGAATCGCGACCAGCGAGACTTCGGGAAGATCGATCCCTTCTCGCAACAGGTTGACTCCCACCAGCGCCTCGAAACGTCCTTCCCGCAGTTCGCGCAGCAGCTCGACTCGTTCAAACGCATCCAGCTCGCTATGCAACCACTTCGTCGCGATGCCTTGCTCGCTCAGGTAAGCCGATAGGTCCTCGGCCAATCGCTTCGTCAACGCCGTCACGATCGTCCGTTCGCCTCGCGACGCCGTCTCGCGGATCTGCCCCAGAAGATGCTGCACTTGTCCGCGAGCAGGAATGACTTCGATCACCGGATCGAGCAGGCCGGTCGGTCGGATGACCTGCTCGACCACCTCTCCCCCCGCCTTTTCAAGTTCGTACTCCGCCGGAGTCGCCGACACGAACAGAACGCGTTTGACCTTCTCTTCCCACTCCTCGAATTTGAGCGGACGGTTGTCCAAGGCACTGGGCAAGCGGAACCCGTGTTCGACCAATGTCGTCTTGCGACTCCGATCTCCCGCGTACATGGCTCGAATCTGCGGCACGGTCACATGCGATTCATCGATGAAGACGAGGTAATCATCGTTGAAAAAATCGTAAAGAGTTTGCGGAGTCTCACCGGACTTGCGTCCCGACAGCGGACGGGAGTAATTCTCGATACCCGGACAACTGCCGACCTCCTGGAGCATTTCGAGGTCGAACCGCGTGCGGGCATTGAGTCGCTGGGCCTCGAGGAGCTTGCCCTGGGATCTGAGTTGTTCGAGCCGCTCGGCCAACTCCTCCCGAATCGACTCGATCGCTCCCTTGATCCGATCCTCCGGCATGACGAAGTGCTTGGCCGGGTAGACGTACAAGTTGTCATGCCGAGCCAACACCTCGCCGCTCGTCGGATGGATCGACGAGAGCTGTTCGACCTCGTCTCCCCAGAATTCGATGCGATAAGCGAATTCCTCGTAGCTTGGCCAGAGTTCGACACAGTCGCCGCGCACGCGAAACTTGCCTCGTTCAAACGCGACGTCGTTTCGCTCGTACTGAATGTCGACGAACTTGGAGAGCATCTCATCACGGTCGATGGTCCCTCCCTTGACCAAAGCGACCATCATTCGACGGTAATCGTCCGGCGAGCCCAAACCGTAAATACAACTGACGCTGGCGACGATGATCACATCGGTTCGGCTGACCAGCGCGCTGGTGGCGGCGAGTCGCAGGCGGTCGATCTCCTCGTTGATCGACGCGTCCTTTTCGATGTAGATATCGCGCTGCGGGATGTAGGCCTCGGGCTGGTAGTAGTCGTAATAGCTGACGAAGTAATGCACCGCGTTGCGCGGGAAGAACTCCTTGAACTCCGAGTAGAGCTGGGCGGCGAGCGTCTTATTGTGAGAGATCACCAGCGTTGGTTTTTGGAGTCGCTGGATGACGTTCGCCATGGTGAACGTCTTGCCGGAGCCGGTCACGCCCATCAGGACCTGAGTGGCCCGCGGCGCGTCGAGGCCGCGGACGAGCTTTTCGATCGCGGCGGGTTGATCGCCTGCCGGGGCGAAGGGACTTTCCAGCTCAAACGGGATCTCGCGCAGTTGTTGGGGTTCATTCATGGCTGCCATCCTTCATGCCTTTCGGCTCGGATCCAGGGCGTCACTTGTTCGAGCTTCTTGAGTCCGATGCCATCCACTTCCTTGAGTTCCGCGATCGACCGAAAGTCTCCCTCGCGTCGCCGATGATCGACGATACGACCGGCGAGTACCGGCCCAATGCCAGGCAGTGTCGACAGCTCGTCCGCTGAGGCTTGATTGATGTTGATCGCTTGCCGAGGCCAGCGCGGCGGCAGGTGTTCCTTGTCACTCCAAGGCCCGCCTAACAGGAGCCCCGCCAAGAAGACCAACCCAACGACTCCCCAACCCCTGAGCACCGTTTTCTGGTCGGTCTCACCAATCCAACCGCTCGCGGCTTCCCACCACGTCTGGGCATCCGCGGTCCTGTCCCCGTCCCCGTCTCTAGGGCCAAATGGGGTCCCGGACGCTGGACTCCGTTGATCGATCATCTCGCGGGCCTCTCAATGCAAATCGCCACCGCCAGCGGACCATTGAATCGATGCCTGGGAATCCGAGCCGTGGAGAGTCATCGTGCCGCGTTCGCGGTTGGATGTCCCCCTCGCTTCCCGTTGATCGAACGGTCGCCATGCCGGTAGCTAGGGAAAGGGCCTGCGAAAACGGTTCATTATCGCACTCCGGTCGGCCTTGGCGAGCCCCGGAGTCGCGAATACCAAGAGAGTCGCCATGGCCAGCCTTGGCCAAGGAGACTCGCATGGACCTAGCCCGCAGTGCGACTTTTGTTTGGTGTGTACCAGAGGTTTTCAACGACGGGCGTTAGCCGAGCGTGCGAGACGCCGTCCGAGAACGAATCACGCTGGCAGGTTCAGGTCCGCTCTCCCTGTGGCGCTGTGAAGACAGGGTCCACGACGTTGCCGGTATTTCGAGTCTCGGCGGGCTCAAAGATCATGACTTCCGCCTCCTCGGCGGCACGAGTCCGGTGCTCCGTCCCCTTGGGCACGACACAAAAATCACCCTCACCCAATTCCCAACTCTCGTGTCTTAGCTCAACGATGATCGAGCCTCGCCATACCAGGAACATCTCGTCCGCCTCGTCATGCACATGCCACGGAAAGTCGCCGAGAAACTTGGCGACCTTGACCTCCTGGCCATTGAGTTCGGCGATCACCTTGGGACGCCACGCTTCGTTGATTTGCTCGAACTTCCGAGCGACGTTGCCTTGATCGGTCACGCGGGACACGGGAATCTCCGTTCTCGAGAGGCTTGGTCAACACCTTGCCGGCGCCGTAACGACTTTGGCGAGCCACCACCCGATCGACTATAAAGCTGAGGCCTCCAGCGGCACTCGTTGAGAGTAGCGTGCGACTTCGAGCTGGCAGTTTACTCCGCGGTGACCGTGCGTCTCACTCGCTTAGGCTCTTAGCTGTCGAGTTTATAAAGTTGAGATGGACGAGAGTGGAGGTGGCGTGACGAGTGCTTGGCTTGTGCGAGAAGGCGAAGAATCGCTCGCTTACGCTCTTGGGTGTCGCGCTTTTATGGATGGCGCGAAGCGGAAGTGTTGGCGGAGTAACGAGTTGATGGTTGGTTTGAGAATTCGAAGAGTCCCTC
>JAGQPS010000433.1:0-2173 GCA_020426595.1 Planctomycetales bacterium
CCTGCGGTGGAGAGCGGGTGCAGGGTCCTTAAACGGACAGAACCAAGCCGATTTTCACAGTCGGCGCGTACCGCGACCGCAGAATGTTGGCTGATGAATCGGCATCCCAAGACTAGCGCCAAGCCGCCATGCGATGCATCGACTTGATCACGCCGCCGAGCTGCTTGCGACATTCGAACTGGTCGGCCCCATCCGCCAGCGTCCGAATTCCGAGTCTACGTAACCCTATATTCCAAAGTTTGCCTACAGTCATTTTGTACGGCGCGCGTGGCTCAGACCGAATGAGGGCTCAACATTTCGACTCGCAATTTTGAACGGCTGGCTAAGCTATGACGGACTAGGATATAACCCGTGAAGCTCGACGGTGCATGTCGATAGCAGACTTACTTGGACGATCCATTTCGTTAGGCGGCAGCCGTACTGCTTTGCCGGCAAGGCCAGCATAGTCCGTATCTGCGAGGGAAGACGCCAAGACGACCGTCCACGGCTCATTATCAGTGTCTAATGCAATAAGACCATAATCGAACAACGTGTGAATGTCGGATCTGAGCAGAAGCCCGTTCCGCACGTCATTTGTCTCAGCCCCTCGGTATGGAACTATATGCGCCGCTTCAAGTACGCAAACAACATTGCAATCCGTCACTGCGCATCGCGAATCATAGGCGTTAAGCAAGGCGAGGCGAAACCCCGGCTGACCTTGGCGAAGCACGATGGCACAAACTGCCTTTTTGCGTGCGTCCGCAATACTAGTCGGATCGAATTCACTTGAAGCTACGGCTTCTTTCTGAATTGCGATATTTGCCTTCTCGCTTCTTCCGAGTGGCATCGTCCATCCACCCAGATACCTTGCTAGATCCCCCAGCTCCATTTCCGTATTCTTCAAATACAGGCGTATCCGCCTAGTGTTATTGCCAGGTCCTTGTGCGTTTGGCTTTCTACCGATGGTGCGTTGCGCAGAACACAAACGCTTCCGAAGTTCATCAATTTCAACAAACGCGGTGAGATCGATCGGATAGTTTAACTCGCTGCCGACGAGCCTGCTGAAGTGGACCCCAGTTTTCGGACCACGGCGCGGCCTGTTTTAGAGAGAGAGCTGCCGGTGGTTTCGGTAGACTTCCGCTGGGGTTCGGCGACCAAGTGACTGGTGCCTTCTTTCGTGATCGTAGTAGTGCAGGTAGTTCTTGATCCCTTGGTAGCAATCGTCTCCTGTCGCGTATTCCTTGAGGTAGACCTCCTCGTATTTCACGGTTCGCCACAGGCGTTCGATCATCACGTTGTCGATCGCGCGCCCACGCCCATCCATACTGATCGCGATGTCGTGGGAGCGGAGCGTGCTGGTGAACTCACGGCTGGTGTATTGGGCACCTTGGTCCGTGTTGAATATCTCCGGCCTGCCACTCTCCAACGATTCCTCCAACGCTTCCACGCAGAAGTCGGCATCCAAGCTGTTGGAAAGCCGCCAGCTGATCACGTAGCGACTGAACCAATCCATCACAGCCACCAAGTAGAGGAAGCCATGCCGTAACGGTAGGNNNGGAAAGCCGCCAGCTGATCACGTAGCGACTGAACCAATCCATCACAGCCACCAAGTAGAGGAAGCCATGCCGTAACGGTAGGTAGGTGATGTCGCTACACCAGACCTGATTGGGTCGTTCGATCGCGAGTCCACGTAGCAAGTAGGGGTAGACCCGATGCCCCTTGTTGCCCAAGGTGGTTCGACGCTTCGGCGAGATCCCCTCGATACCCATTTTCCGCATTAAACGCTGGATTCTCTTCCGGTTGGCCACGATGCCCTGGTCAGCCAGGAAGTCCACCATTTGACGCGAACCTCGAGCGGGCCGCTGAAGGTGCTCCTCGTCCATCAGGCGCATCAACTGAAGATTCTCGTTAGTCTCTGGGGCCGGCTCATAGTAGACACTGCTCCGCTGAATACCCAAGAGTCGACATTGGGCACGAACACTGAGTTCTGGATGATCAAAGTCGATCCACGATCGAGCCTCACTCACCGTCCTCGGCCACTTTTTTTTTGAGCCATTCCAGCTCAACCTTCATGCGGCCAATCTGCTCGTACAACTCGTTCGCATCTGGCTCATCGGCGTTCTTCTCCCTCGAGGACCTTCTTCCATCCTCAAAGAGATCCGCCGCACCATCGAGGAGCTGCTTCTTCCAAAGA
>JAGQPS010000433.1:2230-3966 GCA_020426595.1 Planctomycetales bacterium
CCCTTCACCGCCTCCAAGGCGACTTTGGCTTTAAACTCTGGACTGAACGAACGGCGCTTCCGTGCCATTGCTTGCTCCGTGGTAAAACCAACGAACGGCTGTCCAAAGTCTTGCCGACCACAACCCGATTCTCTCTCTTATTCCGTGGTCCGAAAACTGGGGTCCACTTCATGCGGTCCTGGTGAGAGAGCCCCAATCGTTGAGTTGCGTGCGAGTCGACAACAGCATCGGTAATCAAGAGCCGAAGTTCGCTCAGGCGAGAAAGCAGTGTCGTAAGTCCTGACGCATAATCAGTATTTCGTTCGTTGTCTGTGCCACGAGAACCACCTCGTGATTCGAACAGAAGGGTCGTGTGCCCTTCGAATAGCTCAACTGCGAAGTGCGCGTCAAGTTCCTGTCCGTCCTGACTCAGGACAGAGAAAAGTGATGAAGTATTCACGTCTTGTTCCGATCGTTCGTGAATTCACTCGCGCGGGCTGATGTTCGTGAAAAATCGCTGTTAGGTGCACCGCAGCGGAGGTCCCAGCCACGGGAAATGGTGCTGTCTCCAGTAACGACTGAAGCGACTCGCTTTCGCTTAATGTCAGAATTCACCGATATTCTGCGATGGCTGTGTGATACTCCAACGGAGTGGGTGGCGTTCGCGATAGACAAACGGCTATCCATGACCTCGACTTCAAGTAACAAGGTTGTTTCGCCGGTTGGGTTCATCAACTTTGGAACTGCGGCAGTTCAATTTAACTGGCGAGGCTACTTGACATATCCCCACATTTCTAACTGCTCATCCCAATTCACCGTCGCCGCGAGCTCTCGCAGCGACCTCTCGGTAACCTCCTCACGCCCCACGCCAGCACGCTCCAGGAAAAGCAGCTCCTCCTGGATCTCCGGAGCCAGTGCCAGCAGGTTCAAGATCTGCGTCACACGGGGCCGAGAGACCTGTCCAAGCTCAGCTAACTCCGCCTGGTCAGAAACAGACCCAGACCGAAGCAACTCGTCGAAACGAATGGCCAAGGCCATGAGCCTCGCAACGCGCGGCACGCGTGGCGGAAGCTGCGGTCGAAGTTCTGGCACCTTCGGCTCCCCGTGCCTCTTCCGCTCGGGTTCCGCGCGTTTTAACTTCCACGGTTTCTCAATGCTCAGCATGTCGCGGGCTCCACGATACTGGACAGACTTCGCGTGGCCAACGTGCGGATCCCTAGTTTGCTAAGCGTGAGTTTCACGCTTTCTGTCTGGGCGTTGTAGGCAACCCGCTCGACGAGCAAGGACAGCATTCTGCCTTGCTCCCTCAGCGAGAGTTGCTGCCACAATGCTCCGAACTCCCCGAGCTCACGCGTAATTGCCTTCTCATCCAGCGGTTCGTTGGCTTCCGCCAACTCCCCATGGATTCGTGCGAGCTCCCGCTGAAGATGTTCACGCTCGGGTCGGTCCAAGCTGGATTCCGCTCCGCCGCGATCGTGAATCGCTTCCAATCGCTTCTGAATCCGTCGGCGCTCCGCCTGCAAATTGGCCACTCGATCTTCGTTCTCCTGCCGAAGCTCCCGCAGCGTGGCCTGAACCACTTCCTCGTTTCGACCGAGGCGCCGTATCTGGTCAACCACGAACTGCTCGATGTCGCCGGCAGGTATCGACGGTCGGGGGCAGCATTTCCAGCCTTGTTTCTGGGCTCGGGTGCAGACGTAGTACCGATACCGTTTCGTGCCCCGGTTGGTCATGGAGTGGGTCATCGCGCAGTCGCA
>JAGQPS010000434.1 GCA_020426595.1 Planctomycetales bacterium
GCTTGGACGACTCAACCAAAAAGAAATCGCCGCCTTGGTCGGCGTCGCACCGATCAACCGCGACAGCGGCAAGAAGACTGGAAAACGTTCCGTCCATGGTGGACGAGCCGGGCTTCGCGCGACGCTTTACATGGCCGCGCTCACGGCAGCACGAATAAACCCCAAGATCAAACTCTTCGCCGAGAGACTCAGGGCAAAAGGAAAGCCAGGCAAAGTAATTCTCGTTGCCTGCATCCGAAAGCTAATCGGAATCCTCAACACCATGGAGAAAACCAAACAGAATTGGTGCGATGCAACCGCACTCACAGCTTGACAACTAACACAGTCACTTCGTGGTAATCCAAGAAAACCCCTCGCTCACGCCGCGTTTTTCCTTTGGTTCTCCAAGCCTTGAACTTGCTCGACTGGGCGAAGCGCGAAACCCGCGAGATCGATCCTCAAGACAAGGCCTCCCTTTCGGCTCCAAGAAAAGCCGACGCCCGACATCGGCGGAACCGACATCGGGCGTCAGACTCAATCAAACTTTGACACTCACGTTTCACGCCCCAGTCAGGAGCGAGAGGCTGGCTCGTATCGTCCGCCCCTTAGCGAGCGAACTCGAGTCCCACGAAGGCACCGTGCATCAGCAGGCTGCCGTCGTTATTGATCTTCGCGACTCCCGGCATGTAGGAGAAGTTGTTGGGGATCTGATTAGGAGCCAGCGCGATGCCGGTCGCTCCCATCAAACGATACCCACCAACCGCTCGCCAGCATGGCGAGATCTGGTAGCCGACTCCCAAGTTGAACTCGCTCAGGAACGAGAACTGATTGGTCGACGACGAAACGTTGTAGGCCTGGCCACTATACGAACCGGAGTTGATCGTGGCGTAACCCGAGGCTCCATACAACCGCGACATGTGCGTGATGTGGTTGTTGTAGATACCGAGCTTGGTACCCGCGAACAGGTTCCAACGACAACCCACCGCGTAGTTCACGTTGCCGCCGAGTTGGAAGCCGACCAAGTTGTTATCGACATCGATATCGTAGAACAAGTCACGCACATCGTAGTCGTAGGCTCCGCTGATCGACGAGCGGTAGCGGAAGAACTCGTCAAACTTAAAGAAGCGAGCTCCGGCGAACATCGAGCCGGTCCAGCTGCGGCAGTTGGTGCCACAATCCGATCCACAGGCTCCCGATCCGCAAGCCGACGTGCCACACGAGCCGGTGTTGCATCCACCCGTGTTGCAGAGTCCACCGCGGCAGTTGCCGGCGAGCCCCGCTCCAACGCCGGCTCCGATGGAACCAGCACGCATCGATGGGAAGCCGATGTTGTAGCGGATGAAGTTGAGTTCGATGTTATGGAACTCGTTGGTGCGGAACACCTCGTGCGACTCGGCCAAGTCGTAGTAGGCCTGTCCCGTGTTCGTGGCGTAACCGGTCGGCATGTAGTCGACCATCGACAAGCCGTAGAGCATCGTATCCGGCATGCCAGACACGCGAGCGCGAGACTCCTCCCGCAGCAGGCCCCAGTACGAAACTTGCCAAGCCCAACCGTTGCACATTTGACGGCCGAACGCGACTTCGAGCCCGCCCATGCTGCCGAGGTTGGCGTCGTTACTATTGAGGTTCGAGACGCTCGGCATGCCGGGATCGAAGCTCAAGTAAACCGGCGACTCATAGGTGCGCCGCATGAGCAAGCCATAGGCACCACCGAACCAGACTCCGCGCGAAGCGGGAGCGACGGCATTGGAAGTACCGCAAACCGAATCATCCCAGACCGTTCCTTGCCACGCACCGGTCATCGCTTGCTCGTAGCAATTCGAGCAACCGGTCGACGGATAGCTCTCCATCGTGCCGCCGCCTTGGGACGGCGCGTAATACGCTTGTCCTTGGGGCGCATGTTGGTGAGCCGGAGCCATGGTCTGCATGGGCATCTGCGGATACCCCGAGCCCATGGGTTGCTGATCGAGAGGCACCAACTCAATCGGCCGTCCCAAGGCATCCGACGGGCTCACCTGCTGAGGCGGCAGTTGGCCGGGCATCGGCGCCACGGGAGCGACGTTGGGATCAGGCGATGGCAACGGCACTTCGTCTTGCCGATACCCAAAACTCGCTGGATACGCTGGAGCCTGCAGTCCAGGTTGCTGCAGGGGATAGCGTTGTCCGAAGTTGGGTGCCTGAGCTTGATACTGAGGCGCTGGTGCTTGGAATTGCGACGCTGGGTTTTGGTAGGCGTTCGCGGGAGCTCCATACGGAGCGGGGTTACCGTAGTATCCCTGCTGTGGAGCTGGCGCTGTTTGGGCGGGGGCGCTGTATGGCGAACCGTAACCGGTCGCGTAGGGCTGCCCCATCCCTTGCGCTTGCACTTGACTGGTCACGCACGACCAGCCCAAAACGACCGCAAGCGCCGTTCGTAGACTGACTTTCATTTCCCGACTCCTGACTGGCAATAGTATGCGACCTGTTGCCTCCCGAGCGGCATCGCCGACTCGTCGCCCATCCGTGGACTTCGGGCGCTGAAGCGTAAGGTGCTCATCGAGTGTCGGGCCTTGGAATCGGCTTGCCATGAAAGCGAGCCGCATGGAAACGTGTTTTCGAGCCAGGGAAACAGAAAAGGGCCGAGACACAATTCGCACGCCAGGCGCAATTGGAACTGCCGGCCCGAAGCGAGTGGCGGCATCAGACATGCGACCGTCACAGACAGCATGAGCGGCTGAGTTTGACAGGCGGCGGCACAAAATAGCGCCTGCTTAGACTCTGTCAAGTTTCATGGCCGAGGCCGGTTGTAGCGGTTGCCTCGCTAGGCACGATTCCCCGGCGTCTCGGAACACCCAAACAGCCTTACCGCCCAGGCCGCGCCAGCGCCCGCCAACCGCTCAAAACGAGTCATGAAACCATAACGACCCGACGCGGAGTTTTGACGTCGCGCATTTAACGCAACGCCCCAGCCAACGGTTCCCGAAACGCGAAAAACCAAAGGAAACCCGAAGCGTGAGCGAGGGACTCTTCGACTTCTCAATCAAGCCAACCACCCGCCACGCCACCAACACCTCCGCCTAGCTCCTTCCCTAAAAACGAGACCTCAAAGGCGAATCGCCCTACGACTCAGCCCCAGGTCAACCCGCCCCAACACCCGAGCCGCCTCGAGAACCTCCCCGGGCCTCGTTGAAACGACAACGTCGGTCGCGCCACAATGGAGCAGCGTTGGGTTGGCCTCGCTCCTTTTTTGGGGGAGACCGGAGCCCAACCACGAGTCGCGAATGGCCGTGTCGGGTCGACTCGTCCTCGAAACCTTCCATTGAAAGCTCCCACCATGCACCGAGAGTTCTCCCTTGCGGCGGAGCCGCTGCCCGCTGGCTTGTCTCGATCGATTGTCCCGCGACTCCAACTCGGCTGGCGGCCGTGTCTGCTGAGTGTTCTTGCGATCGGGTTGGTGTTGATGACCGCCTTGCCTTCGCTGGCCACGGAGCGAGAAGAGCGACGGTTATGGGAAGGCGACGCGCCGGGCGCCTTGGGCTCGGAGGCCAAGGACATCCCGCGACTGTTGATCGATTTGCCTTCCGAGGAATCACGCAACGGGACCGCGTTCGTCGTACTCCCTGGTGGTGGCTATGGCGGGTTGGCGATGGGTCATGAAGGAGACCAGATCGCGGAGTGGCTCAACTCGCATGGCATCGCTTCCTTCATTTGCGACTACCGTCATCGAGGCAAGGGGTACGGTCACCCGGCTCCGATGCTCGACGCGCAGCGAGCGATTCGCATTGTGCGGGCTCATGCCGAGGAGTTTGGAATCAACCCGGACCGGATTGGCGTGATCGGTTTCTCGGCCGGTGGTCATCTCGCCTCGACCGTGTCGACTCATTTCGATGCCGGTGACGAAGCGGCCGACGACCCGATTGACCGAGTCAGCTGTCGGCCCGACTTCGCGGTGTTGTGCTATCCGGTGATTTCATTCGACGAACCGTGGACTCATCGCGGTTCGCAG
>JAGQPS010000435.1 GCA_020426595.1 Planctomycetales bacterium
CAAGACAACATGGCGGCAATCCACGGAAGGCTTTGAGCGAACGCTCGGCGGGGGTGGGGAGGCGTGCGCCGTCACTTAGGCCAAGGGGCGTGCCGTTGGCAAAGTCCACGGTCGAGCACCGCCGTTCAAGGAGGGAGGAACGGGGCAGGGGAGTCGCTGCGCGGCGGCCCCCTTGGGTCGAATCCGATCACGGATTCGACGTCCATGGGTACCCTTTGAGTTTACCAGATCAGCTGGGTCGACTCATGCCTTGAGTAGGCCTGGGGTGCCTTCCAGGGGGCGTGGGGGAAAAAGTACCCCCTTCCACCAAAATTCTGCTTGAGAGCGTTTTGAAAAACCGAGTACCATGCCGATCGCACGCGTTGTCTTTGGGACGGGCATCTTGCAGAGCAACATCGAGAATCGAGTCGAGTCCAGGAAGGACGACTCGTCAAGACAGCGAGAAAAGTGAGTCGGCGCGACGCAGCGGTGATCAAGTCGCTTGATCGCGGTTAGGGACGTGCCGGCTGGATGAAAGCGAGTTGTGCAAGCGAGTTGTGCAAGCGAGGGCGGCCGGACTTTGGCTGCCATTGCTTGGTCGCTTCGACCGGAGACGGGTAGGGTCGGCAATGTCGGCGCCCGGCGGTTTTTGCGAAGTGGCTCCCCCCAATTTATCTTTCCCGTCGAGGAACCCGCCCATGTTCGATTTGCGCTTTCAGCGTCGCCGCAGGGATTGTGATGGCCGCTCGCGTCGAGACTTTCTCAAGGTGGGTACGCTGGGCCTTGGTGCTCTGACTCTTTCCGACCTTCTGCGTCTCAAGGCCCAAGGTTCGGAGGCGGCCGTTCAAGCTCAAGACAAGAGTGTGATTTGGCTCTGGCTCGGTGGCGGACCGACTCACATTGAAACCTTCGATCCCAAGATGTCGGCTCCGGCCGAGTACCGCAGCGTGACCGGCGAGGTCGCTACCAACGTGCCTGGCATCACGCTCGGCGGCAACTTTGAACGGATGGCGGCGGTCGCCGACAAGATGGCGTTCGTCCGTTCATTCGCTCACACCAACAGTGGTCACTCGGGCGGCACCCACTATGTGATGACCGGCTACGACCATCGCCTCGCCGACAATGGAGCCAACCCGGTTCGCCCCAGCATTGGCTCGGTCGTGTCGCGAGTGCGAGGCACCAACCATCCCGATACGGGCATGCCGACGTATGTTCGCATCGGTGGAATTTATGGAGACGGCCCTTCGTTCCTGGGTACGGCGTACGCCCCATTCGATCCGAGTGGTGAAGCACGCCGCAATATGACGCTCGGCGTGGACCGGGCTCGGTTGGACGATCGACGCGCGATGCTCGATGGCATCGACAACGTCCGGCGTGAGACCGACCGTCAAGGCCTGATGGAAGGTCTCGATGCATTCGAGCAGCAAGCGTTCGACCTCATCCTCAGTCGCTCACAGCAAGCCTTTGATCTCGCCTATGAGGATCCTCGAGTTGTCGATCGGTACGGGTCCGGACTCGGTCAACAGATGCTGCAAGCACGTCGCCTCTGCGAGGCGGGCTGTGGTTTCGTGACCGTGAGCTTCGGTGGCTGGGACATGCATGGCACCATCAAGGACTCAATGGATCGTCTGGCTCCGCAAGTGGATCGGGCCGTGGCGGCTCTCGTCGAGGACTTGGATCAGCGCGGCTTGAGTGACCAAGTGTTGTTGGTGATCTCGGGTGAGTTCGGACGGACGCCGAAGATCAACGGCGGGGCGGGGCGAGACCACTGGGCTCCGCTCAGCACGCTGGCTCTGGCCGGCGGTGGTTTGAAGATGGGTCAGGTCGTGGGTGAGTCGGCTGAGAAGGCCGATGTGCCGAAGTCGACTCCGATCGGACCGCAGGACTTGATGGCCACCATATTCCAGACGATGGGGATCAACCCTCGTACCCAGTTCGTCAACCAGTCGGGTCGCCCAACCTACATGGTGGAGACGGGCCGTGCGATTGAAGAGCTCGTGTAACCGAGCAGCTCGTTCGACCATCTTGGGGTCGGGGGCTTAGCCTTTCGGCATCACGCGTGGTCCCGACTCGTTTGAACTTCGCGGGGGAGAAGCTGGTCTTCTCCCCCGCTTTTTTGTGGGCTCGGCTCGAGTCGAAGCATGGCACTTGTTTGACTGGGCGGCGAGAACCACTCCGAAAGCTCCGACCCGGTCCTTCTCGGTTTCCCTGTGGAGCGTTAGTCTGGTGGGTTCCACTGGAGCCAACCTTGCTGTGGGGAGCCCCATATGTCGGCAGGACAACAATCGTCGGATGATCGCTCAGTTCCGGATTTCGTCGCCGATGATTCACTGCTCGATCGACCCGTCTTGCCGGCTGAATGGCTGCAAGACCTGAGCCCCGATTTTGCCCATACCGCCCAGCGCATCATGCGGGGGATTGAGCGAGGAGACTCGCCGGTCCGCTTACTGCAGATGCTGGAAACGGTCATGAATCAAGCGGGGCGTTCGGCCGCCGAAACGGCTCATGCCCTGTTCTTGCTCCCCTATTTGATTGAGCAGCCCGACGAATTGCTCACCGCTTGGGAATTGACCGCTCGCTGGTCGACTCCGTTCGCCGACGAACCGGAAGTCCGCAATTTGCGAGCCGCCGTGGCTGGCGAATTTCGGATGGTGATTGACGAATGGGCGGACGAAGCGACGGGCGACATGGAAGAGGGGCTCGACGCTCTGCGCGACGCGCTCCCGAGTCTTGAGTCGATCGAGGCGGATTTCGAGGCCTCCGTTCGACTCGCTCCCGAAAGTGTCACGGCTCGACTAAGAGCCGCGTCGTGGTACATCGATCAGGACCGTCTTGTTGATGCGATGCGGTTGCTCCGCGAGGCTTCACGGCTCGATCCTTCCCATCCGCTGGTCGCTTTGCGTTTTTCGGAATGCGCCCGCCTGGTCTCTCGTCTCGACGAGGCTCGCGAGGTCTTGCTCGCTTGCTTGCGGGAGCGTGAGAACCCTGAAGTCTTGCTCGAAGCGGCGATCGTTTGCGGCGAGACTCGGCATTGGGACGAGTCGATTGGATTGGCGGAGCGCTATGAAGCTCGGCAGAAGCGGCCCTTGTGGGCTCGCTACCTACGCGCGGTCGGTTGTTACGAACTGGAGCGCTGGGACGAGGCGCTGGCCGATATCGAGCGTGAACGCGTGGTGCTGCAGGACGACGAGGACTTTCATCTGGTTGCTCTAACGGCGAGTGTCCTACTTCGGCAAGGGAGCATCGAGGCGGGGCGAGCGGCGGCTTCCGCGGTCTTGTCCCAGTCATGGGCCGACACGACCAATCTGCCCGAGTGGTCGTTGATGGAAGTGCTGACCCGACTGTGGGTAGCCTTGGAAACGTCGGACCAAAACGACTTGGCCATCCAGCTCACGCGGCGCAGCGTGGTCGCGGGAATCGCCCTGCCTGATTTGTTCCAGCGGCAACGTGAAAGCGAGCGCGAACGCACCGGCCTTCGCGTCCACGAGGTCACTGTCCAACAGCCCTTGCCCGAGAACTGGCTCAACCATCCCGGCTGTCTGCCGGATGAGGAGGAGTGGACCGGGTACGAAGTGACTTGGGAGGTGCTCGCGGTCGACACCGATGATGCCATCAACCGAGTGCTCGAATGGCAAACGATCGACCAGCCTGAACCGCCGGTTATCAAGGACGTGCGCTGGACGGGAGAAACTCGTGACGATCGCCCCGGCATTCTGCTGCAAGGCAAACGGGTGAAGTCCGAGGAGTAGATCACTTCCGAGACTCGCGACGCCTCGTTGAGCGTTCCGATGTCGCGATTTCGCGGACGTGACTTCCTGCAGGTATCAGCGGTGCAACGAGTCGTTGGCTCGCTCCCAAAAGGCGAAGCATCCCTCGCTGACCGGCCTGTTGATTTAAGCCTACCGAATGCGATTCGTGCCCAAGCAAAAGGCGAGTTGG
>JAGQPS010000436.1 GCA_020426595.1 Planctomycetales bacterium
CCTCGATGGGCGTCTCCCGGCCGCACGATGCGGCGTGTCTGATCAAATCAACAGCCCGTTCCGGTAGGGAGAGCCTGTTTTCGGCTGTGTGGGCGCGGCAACGGAGGTCGCAAACATCGCTTCCCAAAGGGGGCTCAATCTGACTCGGCCAGGACTCGGACGATCGTCGCCCGCACGAGCAACGACTTGGATCGAGCGCTCTCAAGGACTGTTGTCCCAGCAAGAAATACTCGAGTGTTGGGGGGCCGGTTTCAGCTGCGTCGCGTGTGACGCGGTCGGTTGTTCGCTGTCGCGTCGATGCGTTACAGATTACCAGCGGGAGTTTCATCACGCATGGCCGTGATCATATCGAGTGTCGCCGCGCGAACGGCGTCGGTCCAGGCGGCGGTTGAAAAACGCTCGGCGTAGGCCGGAGCGCTATGAGCGAAGATGATGCCGCGCGAGCTGTTGACCACCGCGCCCAGGCCGCGCGAGTCGAACGCTCCGACCGTGTCCGCCGCGCCGCCGCCTTGCGCTCCGTAGCCGGGCACGAGCAGCCAAGCGTGAGGCATGGCGGCTCGGAGTGCGACGAGTTCCTGGGGATAGGTGGCTCCGACAACCGCTCCGACCGCGCCGAATCCGCACGCGCCGAGCGACGCGACGTTGGCTCGCTCCACCCAGCTCGCCACGATCTCTCGAACCAATGGGCCGACCTCCTTGGTTTCGGTAAGCACGGTGGAACGATCTTGCAGCGCGGCGCTACCGGGGTTCGAGGTTTTCACGAGCACCCAAAGTCCGGCTTGACGAGCCGTGGCGATTTGGATCATCGGCTCGAGTGTGTCATCACCGAGGTAGGGCGAGACAGTCAGCGAGTCGGCTCCCCAAGGCGATTGCTCGCGACCGAGCCAGGCCTCCGCGTAAGCCTGGGCGGTCGTGCCGATGTCATTGCGTTTTCCATCGAGAATGACCTCGAGTCCGGCGGCGGTGGCGTGATCGATGACTTCCTTCAAGGCGCTCATCCCGCTCGGTCCGAGTGCCTCGAAGAAGGCGGCTTGCGGTTTGCAGACTGGGACGAGGTCGGCGACGGCGTCGATGACGGCGCAAGAGAATCGTGCGAAGGCCTTGGCTTGATCGGTCCAGGAGTCGCCGTTGAGTCCGGCTCGGATCGGCTCCGGCAGCGACTTCCACCGTGGGTCGAGACCGACGCAGACCGGATTGCGTTTGGTGGCGACGGCGTGAGCGAGGCGATCGGCGAAAGACGACAAACGAGAATCCGTCGGCGTGGAATGGTCGGTATTCATTTCGCGATTTCTCGGGCTGGAAGCATTCGGAGCGGGTGGTGGGCGCGAGCTTGCCGGGGCCGTTCGCCACCACGTCCCCCGCGGTTTCGCGGCGATCGGGGGCGATCGGAACACCCTGCCCGAGACACCGTATCGCCGGGGTAGGTCTCGGACAACGGGGGCAATCGCTTGGTGCGAGTCATGCAGCGGGCCGGGACTTGGGGGCGCCGCCGACTCTTCGGCGATTCGCGTCGAGAACGGGGCGAACCCAAGAGGAACGCTGGGTGTCGATGCAGGAGCCAGAACGACCGGTGGTCGCCTCGCGGATCGGCGAGGACTCGGAGGATTCCCTGAAAAAAATGGGGGTGTGAAGAGGAGTTGTGAGCCGCCGGGGTTTTCACTACAGTACTGGCTCGATTGCGGGCTGTAGCGCAGCCTGGATAGCGCGCCACCTTGGGGTGGTGGAGGTCGCTGGTTCGAATCCAGTCAGCCCGACTTCGGCCTTTGGCCGAGTTAGAGAGTAGAGGGGAGAAAGTAGAGCAGTAGGCCGTCTCCTTGGGGCTTGCTCCAAGTCCCGACATCGCCGATCGCTCGCCTTTCTCCTCTCTACTCCTTCTACTCTCTCGAGCAACTCTTGCTCTCCTGTTCCAATCCCGAACAAGAATAGACATCCGAGTCCTATCGCAACCAAGGTTTCGGCGGAGACTCCGCCATCCGTCGAACTGGATTTAAGTATCACTCAGTGATACTATGGAGACAGGCTTGGGACCGAAGCAACGACGTACTCTGGAGGCGATCTTCGAGGACCCTGTCAGGTCGAACATTGCCTGGCGGGATATCGAGTTCATGTTGGAGGCTGCCGGAGCCGAGATCGCCGAAGGTTCCGGATCGCGATTGCGGATCGCCTTGAATGGGGTTCGTGCCGTGTTTCACCGGCCACACCCTCAAAAAGAAACCGACAAGGGAGCCGTCAAATCCGTGCGACGGTTTCTGACGGAGGCTGGAGTCACGCCATGATGGAATACAAGGGCTATATCGGCAAAGTCGAACTCGATGACGAAGCCAAGATCTTTCACGGAGAGATCATCAACACTCGAGACGTCATCACGTTCCAGGGGAAGAGCGTCGCTGAGCTGACAAAGGCGTTTCGGGAGTCGATCGACGACTACTTGGCGTTTTGCGAGAAACGCGGTGAGACACCAGACAAGCCGTTTTCGGGCCAATTCGTAACCCGCATCTCTCCCGAATTGCATCGCCAGATCAACGTGGCGGCGGTGCTCGCAGGCAAGAGTCTAAATGCCTTTGTCGCCGAACAGTTGCAGGTTGCCGTTCAGAAGATTGGAGTCGGCAAGGCTGGAAGCAAGAAAGTCGCGTCCAAAGGAAAGAAAACGGGGGCAACGAAGGCAGCGCGGCGACCGAAGAAGGGAATCGGACATCGCGCCTGAGTTTCCAGTTGGAACATAAGGCCAGATTGGAATGCCGAGTTAGAGAGTAGAGCAGTAGATTGTCATATGGGATTCCGCTCCTTACGCCGGCATCGCTGATCGCCCCCCCGCTCTCCTGCTCTTCTCTGGGTCCGCCGAATTCGTCTTGCCGCTCCGACGGCATCTCTCTAACGTCTCTCCGCGAACTCCGCGAAACGGGGAGAATGTCATGGCGACAAGTCGGCGAACGATCTGGGCCGCCGGTTGGTTGGCTCTTGTGGTGCTTTGGGCACCGGGCTGTCGGATGCTGGGGCCGCTTTCACCGACGTCGGGTCTTGAGCGGGCCATCATTTTTCATCCTCACCCATTTCCCGAGGAGGCCTGGGGCGAGACTCGGGGTGTGTTCGAGGACGCTTGGTTCGAATCAAGGAACGGAGCCCGCCTCCACGGGCTATTCATCGACCACCCGAATCCTCGAGCCGTTGCTCTCTTCTGTCATGGCAACGCCGACACGGTCGCGACCTGCGCCGAGAGCATGTTGCTGCTCAATCAACGACACGGCCTGGCCGTCATGATTTTTGACTACCAGGGATACGGGCGGAGCGAGGGGCGTCCATCGGAGCAAGGCGTGTTTGACGATGCTCGCGCCGCTCGCCGTTGGCTTGCTCGAAGGACGGGCATCGACGAATCGCAAGTCGTCCTCATGGGACGCTCGTTGGGCGGAGCCGTGGCGACGGATCTCGCGGCGCGTGACGGAGCTCGGGGACTTGTTCTGGCAAGCACATTCGATTCCATGCCGAGCCTGGCCCAAACTCACGTGCCGCTGTTGTTGCCCAACCTCTCGATGACCAATCGCTTCGATTCGATCGACAAGATTTCTAGCTACCGTGGGCCGCTACTGCAGAGTCATGGAGACGCCGACCGGCTGATTCCGATCGAATTGGCTCTCGACTTGTTCCATGCTTCGCCATCCCAGCAAAAGCGGTTCGTGGTCATCCCCAACGCGGGACACAACGACCCGACGGACGAGAACTACCGCCAGATCTTCGACGAGTTCATCGAATCGCTCCGTCCCGTAGCGGCGGCACCGTTGTGAAGCGGAAGAGGTGGTAGAGAGTGGAGCAGTAGAGCAGTAGAGCAGTAGAGCAGTAGAGCAGTAGAGCAGTAGAGCAGTAGAGCAGTAGAGCTGTAGAGAGTAGAGAGTAGAGAGTAGAGCTGTAGAGCTGTAGAGGCA
>JAGQPS010000437.1 GCA_020426595.1 Planctomycetales bacterium
GCCAAAAGCCTCATCCCAACCTGTGACGGGGCCGGGGGTGAAATGCTCCTGCGAGATTGACGCGGCGACCGCGGCGCGTGCTTCGGCAAGGCTGCCTAGATGCCCGGTTGCCATTGCTTGCACCATCACGTTGCCCAGCGCGGTGGCCTCCACTGGGCCAGTCACCACTGGCCGCTGGCACGCATCCGCGGTAAGTTGGCAGAGCAGTCGATTTTGCGAGCCGCCCCCCACAATGCGAATTGTCTCTAACTTATGCCCCACCAATTCTTCGAGTGCGCCCAATGTCCAGCGATAGCGCAAGGCCAAGCTCTCCAGCGTGCAGCGCACCACTTCGCCGACTTTCTCTGGTGCGGGCTGGCCTGTGCGGCGACAATAGGCGGCAATCGCATCGATCATCTGACTAGGAGCCAAGAAATCGCTGGCGTCCGGGTCGATGATTGAACGGAAGGGGGTACCCCTCTCCGCCTCGGCCAGCAACGCCGCCCACGAATATTCCTGCCCGCTGCGCGCCCATTGGCGACGCGCCTCCTGCAGCAGCCACAGCCCACCGATATTTTTCAGCAGCCGAATGGTGTTGGCGACCCCACCTTCGTTGGTAAAGTTGAGGCGGCGCACGTCATCGTTGATGATCGGCTGGGCAATCTCCACGCCCATCAAGCTCCACGTGCCGCTGCTGATATACGCGCTGCGCTCGTCCAGCCCAGGGATGGCCGCGACCGCGCTGGCCGTGTCATGCGTGCCGGGCAAGACGACTTCGACCGCGCCCAGTCGCGTCTCGCGCTGCACCGAGGCGCGAAGCGAACCGAGTCGTGTCCCAGGTTGGGAGACGGGACCGAAAATCTCGACGGGCAAACCGAATCGTTCGAGGATGGATCGCGCCCAATCGCCTTTTCGCGGATCAAAGCATTGGGAGGTGGTTGAGTTGGTGACTTCGTTCGAGATTTCACCCGTCAGAAACAAATGAAACAGGTCGGCCATCATCACGAAATGAGACGCCGCGTCGAGCGCCCCTTGTTTGCGGCCGCGCAGCGCTAGCAGCTGATAGAGACTATTGATCTCCATGAACTGCAAACCGGTCGCCGCGAAAATGTCGTCGCGTGGCACGCTGTGAAACGCCACGTCGAGCATGCCGGCGTTCTGAGAGTCGCGGTAGTGGTGGGGGTTGGCCAACAGTTCGCCGTTGCGATCAAGCAGTCCGAAATCGACTCCCCACGTATCGACGGCCACCGAAGCGACGCGATCACCAAAGCGACGCCCCGCCTGCGTGAGTCCCTCCTTGATATCGGCCCAGAGCCGGAGCACGTCCCAATGCAGGCGTTCTCCGACGCCGACACCGCCATTGGGAAATCGATGGACTTCCTCCAATACGAAACGGTCGGAATCCAAGGTGCCCGCCAAGACGCGACCGCTTGAGGCGCCGAGATCGACCGCCAAACCGATCTTCGCCGAAGCTCCTTCCAAGCCCATCGCTGATCCTCTCCAACCACTCTTCATGCGGGGCCGGCTGGGTTGCCTCGTTCACGAGAAACGAGGCGCCGGAAACCGCCAATGTAGCGGACAACGCGGCACCTTTGCAGGGAGGAGACTCGATCGGGGAAGTGATCGCGCCGCGTTTGGAAATGGACGTCGAATTACCCCACATCGCCCAATTCAATGACTGCCGCGTAACGGGTCAGCACCTGTCGCCGCAGCAAATCGACATCGGGAGCGGCCAATTCGGGATCCGCCTCCAACAACTCACGAGCCAACTGCCTCGCCTGTTCGACGATGTCCCCATCTCGACGGAGGTCGGCGATCCGCAGCGGTGGAAGGCCACTCTGCCGCGTACCCAGCAAATCACCCGGCCCGCGCAACCGGAAGTCGACTTCAGCGAGTTCGAATCCGTCGGTCGTACTGGCGAACGCCTCGAGACGCTCCACGGGGTTCTCGGGAGTCGTCTCGGCGAAAACGCAGACGTACCCTGGATGCTTGCCGCGCGACACTCGCCCCCGCAACTGATGTAGCTGGGACAAGCCAAACCGCTCTCCCGACTCAATGGTCATCAACGTCGCGTTGGGAACGTCGACCCCCACTTCCACGACGATCGTGGAAACCAAGACCTGCGTCTCGCCGGACGTGAAATCGAGCATGGCGGCGTTCTTCTCGTCGTTCGTCATCCGCCCGTGCAGCAAACCGACTCGGTAGTTGGCGAGCGGCCCATTGGTCAGTTCCTCGAAGACCTGTTTCACGCTCACGGAATTGACCGCCTCACTCTCCTCGACAAGGGGCGTGATGACATAGCCTTGTCGCCCTTCGTCGAGCTTCTTGCGAAAGAAGTCCCACCACGCATCGCGTTTCTCCAGTTCGCCGCGGTAGGTATGCACCGTGCGTCGCGATGGCGGCCCCTTGCGCAGTGTGGAAACGTCGAGATCGCCAAAAGCGGTCATGGTCATCGTGCGGGGAATGGGCGTCGCCGTCATGACCAAGTAATGAGGATCGATTCCCGCGGCGCGCAACTGGGCTCGTTGCTTGACTCCAAACTTGTGTTGCTCGTCGACAACGACCAGGCCGAGTTGTTGGAACTCGATCGATTGTTGGATGAGCGCTTGGGTACCGACGACCAACTGGATGGAACCATCGGCGAGCCCTTGATGGATCACTTTCCGTTCGCGTTCACTCATGCCCCCCGTGAGCAACCCGACTTGGACCTTGCTATGAGCCAACAATCGCCGAAGATTCTTGGCGTGCTGTTGAGCCAGAATCTCGGTCGGCGCCATGATCGCCGCCTGATATTGATGGGCCACCGCGAGCAGCATCGCGTAGAACGCCACCGCCGTCTTGCCGGCTCCAACATCTCCTTGCAGAAGTCGATTCATCGGAACGGTTTGGCCCATGTCCCGCGAGATTTCGTCGATGCAGCGCCGTTGATCCTCGGTGAGCTCGAAGGGAAACAGTCTGACGATGCGAGCATCGATCACGGAATCGACGGGAAGCGCGGGAGCCCGACACTCGGTGTGCAGCTTGCGTCGTCTCATCGCCAGCGCTAGTTGCAGCACGAGCAGCTCCTGGAACACCAACCGTCGGCGGCCTTGCTCGAGTTGCTCGTCGCTTTCCGGAAGATGCACCGCTCGTAGCGCCTGTTCGATTCCGACCAGACCGGCTTGCTCACGGATGCGGGGCGGCAGAACTTCCGCGATCAAGGGAACGCAGTCGCCGAGCACGCTTTGAGTCGCGGTGCGCAGGTGTCGCTGATGCAGTCCCTGCGTGAGGCTGTACACGGGCAAGATCCGCCCGGCGGGAATTGGCTCGTCATCGCGGAGCGGGATGAGCTTCGGATTCATGAAGATCCAGCGATTGCCGTCGAACTTGGGCACGCCGGAGAAAAGGGCCCGCATGCCCTGAAAGACCTTCTTGGCCAAATACTTCTGGTTGAACCACATCGCCTTGATGCGACGGGTATCCACCTTGGCCTGGACGATCAACTGATCGAGACCGCGACGCGTCTTGCGTTGCTCGATGAATTGAATCTCGGCCAATACCGTCGCGGCTTGTCCTTCCACTAGGTCGTCCAGTGGCGTGGCGGGCTCGATCCGCTCATAGGACCGCGGAAAATTAAACACGAGATCCCGCGCGGTGCGCAGGCCCAGCTTTTCCAGCAGCTCCGCTCGCTTGGGGCCAACACCCTTGAGGTACTGAACGGGTACCAAAAGCCGCTCGCGTCGCTGGCTTTCGTCGAGCTCCTCGCTACTCGATTCCGCGTCGGCCGCATCAACGATTGGCTCGTCGTTCGCGGGACTGGTGTTCTCGAGTTCGGCGGATTGTCCAGGCTCGTCGGCCTTACCCTGCGGCTCAGTGGAAAGAGCTTCAGGCGGGACCGCGGCGGACGATGGGGGAACCAGC
>JAGQPS010000438.1 GCA_020426595.1 Planctomycetales bacterium
TCCCAACAAGCACCACCAAGGACAGCACAAGCGTCCCCGACCGCAGCTCCTGTTGTTGGGAGGGATAGTGCCGCACCGCGTTGGCTTCGTTTGAAAGGGAAATGACCGAGCAGTCCTTGCTCGTGTCGGAGAACACCGTTTCCATGGCCAGGCTACGGACCGAATGATCGAGTCAGCATGTCATTTCCCACGATCTTCCTGGCACCGGACCTAGACGGTCGGTTCGCATCAATGGTGGGCTCGACGGCTAGGAAGACGATCGCCGAACTCGGCCACTCCGAACTCTTGTCCGACCAGGGCTCAAGTCCATCCGAACGGTTGTCGATCAAAACGATACGCAAGCCCCTGGTGTCGCTTGGCGTTGCGTCGCCGGTTGGACCGGCGGACTCTTCCACGCACTCACCGTCGACGGGCCAGCGACCGATCCTGCGTCGGCGCAGCTTGACATCGACTTGCTCAATCGGCACGCCATCGATCAATAGACGCATGCCCCCCGATCTCGCGAACCCTAGCAAAACGTCCCAGCTAGTGTCGAGATCGATTTCCGATGGCCAGACGTGAACGCCGCGAGCGAACACGAAGCAGTTTTCTCCGTGGCCGATCGTGAGTTCCCGGAAGCGGGATCTGACGCGTTGACTTCCCCGCCCTTTCTCGGCCGATCTTGAGAGCAGCAGGTACAGCCGTTGGGCGGAAACCAGCGCCTTCTGATGCAGAACGAACGCGGGCAATGAACCTCGCAAGAGCACCAACAAATGCAACAGGAGCCAGACAAAGGCGACCAGATCGTTGGCCGACATCCGTTGGGACCAGACGAGCGAGAATCCCGCCAGGAGTAACGCCGGCAGGATCGCGAACAGCACCAGCTGCGAGGCGGATTCAAGTATCGCGGCGAGCCGGTCACGTTCGGCGTTGCGAGCCGCGACTTCCCGAATTCCAGCATCGATGATGTTGGGCTCGCTCGTCCGCGCGTCCGCGATCTTTGTTTCGCGCAAGTGATTCAAGGCAAACTCGATTCGCCCCGTCAGTCGCGATTGCTCGCGGCGCGATTGGCGAGTCGCCTCTCGAACCGGATGGGAAAGGCGCCAAAGAAGGGCGAGCAACAAACCAAGCGGCGGAATTAGCAGCAAGGCGAGTTGCCAGTTGAGCCAAACGAGTCCGGCATAAACCGCGGCCCCCGTCAGTCCGTCCGCGATGAGTTTGGGACCCGCCTTGCTGAACCAGGCTCTCAGCGCGTCGGCATCGCCAATGAACCGAAGGAGCACGCGCCCCGCTCCGCGTGCTTCGACGTACTTGACCGGAAGTCGCAGCATGTGGGAGTAGGCGGCGGAACGCAGGTCGGCGACTAGCCCATGACCCACTTTCCCGGCGAGTCGCAGGAATTGATAGTTGGCGAATGCTCGCACACAGCCGACTCCCACGATCACGGCGATCAACAGTCCGAGGGTCGAGGAGCGATGGCTGGTCGCCGTATCGGCGGGAGCCAACAAAAGCGGTAGCGAATGATGGAACGCCAAGGGAATGAACAGCAGGACCGTCTGCATCACGAACGCCGCGAGCGTGATGAGTCGAAGACCCCCGCGATGAGATTCCAGCACCTCGCGGACGGTTCGTCCGGCGCGGACGGCTCGTCCATGGCGAGATGCTGGAAAGCGACATAGTGACTCGATGATCATCCTTGGCACCGACCCCTACGCGACGCCGATGCGCGACCGATCGCAACAACGTTGAGGTTGCGACAGGTACCCTTCCACGTCGAGGGCGATTCCCGGATGCGACAGGGCCGGAACATCGTAGACCATGCGGGTCGAAAGTCGGATCAGTTCGGATGTGCTCAAGGGGCTGCGCGTGGCCGCTCCCGAGACACCAAACACTGGCAAACCAAACTCCTGCTCCACGATCTCGGTCGCCGTCCGCGCCGAGAGGACATCGTGGACAGCCAACAACACGCCATCGACTCGGCCCGCCGCCGACAGCATGCGAGCCAATCGATCGGTATCGCTTTGCACGATCCCATCGGCGATCTCGAGTACGAGGAGATCGGGCGATCCTTGGGACAGGTGTTCAATAATTCGCGAGCTGATTTGCTCAAGGGCCTCGGCCGGCGCGGACGCGGTTGAAACGTAGCCACACGAGGTGAAGTCCAAGACCCGTTGAGCCCCAGCGTCTCGCATCTTGTTGATATCGTTGGCACAGCCCGTTCCGGTGAGCTTCCCCGCATGAACTCGCCATCCCGCCAAACTCAGGCCACGAGTCAATGCCGCGGCGGTCGTGGTCTTGCCGGCGTCCATGGACGAGCCAAGCACGAGCATCACCGGAACGCGTGGAACTTGGTCGATTCGAGGCAGACCATAGTTAGCGAGATTGACCGGCTCGCCAGCCCCGTTATCGAGAAACCCAAGCGGCTCGATCACCGTCGGGTCACCCATCGAATAGGACGCCGAAACGACCTGACCCATGACCGCCCCTTGGCTCATCATGTGGTAGTGCTCGAGCCGACCGGGAACGATGCCCTCGTACTGATTGGTGGCGTAGCGATTGCCGAACGCTCCAACCAGAACATCTCCCAGGTAAAGTTGGGCTCGACGTCCCGAGCTGAGTTCGACCGAGGAGTGCCTGCCGAGGTCGACCACGCGTCCCACCAGGACATCGTTGGGACGAGGGTCGCATGAGATCGGGAGCAGTCGTCGTTGCAGCTCGCTCCACGATTCCACGCGCTCGGGCAAGATCTGAGTCACGCCACCCCATTTCACGGCCGCCAACGGCTGGATCTTCTCGGGGAGCTCCGCCTCGGGGCGTTGAATGCTCTGGTTCATCCCGAGCCAGCGAGGAAGTTCAAGATCACCGGGTTGTGGATTACCGAAATTGTTCATGGCGGTTTGATCACGGGGCGAAAGTTAAGAGGAGCAATCCAGAAAGTCTGGAC
Source organism: Planctomycetales bacterium (assembly GCA_020426595.1). Lineage (GTDB taxonomy): Bacteria > Planctomycetota > Planctomycetia > Pirellulales > Pirellulaceae > UBA11682. Next base: position 2,924 of record JAGQPS010000438.1, read on the forward strand.
GTTGATGCTGACGAAACTCAGGAGTCACATCTCGCTCCTCGGTCCGCCAAGCAAATTTGGAAATCGTCACTCCACTCGAGACCGTTCCGCGGGCCAAACCCTTGGAACAGTCCACCGTTCGATATCTCCCCGTCTCGGAAAACTCGATGTGGCTTCCCGGAACAAGCCCCACCGTACCACGATCGCCGACGAGCTCCGCCAGCGAATAGTGCTTGCATTCACGAAAGAAAGGGGTGTTGTTCGAGAGACCGGCTTACGGAAAAGTCCCGCTCAATAGCGGGCGCTTTCGACTCGCCTCGGTAGTTCGAGTGGGAGTCCGACACCTGCGAATCAGGCCTGTCGGCTTGCGGGAATGGCGGGAGCCTTTGAATGGACGAGTAACGGCGACCTGACAGGGGCATCGTTTCGATCGGCCTCCTAATCTTGGATCCGTTGATTTGCGAGCGGTCAAGCACATTACGATCCAGCATCCGGGTTCTCGAAACGCCATTCAGGCAAAATCCAATTCACCGGAAATTCACACGATTGTCATCGCACAAGACCCCGTAACTTGCCCCCGAGTTGTACATCGGCGCGGGAGTTCTCCGTAACAGAACTCGGTTGAGTCCTCATCCCTTTGAGTTCGCTGACGTGGGAGGTGACATGATGAGTTGGCCTGGACAAGCAATGACCTTCCTCACATGGCTAGGGTTGATGCTCACGCCGTTGGTCCCTTGCATCGCTCAAACGCAGGAGCCCGATGGCGACGACACCGTCGATTACTTCGAGCGGAAGATCAGGCCGATTCTCGTGGCTCACTGTTATGAATGTCATTCGCAAGACACCGAGGCGAGTGGCGAATTGCTGGTTGATTCTCGTCAGGGATTGTTGCGAGGCGGCGTGTCCGGTCCCGCTGTTGTGCCTGGCAATCCGCGACGAAGCTTGTTGTTGGCGGCGAT
>JAGQPS010000439.1 GCA_020426595.1 Planctomycetales bacterium
CGCACACGTCCAAATCAAGACCCGGGGTACCTTAGGCGGTAACCTCTGCAACGCGCATCCGGCTTCCGAGATGCCTGCGGTGATGCTCGCGCTTGGCGCCCGGCTTAGATGTCGCTCCAAGAAGGCTGGCGACCGGATTATCCCGATCGAAGAGTTCTTTGTCGGCTCAATGGACAATGCCCTAAATAATGATGAAATTCTCTGTGAAATTCAAATTCAGGCCCCGTCGGCAAACACGGGCTGGGCTTTTCAGGAACTGGCGCGCCGCCATGGTGACTTCGCGCAATGCGGCGCGGCTGTATTGATTGGTGTGGAGGATGGCAAGATCAACTATGCGCGGATCGGCTTGTGCAGCGTCGCCGCAACGCCAATCCGGTTCAACGCACTTGAAGAGTGGCTAATTGGAATGGAAATCGGTGAGAACCTTGTCGAAGAGGTGTCTAGATTCTCCGCAGAGAATCTGACGGTTGAAGATGATCCGAACATGTCGACCGGGAATAAGGTGACGCTCGCCTCGACGCTAATTGCGCGAACCGTAGCGCGCGCCACTGATCGGGTCTCCCAGGTCAATCTGAAAAAAGGTTGAAGAAATGAGTCAACATACCATTGAAGTCACCGTAAACGGCGAGAAGTTCGAGCGAACCGTCGAGAGCAGAACTCTCCTGATCGACTTTCTCCGCGAAGATCTTGGTCTAACCGGCACGCATGCTGGATGTGAGCACGGAGTATGCGGTGCGTGCACTATTCAGTTGGATGGCGAAGCGATCCGCAGCTGCACAATGTTGGCGGTTCAAGCCAACGGCCATTCCATACGAACCGTCGAAGCCTTGTCGGAAGGTGGCCGTCTGAGCCGACTTCAACAGTCCCTGAAGGACCACCATGGGTTGCAGTGTGGTTTCTGCACCTCTGGCCTCCTGATGACACTGGACTATGCTCTTCGTGAGCATTCGAAACTCGACCTTACGGACGAGAGCGAAGTACGAGCGCTAATATCCGGCAACCTGTGCCGCTGTACTGGATATCAGAACATAGTCAACGCTGTCATGTCACTCGCCGACGGCAATAATTTCGAAGGTGAGTGAGAAATGCAGTTTGAGGGAAAGTACGAGATCCCAGCCTCTCCCGACAAAATATGGGAAATGCTGAACAACCCAGAGGTACTCAAACGGTGTATTCCAGGCTGTGAAGAGTTGACGGCAACGACTCCGACGCACTACGAGGCCGTCGTCTGTCTGAAGGTAGGGGTTGTGAAAGCCCGTTTCAAAGGTCAGGCCGAGATGCGGAACCAAACACCGCCGAACAGTTGCGAAATCGTCTTCAGTGGTTCTGGAGGAATTGCAGGTATGGCGAGCGGAACAGCCGGAATAGAGATTAGTCCCGCTACAACCGGAGCCACATTGGAATATATCACCGACGTGAGGATTGGTGGGAAGATCGCTCAAATCGGTTCGAAGCTATTAAACAGCACTGCCAAGAGGTTGTCGAACCAGTTCTTCGAGAATTTGGCATCGGAGATTTCGATGTCCAGTGACGAACACTGACTCTGAGCAGTCCTGTTGAAGCTAAAACGTGAGTGCCGCGAGCAGAACCACATCTGGTGACCATAGTCATTTTTCGGCGCGGAAGCACCAGCCGATTTAGATGCAATATGGAAACGTAAACTCACTGGAATCGTGAGGGATGGAGCGACTTATAAATGCTAGACCCGAGAAACTGTGAACGCTTAGAAGACCCCGAGTTTCGTTTGGGTCAAGCGGCTGTCGCGACAAGGGGGTTAACTAAGATATTCCCGGGCGTGGTTGCAAATGACTCGATAGACTTCGAGGTACTTAGGGGTGAGATCCACGCACTCTTGGGCGAGAACGGCTCTGGAAAGACCACGCTGTGCAAGTCTCTCACCGGATTGTATCAAATCGACGCAGGGCAAATTTATGTTGATGGGCAGCGAAAAAGCTTTTCCAATCCGGCGGACGCATTCGCCGCTGGTATATTCATGGTGCACCAACATTTCAGCCTGGTTGATACTTTGACCGTAGCGGAAAATGTTGTTCTGGGATGGTCTGCCAATCCGCACTGGCGCTACAATGCCAAAGAGGTTGAGGCACGAGTTGAAGCGGCGGCAAGACGCTTCAGTATAGACCTTGATCCACGTGCTCAAGTCTCGTCGCTGACGATTGGCCAAAAACAAAAAGTTGAACTGCTCAAAGCACTGTACCGTGGCGCCAAAACGCTGATCCTTGATGAACCCACCACCGTTCTAGCACCTCAGGAAGCCGACACCCTCTTCCAAACTCTTCGGCACATGGCGGACGACGGAAACTCTGTTATCTTTATATCGCATAAACTTAATGAAGTAGCCGAGATATGCGATCATGTGACAGTACTGCGGATGGGTAAAATGGTTGGGTCGAGAGACCTGCGCAGTGCCGATATCGACGCAAAGGCTCTCGCCCAACTTATGGTGGGGCGTGATATTACGCTTCAGCGAAAAACTACACCGCCGCCGGATCCAAATGTGGATCCCATACTTGTCGTTCGGAATATATCGGTCCGAAGTGATGCCGGGGTGTATTTGCTGAAGAATGTGAATCTCGAGGTTAGGCCCGGGGAGATTCTTGGTGTCGCAGGTGTGGCAGGTAATGGCCAGCTCGCGCTTGCCGAAACGATTGCTGGTTTGCGAACCGTTGAGTCCGGGGATATCACGATCGGCGGGAAACCTATGGAATTAGGTAACACGCGCGCCGCTATCAAAATGGGTGTTGCCTATATCCCAGAGGATCGCCTTGGAACTGGCCTCGCTCCGGGTCTGAGAGTGTCCCACAACGTGGTCCTCAAGTCTTATCGCAATAAGACACATAGCTTTGGACCTTTCACTCGGCGCCGAGTGGCACAAGTTCAGTCTGAGAACATCCTTACTAACTACAAGGTGAAGGGAAGTGCATCAAGCCTGATCCGCCAGCTGTCGGGAGGAAACGCGCAGAAGATCCTTTTGGGACGTGAGCTCTCCTCAGATCCTACGCTTTTGATTGTGGCCACACCGACAAGGGGCCTTGACGTGTCGTCCATGGAGCATGTCCGGGAGCTGATAACTGCTGCCGCTGCGAATGGCTTGCCAGTTGTCCTTTTGTCCGAGGATTTGGGCGAGCTAATGGACCTAGCGGATCGGATTGCCGTGATCTGCGGTGGCGAAATCCAAGGGGTAGTAGACCCAACGGCCGCCAGCATCGATGAGATAGGGCTCCTAATGATGGGGCAACGGGGAGGTGAGTGACTAAAATGATCTGTCAATCGTTGAGGATCGAACCGCGGCACAAGATAACTAGGTCGCTCAACATACTCCTCCCCTTTATTGCCATCGTCTCCGCTCTCTTGGTTGGAGCGATAATACTAACCCTGAGCGGTCGTAATGCCTACGAAGGCTACATAAACCTATTTAGCGAAGCATTTCTGAGGCCGGGCGCACTTACTGCAACAATTCTGACAGCTACACCGCTGATCTATACCGGACTCACGGCCGCACTCGCTTTCCGAGTCCGAATATGGAATATCGGTGCGGACGGGCAACTCATGATCGGCGCCCTTTCGGCCTCCGGCGTCGCTTTTTTTCTTCACGGCGCATCAGGATGGATCACAGTCCCTGCCATGATCGTTGCGGGCGCTTTGGGAGGGATGATTTGGGCCTGGGTGCCGGCATATTTCCGGGCGAAGTTCTCGACGAACGAAGTGCTAACCACGCTTATGTTCAACTATCTGGCACCCCTTTTGCTTGGCTATTTGATCTTCAGTTCCCAGTCATACTGGCGTGACCTAGAAGGCCCGACCGCGAAGATCTTCCCGCAGGGCAAGGAAATTCCGTG
>JAGQPS010000043.1 GCA_020426595.1 Planctomycetales bacterium
ACCATGCCCAAAGCGTGGGGAAACCAAAGGAAACCCGAAGCGTGAGCGAGGGATTCTTCGACTTCTCGAACAAGCCGTCAACCCGTTACGCCACCAACGCTTCCGTCGCACTCCACCTTTGAATGCGCGACATCAACGCGGCCGGGCGAGGAAACCCTCACCTCTTCCGACAAAGGCCTGGTTTCATGCCGCGACGACATTCCCGCGTCGGTCGCCAACGGGAATAGGCGGCACTCATGGCAGTGGCTACAGGCCCCACCAGAGCGATCCCAGCAGTAGCATCACGATCAGGATCACCACGATGAAGACCGTTGAGACTTGAGACATGCCGGAACGGGGCGATTCGATTTCGGCCCCACAAACGGGACAGAACGGAAGATCGGCATCGACTTCCGCGTGACAGGCACGGCATTCAATGGTGTCGACCGCGTCCCCATCCTCGTCATCGGGTTCAGGAAGTTCGCGGTCCCAATCGTCGTCGTCAGCATCTTCGTCTTGCCAGCGCGAATCAATCATGGATGGTCTCGAGCTTTGGCCCAGTCTCTTTCGAGCTCGTGGATCGGGACTCGGGAAGCAAGGGATCCACACGAGCGAAATAAGAAGCTCCCCCAACAGGCGAGGCGGCTTTCCTTCCCCTTGTTATCGCGCGCCGAACTCGCCTGGGAAATAGCGGATAGCCGCCTGCTTCGACGCGGCCGAACTAGGGACCTCGCGAGAACCTTGTTTTTATGGCCTCGCGCCGCCGCGGCGGGTGGGCGCGGCGCGTGTCGCACGAGTCCGTGCACTTAGGGTGGAACGGGGAGGTCGGGCAAACTGTTACGTGCGTGCTATAGCAATCTCTAACGGAAGTTCGCAGTCGATGGAGGCGGTCATCAGCGACGGGGGCTGAGCGGCGACCACACGATTGGGAACGACCGGCGGAACTCCTTCCCCGTACCGCATTCGATAGACGCCACTGCACGGCGAATGGCTCGGCCCGTTGACGCCGTCCGTCGCGCTGCGTGTATCGATTGTTCGCATCAAGAGCGGCAACTCGTGAGCCAGGAAACTCGACAACCCGAAACCCCGCCGCGTGGAAACGTCCACCCGTGGGGGCGGCTCTCGTCCTATCTGGGGCTCGCCGCGGCGCTCGCGTTGCTATTGGTCGGTGGCAATCTGTGGAGCCAACTGCGGGAAAGCGAGGCGACTCGTCATAGCCGCGAGTTGATCGGCGCTTCGTCCGCCGTCGAGCGGCAATCCCACCAACTTCTCGGGGAGTACCGAGACTCGGGCGGTGGGGTCGAAGCAACCGAGATCAAGCTCGAGCGACTCGTGGCCGCCAACTCTCGATTGTCGGATGTGCTGGAGGCCTCCGTTGAACGTAAGCAGATCTCGCTGTCGTCGCGGGAATCGCTCACACTCGCCAGCGCGAACGTCCTCGCGGAGTGGCATGCGGTCTTGTCGAGACCGATGGTGTCTCGGTACGACGGCGAGACTCGGGAGCGCTTGGGAGTGTTGCAAGAGCGGCTCGACGAAGCCGTGACCGATCTGCTTATCGAGGCCCACGATTGGCAAGAGGCTGATCGACGACATATGCACGGTTGGCAACTTGCCTGGGACATCGGTCTGGCGCTCACGGGCTTGGTCATTATTCTCCGGTGGGTGATTCCCGCCCTGCGACAAGGTTACAAACATGGCCAAGAGCTCGCTCGCACCGCCAGCGAATTGAAGCACCTAGCGCTCGTGGCACGAAGCACGACCAACCCGGTGATGCTGACCGATATCAATCGGAGGATCGCGTGGGTCAACGCGGCGTTCACGCGGCTTACTGGTTACGAATTCGACGAAGCCGTGGGGCAGAAGCCAGCCAAGCTCATTCAATACGAGGGTACCGATCCGAGGACGATCGACCGTATTCGTGACGCGCTGGAGCGCCATCGCGGAATTCAGGTCGAGATTCGCAATCGAGCCAAGGACGGGCGTGAGTATTGGGTGTCGCTCGATATTCAGCCCCTGTTCAGCGACGAACGTGAGCTCACCGGCTTTCTGAGTGTCGCGACCGAGATCACGGAACAGGTCGAACTACGTGATCGCCTGAAGGAATCCGATGACCGTCTCACCACGGCCACGTACTCGGCGGGACTTGGTCTGTGGGATTGGTATCCGGCCACCGATGAAGCCTGGTTCGACGCGACTTGGTGGCGACTCATCGGTTACGAGCCGGACGAATTGGAAAACCGCGGCTCCGTCTTCTTTGGCCTCGTTCACCCCGAGGACGCCGAGACGGTGCGGTCGTCGATCGAAAAGCATGTCCGAGGCGTCGAGCCGGAGTACCGCGCGGAGTTCCGCATGCGTACCAAGGCTGGTTCCTGGAAGTGGATTCGAGCGATTGGACGAGTCTCCCAACGCGCCGCGGATGGTAGTCCCTCACGATTCTCGGGCGTCCACCTCGACATTCATGCCCAGCGTCTTGCCCTGGAGGCGGCACGCGCCAGTGAAACGAGGCTTCAGGTACTCGCGGCGAACGTACCGGGAATGATCCTGCAACTGCGTCTTTCGCCCGATGGGCAACTTTCGGTTCCGTTCGCCAATGCGTCGATCGAACCATTCTTCGGCATCACCGCCGAGGAAGTCTCGGGCGACGCCGCCCCTCTTCTGCAACGAATGGAACCCGACGACGCCCTCGGTTTGCTCGATCGCTTGCGAGACGCGGCGTCGACGCAGTCCCTCCTCCAGGACTGCGTCCGCGCCATCGATGGAGAGGGACGTCTGCGCTGGCTGGAAATTTCTGGCCAACCAGAACTGGAATGGGATGGTGGCGTGTTGTTCCACGGTTATGTGCAGGACATCACGGAACGCAAGCTCACCGAGTCCGCCCTGCGTGAAAGTGAACATCGCTTCCGCGATCTCGCGGATAGCGTGCCGGTCCTGGTTTGGCTCTCGGGGATCGATGGCAAATGCACCGACTTCAATGCCGAATGGTTGGCTTTCACCGGCAGAAGCCTCGACGATGAGCTGGGCGACGGTTGGACCGACGGTGTCCATCCCGAGGACCTCGAGAATTGCGTCCAAACGTACTACGACGCGTTCGAGCGACGCGAGGCATTCGAGATGGAGTACCGTCTCAGGCGTCACGACGGGCTCTACCGTTGGATTCTCGATCGAGGGCATCCTCGTCTGGATGCGGACGGAAGTTTTCAAGGCTACATCGGCGGTTGCTTGGATGTCACCGATCGACGCAATGCCGAAGCCGAGTTGGAGCGACGAGAGACGGAACTACGGAACGTACTCGTCAACTCGCCCGGAGTCGCCTATCGCCGTGCGAACGATCCGTCCGAACAAGTCCTGTTCGTTTCGGACCGTATCCAGGAGTGGACCGGACTTTCCAAGGAGGCATTCCTGTGCGGTGGCCTTGGGATCATCGAGATCGTCGACGAACGGGATCGTGAAACAGTCCGTCAGTCCATCGAACAGGCGCTCGCCGAGCGGAGGCAATGGAGCGTCGAGTATCGCGTCACCGATGCGAAAGGCGCCCAGCGCTGGATTCTCGAGCAAGGATCGGCGACGTTTAGCGACACCGGCGAGAAATCGATGGTCGACGGATTTCTCGTCGACGTGACTCCACTGAAACAAGCGACCTCGGAAGCCGCTCGTTGGCGAGAGACGGCGACACTCATCATCGAGTCGGCTCTTGACGCCGTCATTTGCCTCGATGCCGAGGGTGCCATCATCCAATGGAATCAACGAGCCACGTCTCTGTTTGGATTCACGCAGCAAGAGGCGCGCGAGGTTGGCTTCGAGAACCTGGTCGACGTGAGTTGCCTGGGGGCGGAACGCCCGCTTTGCAGTCCCGATTCGTTGGGGACTCGATTCGAAACACGGGCGCGCCGAAAGAATGGCGCGGAGCTGCAGGTCGAAGTCGCGATCACGCCCACGACGATCGATTCGGTCACTCAGTACAGCGTGTTCATCCGCGACATCAGCACAAGCCACCAATCGAGGCTCGAACTGGAGCACGCGCGATGCGAGGCCGAAGCGGCCAACCGCGCCAAAACCGATTTCCTGGCCAATATGAGCCACGAGATTCGCACGCCGATGACCGCGATACTCGGCTATGCCGATCTCCTTCAGGAAGACCGAACCTTCGATCAAGATCCGACTCGCCGCGTTCAAGCAGTGGATTCCATTCGTCGAAATGGCCGGCATTTGCTGAGCGTCATCAACGACATTCTTGATGTCTCCAAGATTGAAGCCGGCAAGCTGCAGCTCGATATCGAACCGGTCATGCCGCTCAAGCTTGCTTGTGAAGTCGTGGATCTGCTGCGCATTCGTGCTCGAGAGCGTGGGCTTGATTTGCTCTTGGAACTCCCCAGGTACTTGCCCGAGTGTATCCAAACCGACTTGGTGCGATTGAGGCAAATCCTGCTCAACCTCGTCGGCAACGCCATCAAGTTCACGGAACAAGGGGACGTTGTGTTGCGCATGACTTGGCACGACTCCCAAGGGAATGTCGTGACCAACGACAAGCAAGTCGCGACCGGCGTCTCATGGCTCGAGATCCAAGTCGAGGATTCGGGAGTCGGCATGACCGACGAACAACTCCGGCAGTTGTTCCAGCCGTTCTCGCAAGTCGATTCGTCGATGTCGCGTCGGCACGGCGGGACGGGACTCGGGCTGACGATCTCAAAACGATTGGCCGAGAGTCTCGGGGGAGGCCTGTCGGTGCGAAGCAAGGCGGGTGAGGGAAGTACCTTCACGCTGAGATTGCCGGTGGCGGAATCGTCGCTGCTCGAGCCCGTCACGATCGGGAGCGTTCAATCGGAGCAAGCTCCGCTGGTCCCGCGCACGCCAACTCGGGTCGATAGCGCGCGGCCTCTCGAGGGCATTCGCGTGTTGTTGGCGGAGGATGGAGTCGACAATCAACGTCTGATCGCCTTCCTGCTTAAGAAGGCTGGAGCGACCGCGACCGTCGTCGAGAATGGTCGCTTGGCATGCGAGGCCTTGTTGGAGATCGAAGCGGGAGTCGCGGTGACGGACGATTCGTTTGAGTCCTCCCATGCGGCCTGGCGACCCGAGCTATGCGCGTTCGACCTCGTCCTGATGGACATGCAAATGCCGGAGCTCGATGGATACGAGGCAACGCGTCTGTTGCGCGCCACGGGATGCACGTTGCCCATCGTCGCGCTGACCGCCCATGCGATGAGCGGCGATGAACGGAGGTGTCTCGACGCGGGCTGCACGGCCTATCAAACCAAGCCGATCGATCGCCAACGCCTCATCGAGTGCATCTTGGCCGAGCTGCCGGAATTCGCACTGACGGTTAGCGACGAGGGGGAATCAGCCGCTCCTCACTTGTCGAGCGATTCGTAAGCGACTCACGCGTCACGCACCTGGCCTCCTCGCGTTCCCTGGGCCAATTCAGCGAATGGGGCTCACCCTCGAGCCGCCGCCGCGTCTCCGAGCCTCTCCGGAAATGGACCGTAATTCCGCGCGCTTTTCCCAAGCTCCGCATGTGGACAGCGAACTATCAATGTGATATCACTTAGCAATCGCATTGATTGCTCGCATCACTTGTTGTCTCGGCGTTGTCATTTGGGAGAATCGAACATGGTTCAAGAACAAGCCTATCGGCCCGCGTCTGGGTGGTTTCCTCTTTTCGTCGCCCTGCTTTGTTGGCTCTGTGGCATTGGTGGCTTCTTCAGCTCGATCGTCATGCTGGAGAAGAGCCCACTGTTGGCGGTATGTGTCATCAGCTCGATCGTGGTGTTCTTGCTTGGATTCCTCATCGCCGGAGGGTTCATGGCGATCGCCCCCAATGAATCTCGCGTCTTGCTGCTGTTCGGCCGTTACCGAGGCTCGGTGCGGGAAAGCGGTTTCTTCTGGGTCAACCCGTTCTTCTCCAAGAAGAAGCTTTCGCTGCGGGTGAGGAACTTCGAAACGGGCTCGCTCACGACGCCCGAAGTCAAGGATGCCCAGGGACATGTCGTACAGCACAAGGGGCGCACTTCCGGCAAGCCATCCAAGGTCAACGATCGGCACGGCAACCCGATCGAAATCTCAGCGGTCGTGGTTTGGCGTGTGGTCAACACGGCCGAGGCGATGTTCGAGGTCGACGATTACCAGGACTTCGTCGCCGTCCAGAGTGAGGCCGCGCTGCGTAGCCTCGCCAGCCGGCACCCCTACGACAGCGAAGACCACGAAGTCTCGCTCCGTGGCAACACGTCGGAGGTTTGTGATCAGTTGCGCGAGGACATCCAAGAGCGACTCGACAAGGCGGGGGTCGAGGTGATCGAGGCTCGCATCAGCTACCTCGCTTATGCTCCAGAGATCGCGGCGGCCATGTTGCAACGCCAACAAGCCCAGGCGGTTGTCGCGGCTCGCACCAAGATCGTCGAGGGAGCTGTCGGCATGGTTCGTATGGCTCTCGATCACTTGGCCGAGGATCAGGTCGTCGAACTCGATGATGAACGACGGGCCCAAATGGTGTCCAACCTACTCGTCGTGCTCTGTGGCGATCGCCACGCCCAGCCAATCGTGAATGCCGGGTCGCTCTATTCCTGACGGGCGCCAACCGAGCCGACTTGTGATGTCCACACCACGGGGACTCGCCGTGCCATCAGCGCGGCGAGTCCCGCTTTCGATCCGTCGGGCACCTCCACCGGCGACCTTTGTCAGAATCGACCCGCGAAATAGGAGCCACCGATCATGGCTCGACGAGACTCATTCCTGCTACGAATCGATCCCGGCGTGCTCGATGCCGTCCGGCAGTGGGCCGAGGATGATCTGCGGAGCGTCAACGGACAGCTCGAGTGGATCTTGCGGGGCGCGCTCAAGGCGGCGGGACGCACACCCAAACCGAAACCTCGCGCGGCCCCGACCAAGGAGACCGCCAACGGCGATGGCGCTTCAACCGATGTCGAATCCGAGTCCGAGGAATAAAACCCCTCCGCGAGTCTTCCAGGCGCGTGGCAAACCCTAGAAAACCCGAAGCGTGAGTTTTGATGTCGCGCTTTTCACGCTCCGCCTCGGTCGACCAACTCAAACGCGTGGGAAAACAAAAGGAAACCCGAAGCGTGAGCGAGGGATTCTTCGACTTCTCGAACAAGCCGCTAACTCGTTGCGCAACGAATACTTCCGCTTCGCGCCATCCCTGAAAGCGCAACATCCAAGAGCGTAAACAAGGGATTCTTCGAAATCTCAAACACGCCATCAACCCGTTACGCCACCACCCTCCGAGCAGCGCGAACTTCCGTGTAGCGCGAACTTCCGTGCAGCGCGAAATTTCCACCACGCGTTCGACCGACGATCAGATCAACTCGCGAAGCGGTTTCACATCGGGATCGACCACGTACTGCGGTCGGCCTCGGAAGTCGAAGAGTCGCTGGCTCTTGAGGTCCACGCCCAAGTGACGGTAAAGCGTCGCGAAGACCTCGGGGAATGTGACGGGTCGGTCATCCGCTTCGCCGCCGAGCCGATCGGTCGTGCCAATCGCTTGCCCGGTCTTCAAGCCACCTCCCGCCATCAACGCGCAAGTGACTCCGGGCCAGTGGTCACGCCCCGCGTTGGCGTTGATCTTGGGCGTCCGCCCGAACTCTCCCCAAGCGATGACCAGTACATCGTCGAGCAGGCCACGATTCTCGAGGTCCTCGACCAGCGCCGAGACTCCCTGGTCAAACACTGGGAGTTCCTCTTGGGCGGCCGAGAAGTTATTGCTGTGCCAGTCCCAGAAGCTGTAATTCACGGTCACCACCCGCGCGCCCGCCTCGACCAGACGACGAGCCGCCAAGAGGTTTTGAGGCACGCGCGGCGCGCCGTCTCCCTTGGGGCGATCGGGATCGCCATGACCATAACGCTCGCGGAGCGCCTCGGATTCGCGGCTCAAATCGAGCGCTTCATACAAGCCACTGCTGGTGAGGATTCCCATCGCTCGATCAGCGAAGACATCCATACCGGACATGCGGCCCGACGCATCGGTTTCCCGGCGCAGTCGGTCGAAACTCGAAAGCAACGCACGGCGATCGCCCAACCGCTCCGGGGTGATTCCTTGTAGGACCAAGTCGTCTCGCCCAGGACCGGTCGGGCGAAATGAGTCATGTCCAAGGCCCAAGAATCCAGGGCCCGGTTCGTTGTAGGGACGATGCTGAGTCGTGTAGCAGAGACTGACAAACGGAGGGACTCCGGGAGCGACCGGCCCTTGAAAAAAGGAGCTCACGCAACCGATCGAAGGCCAACCACCCGCGGGCGGATTGACGTCGTGATGTCCCGTCATGCACTGATAGCTGTAGTGCGCGTCTCGAGCCCCCACCAGTGATCGAAGGAAGACGAGTTTCTCGGCTTGCCTGGCCAAACGGGGCAGATGTTCACAAATCTGAATGCCGGGGACGGAGGTGTTGATGGGCTGAAACGGCCCGCGAATCTCGGCGGGAGCGTCAACCTTCAGATCGTACATGTCCTGATGAGGCGGGCCGCCGCAGAGGTAGACCATGATGACCGACTTGTGTCGCCGCGCGCCTCCATTCGCCTCGTCGGCGCGGAGCAAATCGGGCAACGCGAGCCCGGCGAGTCCAAGGGTTCCGATCGACAGGAAGTCACGACGTGCCACTCCATTGCAAAGGCGGCGCGAGGAATCGACGCTGGACCGAATCGACAGCATGTTGGGTTCCTTCGTTGGGGCCTCGCTGTAGGTGGGAAACTCCCCATGTCCCTCCAGGACATCGAGTGTTTGCGAGGCGGGCAAGCCCTCCGGATCGGCTCGACTCGTTCGTCACGCGTGGCTCGTCGGGCTCGTTGAACCACGGCGTTCGCGCCTCGGACTCGAATTGACGCCGACCCGGGAAACGAGAATAGTAAACGAGGACGAGGCTCGAATACAACGTTTCCAGGGCTGGAACTAAGGGCCGAAGACCAAATCGCAGTTCATTTATCGGCATTGGGACCGGGAACGAGGGATTTCATGTTGCGGCCATTCGCGCCAGGGGACTGGGTAATCTACCGCAAGACCAAGCACAGCCCGCATCCTGGGCCTCGTGCTTCCAACGTGACACCCGCCAAGGCTGGCGACTTGTATGGCTACACCGTGGACAAGTTTTGGATCGTTCGATCGATCGATGCACAAAAGAACGTCACACTAGAAACTCGCACGGGCAAACAACACGTCGTGGGGCTCGATGACCCGGCGTTGCGACGAGCATCTTGGTGGCAGCGGATGCGATATCGCTCCCGTTACCTCGCGATCGAGGAGCGAATTCGCCGAGGTGCGGAAACTCCGGCGGCAACGACATCGGAAGAGCAACCGAACAAGCCACATGCCGAAGCGGTTCGATAGTCCCGCGAATCCTTCCGCTCACCAAAGCTCGAATGACGCCGCGCGTCGGCCAACACTCGATCGTCGACTCACTGTCCGACGGCTTTGACCGGTTCTTCATCCACGAGCCGCGCCCCCGACTCGACGATCGCCTCGAATCGATCGACCTGCTCGCCGGCCGACCAGGCGAGTCCTCGGAGCATGATCGTGCGATAAACCGGATCGTCAAACGTCCACATGTAGTGACCTAGGATGCTGACGAAGACTCGCCCTCCAGCGGGTTCCAAGGTCCAGAACAATGGACGCGGTTCGTCCTCCTCGACTCCCTCGGCCAAGACCTGCAACCGCGCTCGGTCGCCGGCAAGCAACCAATAACTCTCGTCATAGAAATCAACCTGTCCTAGGTTGCGGCCGATGGGATGAGCGGAGCCTGGTCCGAAGTCGAGTCGCAGGGGACCATGTCGATAGCGAATGGTTCCACCGTCGGCGGCGAGGCCGATGCGCCGGGCGAATTCATCCGCGTTATTCCGACCATCAACGGCCCAGTGGATCAACACCAGGCCGCCACCGCGACCGAAATGCCGGTCGACATCCGCCGCTCTCTCGTTGGTCCAGTCGCCTCGTTGGAAGAGAACCACGGTATCCGCCCAGGCCCATTGTCGAGCCGTGGGCCAATCGCGCGCGACGTCGACCTCGACATTTTCGGCTTGGCGAAGCCAGCTCGCCCACATCTCGCGCCAAGCGGGATAGTCGTGCTCTCCCTGACCGTGGTCCTTCTCGCCATCGACCAACAAGATCTTGATCGCGCGTTCGCTGTTGTTTGCCGCGCCGCCGGCCGAGAGTGCATCCATCTCCGCGACGGTGCGAGCCGCTGGCATGGGAAGCGGCGCGTAGACAGGCATGTGGGGACCGGGAGTCCGCAAGTAGACCAACAAGTCGGCCAATGCCGTCGGCGACTCGGCCTGCAACTTGGTGAACAGGTCGTCCGGCATGGTCGACAGCGGCATTGGTTGCACGCTCACGATGTCCGACGCATCAATCGCGATCGTCTTGCCATCCTGCGTGCCAATCAACCAGTGGTCACCGTCGGTTCGCACGACTCCGACATGCTGCCCGCCATCCTCGGTAGCGATCGCCTGAGTCAAATAATCGGGGTTGATCGCGAAGCTTGGAGTCCGAATGTCGCGTACGATCGAATCGACGTCGCGATGCGGCAGGTTGGTGAGATCGGGGCCGATCCGTCCACCGCGGGCTTCGTAGCGATGACATTTAGCACAGCCCAACGACTCGCTAAAGAACAGTCGACGACCTCGCTCCCAATTGCCCCCTTCCGCGAGCGGATGAATGACCGTGTCCGGATCCTCACTCGACTCTTGCGAGGCGTCCGCGGAATTTGTCCAGGGGAGCCAGAATCGTCGCACGGGGAATGGGCGTGGCGTGTCGTCCTCGCTGGTCCACCAGCTCACCTGCAAGTCCAGCATGCGGCGTGGTCCGGTCGCCATGCTGAGTCGAATCGGAATCTCGGTGGCTTCGCGCGCGTCGATCGTTCCCTCGATGACAAGGTATCGATCGTCGGCGCCAGCGTCGGGCAAGACGAACCACTCCCCGACCTTGAAGTCAACACTGGTTCCGATCGGCAAACGCAATCGCACCGTGGCTCGTTCCGCTGGCCACTCATAGGCGATCTCGCTGCCGGGCTGCACCTCGGGACGAAGTAAATCACGCAAGTCGATTTGTGTTTCGAACGAAAGTTTGCCCGGTTCATCGCAGAGGTCGCGCAGCTTCTCGTTCTCGGCGATCCCCCAGCTCAGTTGATCGGAGACCGTCGTGTCGAGATGTGGTAGCCAGCCCTGCCACTTCATCTCGCCTGTCGCGTCGGACCACGCGACCTGGACTCCGTGCGTCTCGACCAAGAGATCGGTAACCGCCAGTTGCGTACTCGGGCCCGCTTCCGTTCGCATCGGTCGACCGAGCCCCGGCAAAGTCAACGCTCGAGGCAATCGCGTGTCGAGCGGTTCAACGTGGAGGATCAACGTTCGTAGATCGGGGGTCACCTGCACACCCGTGACCGGTTGAGCGAAGCGAGGCTGACGTAACTGATCGGCCACGACTTGGTAACCCGGTCGCAGCACTTCAAACCGATCACCCGCCGCGACGGCAGAGCCATACTCCACCGTGATCTCTTCCGCGCTCGGAATCGATTCGGCGGCTAGGGGCTGGTCGAACGCCACGCGAATCTCCGTGGGGCTTTGCGCCCAACTTGCGACGGGGCGCGGCACTTGTTCCTCGGCTTCGATCAGCCAGAGCTCGCCGGCTCCATTAGGACCGCTGCCCCAATCGGGGCCGCCACTATGCAGCGCCACGAGCAATCCGCCTCGCGGAGTCACGACGGCATCGACCAACAAATGGTCCGAGCTGGCCAGCAATGACGATGCCGCCACGTAGCCGACTTCGGTACGGCACAACTGAGTTCGATAGAGCTTGCCTCGGGAATAGCCCGCGACGAATAGGTTGTCTTCCCATCGCTTGGGTCCAAACGTCGGGCCTCCCGCGAGCACCGGGACGTTGAAGTTGAGACCGCAAGTCGACTGGTGTTGTGGGCCAAAGTCAAACGTGCTCGGTTCATCGATCACATTCGGCAAATAGTCGGGATGACGTGGTGGAAAGCCGTAGTGCTTGCCAGGCCGGATGTGCAGCAATTCATCGAACGGATTGCCATTGGCCAACCACGTCGCCCCTTCCTGGTCGGTCACGAAAGGCTCTCCGTTGGGCGAGAACCGCAGGCCCACTGGAAACCGAATTCCCGTCGCCACGATTTCGCGGCTTTCAAAGTCGGGAGCAATGCGCTGAATCGTGCCTCGATCGGATCCGAGGTCGTAATGGGCCTGCCCCGCCCCATCCACGCGATACGCGTTGGTGTAGTCGCCCGTGCCCAGCCCAAACCAAATCGATCCGTCACGCGGGTCGATATCGACACCCAGCGCGTCCACCGCCTGCGAGATCTCTTGCCAACCTGTCGCGATCACTCGCTCCTCGTCGGCCACATCGTCGCCATCGACGTCCACGACAAACGACACCTTTCCCTTGCTCGGTACGAACGCGCCGAAGCCATGGCGAAAACCTTGGGGCGCGAGGGCGAGTCCAATCGGACCGCGAAACGTGTCACGGCCGTCGAAGTAAAGTGTCGCGCGGTCCTCGAGTCCGTCCGCGTCGGTATCGTCGAGCCACCACAGTCGGCCATCGTAGCCGAGTGCCATCAAGCGTCCGTCGTCGCGATACACAAGGTTGTTGATGTTGGTCAATTCGACCGGCAGCTGTCGAATCGTGAACCCAGGTTCAAACACTTGAATGCGCGGCGGATCGGCGATCGTCACCAAGGGAACTCGACCATCGGTCGCTTGGGGCGGAGCCACCTTGCGGTTCTCGCCAAATCGGTCGGCGAGATACCGATCGAGCCGAGCATGTTCGGCCTCGCTCAGGACTCGGTCGTAAACGAGCAAGGCGGTGATGTCGCCGTGAAAGAAGCCTTGCAGACGAGGCGTACCGATGTTGTTGTACCAACGCGAGCCGACGGCCCAGCGATCGAGATGAAGGCGACTTGCCTCGCGCGGCCGCGTTCCCGTCGTCGCTCCATTGACTCGCACGACGACGCCTGTTTCACCCACTCCAACGTCAACGGCGATGCGAGTCTGAGTCCCGAAGGGAACGCTGTCCGGCCACAGATCGCGGGCTCCACCGAAACCCGCTCCTTCCACATTGAGTACTTCCCAGGCGGTGGTGAGTCCCGGTCCTTGATCCAGGTTGAATCCCGAGACGTAATCATTCTGGTCGTTGGCCGAGAGCGCGAATGGGCCGGCGAACCCTCCCGAGTTCGAGAATGCCGTGCCGACGAACACGATCGTCGCTTGTTCGATCGCGGCGGTTTCGACCCACCGCGTCAAGGCTTGGCCGTCGCCGAGAAAACGAACGGCCTGGTAGTCTTCCGTCGCGAAATAGATGGGGCGATCATGCGCGACATCTTGACCAAGATCATGGCCGACGGCGGAGGCGTCCGACCATGTTTCCACGGACTGCCCGGTCGTTAGTCGCGGTAGCCCCTCGGCGGCCCGAGCGTCGTTGAGCGACCGGGCATCGAACCAACCAATTAGCCCGTCGCGTACCGGCAGGTCCGCATCGCCCCAATCCGCCGTTTGAGCGCTGGCGATCGTCGTGGTCAGCCAGAAAACGAGTCCACTCGCCCAACACAACAACCCGCGGAATCGAGTTCTCGTTTCGAGCCTTGGCGAGTCGTTCTCGAGCGACGCACGAGGAGTCGCTCGGCGGAAATCAACGAGTGACGGTCGAGTTCGTGGTATCACGAGTCGTCTCCTGCCGCGCGAGTGATGCCGGCAAGGGACGCCTGGCAATCAACCTCGCAGCACGTTCAAGGGTTCGAACGATTGACCCAAAATGGGTGTGGGGTTCCAGCCGAGCCACTGGCCAAGGACCGTCGCGTAAACTCGGCGGAAGTCGGTATGGTACCGCAAATCACCGTCATCCAAGTTCTCGAGCGACGGCAGATCGCCGTGAATTCCTCCCGCGACCCGGCCTCCGGTCAAGAACACTGGCGCGGCGGCTCCATGGTCGGTCCCCTCGCTCGCATTCTCGGCGACGCGTCGCCCAAACTCACTGAAGCTCAAGACGAGCGTGTCATCCAGACGACCCATGCGCGCGAGATCTTGAGTCAACGCCGCGACCGCTCCGCTCCACTGCTCGAGCAAGGCTCGATGCGCGTCGGCTTGCTGTGCATGAGTATCAAACCCATCGATCTCGACGTAGTAGACTCGAGTCTGAAATCCTGACTCGATCAAGCGCGCGATCGTACGTAGTTTCGTCGCCAACGGAGTGTCCGGGTACGAGCTCCCTCCGTCCGACTGTTCGAGAGCCGCGGCGATCTTCCCGCTGGCCTCCACCGCCGCCGCGGTCGATTCGGAGAGAAACGCGGCGAGCTCATCCTCTTCGGCGGTCATGGCCTCGCCCGCGGTCGACCCCTCTTGCAACGCATCGGCCACTAGCTGCGCGTCGGCTCCCTGAAACTTGAACTGTTCGGGCGAGTTAATCGATGGAACTTGAGTGTCACGCGCGACGAGCGCGGCGGGCAACTTGTTCGCCCCCAGGAACAGACCGGGCGGGTCGTTCCCAGCCGTCTCGGCATGGCGATCGAACGCTCGGCCGAGCCAGCCATCGGAGCCACGTTCTTCCTTGCGCCGACAGGTGTGCCAAATATCCATCGACTCGAAGTGGCTGCGATTGGGTTGTTCGTAGCCAACGCCTTGCACGATCGCCAACGAGTCTTGCTCGAGCAAATCGGCCAAGGCGCGACAAGCGGGGTGGAAGCCAAAGTCGTCGTTGATGCCGAGCACGTCGGCCGATGCGATCCGTAGCGTTGGACGAGCCGCTTGATAGAGTTCATTGCGATGAGGCACGACCGTGTTGAGCCCATCATTGCCACCCGAGAGCTGCACGACGATCAGAATTCGATCGCCATCATCGGCTCGCGATCGAGCCGCCGCGGCGGCTTGCGTCAAGATGCCGGGAAGCCGAGAGCCAAGTGCCAAGGCCGTTCCCGCCACCGCGCCTTGCTGCAAGAACAGACGCCGTTGCAAAAGCCGTTGTCGGTTGTTCATTTCTTTCCCCTCGTGAATCACGAGACTTGTTCTTTTCCGTAGGACAAGGACCGAGCCAAGTTTCTGGCGGAACAAACCGTTCGCCTCACTTGCGTCGCGGTTCGTTAAGCCGTCGGTTCGACGGGTTCATGCGAGTGACCTTCCTACGCCAATTGAGCCAAGGGACCCGACATCATCGCTTGGAGCACGACGCGGCCCCGGCGTTCCGGTTGATCGATTCCCCGACCCAGCGCGATGAGTTTCTCACGTGTCGCCGCGGGCAAGGTCACTGCCAGCAGGCGTTGTTCCAGTTCAGTGACCAACCGAACTGGGTCGTCGGTCCATTGCGAGAGATACTCGCTCGGAGAAACCGAGTTGAAGCGAGTCGACTCATGATCGATCAGCCGACCAAGACTGTTGGCTCGCGCCAACAACGTCGCGGAACTGATCCAGGTTCGCCCGCCATCCCAACCCTTGACATTGGGAGGAAAGAACAGGCCCATGCCCATGCCGAGCAAATCGTCGGCCAGCGCGGTGGAACTCGTGATGCCATCGAGGGAACGCAACAGTCCGACGGCGAGATCAACGGGCGATCGAACCTTGCGACCGATCGCGGAGTCGCCCAGTAACTGCTTGCTCGCCAGCATCGTTCTCACGACCGGCTCGATTCGCCATTCGGCATCGACCAGTTGTTGGGCGAGCGGAGCCAACAGTTCACGACTGGGCTGAGGTTCATCCGCGACGAGCAACCGATACAGCTTGCCCACGATGAAGAACGGAGCGGACGGCTGATCGATCACCCAATCGACCGCCTCGGCATCGGGGAACGCGTCCGTCTTGCCCATGATCGATTTCTCGCCGCCGTCGTGTTGGTAGCGATTGAACCGAAATCGACCTTGCTTGACTTCCCAGCCGGTGAAGCAACGCGCGAGTTGCTGGACATCCGCCTCGGTGTAATTCCCTTCGCCAAGCACGAACAGTTCCATCAACTCGCGGGCGAAGTTCTCGTTGGGGTGCGCTTTGCGATTGGTGACCGAGTCGAGGTAGATCAGCATCGCTGGATCTTGCGCCACGGCATGAGTCAATCGCCGAAAGTCGCCGAGCGCTTCGTCTCTAAAAAGGCGGTTCTGCCGATAAAGCGCCTCGGCATCGGTCACCTTATCCCCACCGGTCGCGAAATGGCCGTGCCAAAACAAAGTCATCCGTTCGCGGAGTGGATGCGGTGTCGTGATCAATTCATACGTCCACCACGCGGAAAGTCGCTTGGGGGCATTATTCGCCAGGACGGTACGCGCGAGTTGCTCGCTGGCGGCCCGTCTGTCAGCGGCGTCGTCGGCTCCGGTGATGAGTCGGTCCACCGCGGCGGCCGGACCGGCGGCAACGAGTTCGGCGACAAGCTCGTCGGAGCCCCCGAAGGCGGCTCGCCGTAGCAAGTGTCGGACCCGTCGCTCATTCCAGGCTCCATCGACGGCGGGATCGAACGGAGCCCATGGGGTGGCGGCTAGCGAGGAGCCTTGCATTAGCGCGGCCATCATTCGTCTCCTGTCGGCAGTCGTAGGCCAAGTCGCGCGGACACTTCGGCTCGTGACGAGCCATGCGAGAATCGCAGGTCGAAGCGATCAACCCAACCGAGCAACTCAATCAACAGCGTGATGTCACGCGTCGCCTCGTCCATCGTCTTGCCATCGTCAAGCATCGATTGGGCGATGAGTTGCGATTGGTTGTCGTCCAAGATGCCCTGCAAGGAACCGAACTGGAGCGACGCGGTGGTGTTGTTGGTCGCGCTCGTGTCGCCACCCGAGGAATCGGCGTTGTCAATGGGCGTGGCCTGCAACAACTCGCGGGCGATTGGCAACGTACTGGCGATCACGCATCGGTCGCCCGCGAAACCGACCGCCGGTGAGAAGTTGTATTGAATCGGCAGACCCTGGGTTTCGCGTTCGTCGGACAACGGAGGGAGATACTGAGCGCCAACGATCTGTCCGCCGCTCGCGGCTTCCATGGTTAGATCAAGTTGGGGACGGCCATTCATGGCTCCCTCGATATTGAGAAAGCCGATGAGGCTCTGGAAAATGCGCCGGAGCTGTGGTTGCATCCGCTCGGGCTGCTCCATGGTGAACACGAGTGCGAACGCCGGGAGTTTAATATCCGGAGTCACGGCGGGATCGTCGAATGACTGCCGAGCGACGATCAAGTGTCCGGATGGCTCGAACGCCCCAAGAATGTCCTCCGCGAAGTCCGCCCCGAGGAATAACGTCGATAACGTGCTGTCCGCCTGGTCGAGCTGATCGATGGTTTGATCAACGAACAGATCCCCCGCTCGCAACCACATCTCCGAGATGTCTCGGTGGAACTCGATCTGAGCAACGGCGTTGTCAACTTGCAGGCGGCTAGGGGCGGCTCCGGTTTCTTCCTTGCCCCACCAGTACTCACGTACGTCGCTCTTCCAGTCGCTCTCGAGCGGCGTCGCCACGACCACCGACAGCCCATCGGTCTCGACGGCCGCCGAAGCCGAGATGTAAGGAATGTGTCGAGCCAGATCAAAGAAACCACCGACTAGCAACTCGGCGCCGGGATTGTCGGTGCGCTCGGGAATCGCATTGGGAGGAAGCAGGATACGGAGCCGTTCGATTTCGGCGAACGCCCAAAGCTGTCCCGCTTGCCGCGTTTCCAAAGCCGCGGCGAAATGGGGAGCCGAGGCGAGCGACGATTCCCGGCCGTCCAAATAGGCATGGACCATCGAACGGCCCAACGCATCCTTGTTGGTGACCCAAGTCCAATCTCCGAGCCGAGCAAGTCGCGCATCACCAACCCGGTAGACCTTCAAATCTCGAATCGTTGCCTCACGCACCGGATCCGGGCGACCATTGGCCTGCGCGTCGGCGCGAGCCAGTTCGATCAGCTTGTCCAAAAGCCGGTCCGCCGTCTCCGGATCGGCGGACTGCAATCCAACGGCCACGCCCAGCGATTGAATATCGAAGGCGACGACCACTCGTTCGCCCGCCACCGAGGACAGCAGCGAAGTCCAGGGCATGCCAAGTTGAGCTTCGAGCATCGAAACGCCCGCTTCGATGTCGCGATACGGCTTCTCCGACTTCGCTTGCTTCACCGCATCGAGCGCCTCGATGCGGGGGCGAAGCGGGTGCTCGAGCACGAGATCAACCAATTCACTCGGATGCTCCAATTCGACGTAGAGAACCGTCGAATCGGGGAGCCACTCGGCGGCCGATTCGGGTTGCTGTGCTTGTGCCAAAGTGGTCGTGGCGGCCGTCAGCAGGCAACCAGCCAGCAACACCCGCCAGCCAAATCGCGGGCGAGCGGCCGAGTTAGAGGCCCTTGAGTCGCGCGCATGAGTTGAAAGGAAAGCCACTCTCGAGTCCTCGCCAATGAAATTGTGATGCCGTCTGGGTGAACTCAGATCGCCTATCGGCGGCAAGTCGCGCCGAGTCGGATGACGACGTTCGTTTCGTGGATACCTCGTTCGCCGCTAGGGCTCGATCGTGGAGATACCGTTGATACCCACCATCGAGGCGGTCGATTCGTGCCGCTGAGTCGCATGCCGCGAACGTCTCATCCTACCCGGCCAGAAGGCGGTAGGTTTCAGTTGGGGTGGCGGCGAGGAGTCACGAAGGAAATTTGGGGGACCTGCTCGGCGACTGGGCGGGAACGTGGGCGGTGGCCTACCAAGAAATGGAAACGGCTCCCACGAGTCGAGTCGAGGGAGCCGTTTTCGGTTTTCAGGCTTCTTTACTAAACGGTCGGTTTAGTAATCGCCGACCACTCGACCATCGTTGCGCGAACCAAGGTACTGGTAGGTCGCGTAGTTGATCGACTTGTTCAAGAAGTGGACGCTGCCGTCGGCGAAGACGAACTGAGCTCCAGCAGGGTGCCGCGAACGGAAACCCCACGAGAAGTTCCAGTTGCTGCGATCCCAGCATTGCGGCATGAAGTAGCCGCGCTCTTGAGCTTCCGCTTGGCTGCGGGCACAAGTGGTCATCATGTTGAGCGGAGTCGACGTACCGGCATGGGCGTTGCCCGCGCCGTTGAAGTGCCACCAACCCGCGTCGTGATCGTGGCAGTCCATGAGGATCTCGCCGACCATGATGGTGTTCGAGCTACCGTCTTGAGCTTGGACGTGCTGCAAGCCGATCTTCATGCCGGCTCGCGAGAACATGCCGTTGCACTCGTTGACGTTGTCCGTGCTGGCCGCGTCGTTAGTACCGCCGAGCATGTAGTTCGTTCCTTGGGTTACCCAAGGATTGCACGAACCATTCGCCGACACCTTAAGTTGCGAGCCCATGTTGCCGGTGTAGCTGGTTTGAGCCCACGATCCGACGACCGGATCACGCGTGTCCGACGGACAGATGGCGTAGGGGACTTGAGCCAACCGAGCCGGAATCAATTGACCCTCGCTCGGCACGGGCGACTCGAAGGCGTACAGAGCGCCGAAGTCGAGTCGTTCATACAGCGAGCTCTGCTCCATGTAGGGCAGAATTCGCGCTTGCCAGCCCACACAAGGAGCCATTTCGTTGTCCCAACCGCCACCACGGTTGCCCCACTTAATCGATCCGCCAGGAGCGAAGATCTTGTGCGTGTCGTGGTAGAGGTGAAGGGCGATACCGTACTGCTTCAAGTTATTGCCGCAAGAAATGCGACGGGCCGCTTCACGAGCCATTTGAACCGCGGGCAGCAACAAAGCGATGAGGACACCAATAATGGCGATCACCACCAACAGTTCAACGAGCGTGAAACCGGCTCGTACCGATTTCCTTCCCAAGTTCATGCAAACCTCCCTTTGAGCGATCGAATCCAGCATTGCTCGACCAACACCGAACCGGTCGCCAACCGCAAAAAAGACCGCCTCATCGTGGGTCGTGAAATGCCCCATGTGAGGAAACGAGAACGAAGCCGAACCGGACGAGATTCGGATGGTTGGGTAACCGCCGAAACCTAGCTCGATACACAACTCCGTCTATCGATTCTGTTAGAGGGAGGTTAAATCGTCAAGGCATCCTGGGCCCCGACCGCGCCGGCCTGACGGATTACCGAACCTCAGGCGACGCTACGGGGGAAATGGACCGCATTTCGAGCACCTACCCCCAGTCGTGCGTGGCGAAGGTGGTGCCAGGCGGCTCACCTTGTGAAGGGACGCGGACCGGAGTCGCTCATCGACTTTGCCAAGCGTTGGCTTGCCGAGCTGATTCCCGCGCGCGGTCGCAGGGCAAGAAACGAAAACGGCCTCCGCGAGTCGAGTCACGGAGGCCGTTCGAGGTTTCCAGCTGGGATTGACCGTGCGACTTAGTAGTCGCCGACCACCCGGCCATCGTTGCGCGACCCAAGGTACTGATAGGTCGCGTAGTTAATCGTCTTGTTCAAGAAGTGCACGCTGCCATCCGCGAACGCGAATTGTGCTCCGGCGGGGTGCCGCGAACGGAAGCCCCAGGAGTAGTTCGCGTTGACCGGATCCCAGCAACGCGACATGTAGTAGCCGCGCTCCTGGGCCTCGGCCTCACTGCGAGCACACGTCGTCATCAGGTTCAGCGGAGTCGACGTACCGGCATGGGCATTGCCCGCGCCGTCGACCGGCCACCAACCCGTGTTGTTGGGATGACAGTCCATGAGGATCTCGCCGACCATGATCGTGTTCGAGCTACCATCCTGGGCTTGAACATGCTGCAGGCCGATCTCCATCCCGCCTCGCGAGAAGATGCCGTTGCACTCAGTGACGTTGTCGGTGCTTGCTCCATCGCTGAAACCACCCAGCATGTAATTCACGCCTTCGGTCACCCAAGTGTTGCAAGATGCGTTCGCCGACAACTTCAATTGCGAGCCCATGTTGCCGGTGTAGCTGGTTTGAGCCCAGTCACCGACGACTGGATCGCGCGTGTCCGAGGGACACATCGCGTAAGGGACTTGAGCCATGCGAGCTGGGACCATTTGGCCTTCGCTCGGAACCAACGACTCGTAGGCGTAGAGAGCACCGAAGTTGAGACGCTCGTACAAGGTGTTCTGCTCGATGTAGGGCAGAATCCTCACTTGCCAACCGACATTAGGTGCCGATTCGTTGTCCCAACCGCCGCCGCGATTGCCCCACTTGATCGATCCGCCAGGCGCGAAAACGTTGTGGGTGTCGTGATAGAGATGAAGAGCGATTCCGTACTGCTTCAAGTTGTTGCCGCAAGAAATGCGACGGGCCGCTTCACGAGCCATCTGAACCGCGGGCAGTAACAAAGCGATGAGCACCCCAATAATGGCAATCACCACCAACAGTTCAACAAGCGTGAAACCGGCTCGAACCGATTTCTTTCCCAATCTCATGCAAACCTCCGTCAGAGGCTTCCGGTTCGAGATTGCTCGACCAACTCCGACCCGGTCGCCCAACTCAGAATAACCACCGCCAGACCGGGGACTGGGGAGGAACCCGGACAGAGGTGGCGAAATGGTTGAAGCCGCGACGAACTTGGCTCGGACGGTTGGCTCACCAACGAAGCTTCGCTCGATCGGCGACTTCAGCTTTCGATTCTGTAAGCGGTGATTCAGGCCGTCAAGACATTGGAATTCACGGCGGAACGCGCCACGTGATCCAATCGGCCAAGAGAGTGAATCGTCGCTGATTTCGTGCCGCTGCGCTTCGCGTCACGAAGGGAGCGCAGGTCGACATTGATTCAATTTTGCGGTCGGGAAGAACCCACGAAGCGACCCGCGAGTGTCGAGCCTCGCGAGCCGCTTCGTGGGGAAGCAGTACGAAAAACGATTCCGAAATAATTTTCGGAATCAACGACTAATAGGGGCCCACCACGCGTCCGTCGTTGCGAGATCCCAGGTACTGGTAGGTCGAGTAGTTGATGGTCTTGTTCAGAAAGTGCACGCTCCCGTCGGCGAACACGAATTGAGCACCCGCCGGATGGCGAGAGCGGAACCCCCAGGAGTAGTTCCAGTTGTCCTTCTGCCAACAGTCAGGGCGGAAGTAGCCTCGTTCCTGTGCTTCGGCTTGGCTGCGGGCGCAGGTGGTCATCATGCTCAGTGGCGTCGAAGTGCCGGCGTGGGCGTTGCCCGCTCCGTTGAAGTACCACCAACCGGCGGAATGATCGACGCAGTCCATCAGGATTTCGCCCACCATGATCGTGTTGGAGCTGCCGTCTTGAGCCTGGACGTCCTGGAGTCCAATCTTCATCCCCGCTCGTGAGAACATCCCGTTGCAGGCACGAACGTCATCCGTGCTCGCGGCGTCGTTGTAGCCGCCGAGCATGTAGTTCACACCTTCGGTCAACCAAGTGTTGCACGAGCTACGAGTCGAGACCTTTCGCTGCGACCCCATGTTGCCGGTGTAGCTCGCCTGGGCCCAGCCGCCTACGACTGGGTCGCGCGTGTCCGACGGACACATTGCGTAGGGAACCTGGAATTCGCGAGCCCGCATCGTCTGTCCAGCGATGTTGATTTGGGTGTCGTAGGCGTAGAGAGCTCCAAAGTTGATCCGGTCATAGAGCGCACTCTGTTCCATGTAAGGCAGAATCCGAGTCTGCCAACCGACGCAAGGCGCCGATTCGTTGAACCAACCACCTCCCCGATTGCCCCACTTAATCGAGCCCGCGGGAGCAAAGATCTTGTGAGTGTCATGGTAGAGATGAAGGGCGATACCGTACTGCTTTAGGTTGTTGCCGCACGATATCCGCCGAGCCGCCTCTCGCGCCATCTGCACGGCCGGCAGCAGTAGAGCAATCAAGACTCCGATGATTGCAATCACGACCAAGAGCTCCACCAACGTGAAGCCCTTTCGCTTGGTCCTCGATCCAAGCTGCATGGCAAACCTCCTTGGACGAGACTCCGGAAACGGCGGTGAATGACCGTCGCCAAATCCGGTGGCCAGGTCCGGACAATGAAGAAAAGAGATGAAAAGCTCAGGAGGTGGGGACCTCCTTGGCCAACGCATCCGGTTAAGGGAGTTGCGAATCCCCGTGCAGGGCACTAACGGATGCGATTGACACGCGAGATTCTCGGGTCTCCCTGGATGGGGGTCAATAGAGTTCGGCCGAAAAAACGAAACCTCGATCAGAGACGCGGGTTGTCGCCATTGGCCAAACGCGAGGATGCCCTACTCGCTTGAATCCCTTGCCGAGGGATCTCGATATGGCCGCCGAGAGCGCGTGAAGCGCTCGAGCGATCGGTCGGAGGTGGAAAACCTTGTTCCGCTAATCCAAAGAGACCCGCGCTCCATCGTTGCGGGAGCCGAGTTGCTGATAGAGCTCGTAATCGACCGATGGCTTGATGCCACGGACCGACCCGTCGACGAAACCGAAATAGACGAGGCCAGGGTGCCGCGAGCGAAAGCCCCAAGAGAGCGTCCAATTCCCACGGCGCCAGCAACTCGCGAACCGTGAGTCGTAGGAACGCGCCTCTGCTTCGCTGTTGGCGCAAGTCACATGGAGGTTTAACGGAGCCAGTGTCGAGGCATGCGCGTTGCCCGCTCCGTCGAACGATGTCCAGCCCTCCGGTTGGCTCGAACAAGCCGGCAGGATCTCACCGATCGCGATCGTGTACGAAGTCCCGTCGGTCACATCGCCAATGGTGATCGGAGTCCCCATGCGGTTGAACAATCCGTTGAACTGCTTGGGATCAAGCGAGTCCCCGAATGGCGCGCTGCCACCTGGCCTAAGAGTGACTCCGCCGATCCCCCGGAACGCACAGCTCACATCGCGACTCGGCACCCACTGCGAACCAAGATTGCCGCAGTAGTTGGTTTGCCGCCAACCATTCACGATCAGCGGCGACGTCTCGCTGGGGCACGACAATCCGGACAAGTCCATTTGACGCAAGGAGCGATTCCATGTTGGCTGGGGCACATTGTAGTAGTCCGACAACACGCCAAGATCATCGGGCGGCCGAATCGCATTCATGTCAACGAGGTGGTACCAAAAGTTCTTTTCCATGTAAGGCACTAGCCTCACCTTCCAACTCAGGCCCGGAGCGGTCTCCCCTTCCCAACCACCGCCATGGTTGCCCTTCTTGAACGTCCCGCCTGGTGGGAAGGCTCCGTGGGTCTCGTGGTACAGATGGAACGCGATCACCCACCGCTTTAGGTTGTTGCCGCATGCGATTTGACGGGCCGATTCACGGCCGCGATTGATCAAGGGAATCGCGATGCCCACGATCAACGCGACGACGAGCATCGCGATCGCGAGTTGAGTCAACGAGAATTGGGCCCGGCCCAAGCTTGGCCCACGCGACTCCCTTGGCGGTGAAGGCGGTTCGTTTACCCCGGAGAAATCGTGAGGCGTTTCCGACATCGAGTGGACCCTTCGCGATGGGAGAGATTTTAAAACTCCTCAACGCCGACCACTCTAGCGGGTACGATCTCCCCTCACCAATCCTTTTGACTCACCAGAGAACCGTTAGCTGTCCCAACGACAGAGCGAGTCGACCCACGAGCCGCTGCCGTCGCGGAGCCAACCGTCGAGCTGAGCCTGCTGCTTGAGTTGCTGACCGCGGCGAATATCGGTCACGAGAAAGCGACATTCGACGTCCGGCAAGGCGGTCATGTCGCCCCAGAGTTTCTCAAACTGAGCCACCGGGAAAACGTCCTCCTGACCATGCCCCCAGCGCTTCTTGACGTCCTTGAGCGTGACA
>JAGQPS010000440.1 GCA_020426595.1 Planctomycetales bacterium
GCTCCTGACCCTAGGCTGTGGTGCGGCGCCCCCGTTGGGGGCTTAGTCACCAGTTGTTCGACTCTCTTGCACCCAAAACGGCGGTTGCTTGGGAACGAATCGCAATTCTTCGGGCCTAAATCAACGGCCTGCCACGCTGCGGGCGGATACCGAATGAACCGGTTACGACGCGGGGCGAGTCTATAGCTCGAAGGCGAAGGTCTGTTTGGCGTAGCGGACGAGTCGCTGGGCCATGTTGCGCTCTCCCGCGTGGATTCGTGCTTGTCCCACTTGCCCGATCGCGAAACGGTCGGCTTCGTCCGCCAATTGGCACGAGACCTCGTACATCGCTTGCTGAGGCTTGGCTCGACCGTTGGAATCGATCTCCGCCACGATCGGACCGCCGTTGCGTTGATCAAGAGCCTCCGGGACGTCCTCCATGCGCGTGCCGGCGATCCGCTTTACTTGAGTCGCCAAGGGGGCGGATTGTTGGTGTGGCATGAGGACCTGGATCTCGCTGCCGAGGGAGACGAACTCGAGTTGGTCTTGTGGCACCGCCAACACCGCCTCGAGTTGGGCTGGTTCGCCCACCTGCGCGATGGCCGTCGCGCTATTCAACCATGCTCCGCGATTGCGCGCCGCGAAGGGAGAGCCTTGCCACGTGGGCAACTGATCGGACTCCTCCGAGTGAACGGTGCGGTCCAACGGAGCGAGCAGAATGCCGTCGCACGGGGCTCGAATGACAAGCTTCTCGACGTCACCCTGAAGTCGTTCGTAGTGCGCCCGCATGATTCGCGCTGACTCCGAAAGACTGGGAATCAAATCCCAAGCCTCTTCCTCGAGTCGGCGGCGTTCCTGCATTTGCTCGAGTTGGGTTTCCGCGGCTTGCCATTGCCCGTGCGCCTCGGCCAGTTGGTGCAACAGCTCTTCGTTCTCCAACCGCATGAGTGGCGCGCCCGCCTCGACTCGTTGACCCGGTCGCGCGTAGACCTCGACGATCCGACCCGGCGTATCGACGAACACGGTCGTGGCGTCCGCGGGCCGCAATTGTGCGTCGCATGCGACATAGTAGGGGAACGGAATGAACATGGCGGCGCCGAGCAGAGTGAGCACGATCGCGCCGCTAACGAACGCTCGCAGGGGATTCACGTGAGACAGCCTCCCAGGAACCAGCAAGAATCGAATGTGAGTCACAAGCGGCTTGATGATCAAACCGTACGCGCCGGACAGCAGCAGCAATTGCCCCAATACCTTGAGTTGGTAGGAGTCGAGAAGCTGGTAGAGGAACCAAAGAATCGTGACCGAGATCACCCATCGGTACCCATGAGCCGCGATGGCATAGGCCGCGAACCATGCGCGATGTCGGTGAGGCAAGAAGGGGTCGGGGCGTTGCTTGATGCCGAGGCATCCCGACAAGAACCAGCGTTGCACGACCGCATTGGCCTTTTGACGGAGATTGGGAATCTCGATCAAGTCGGACAGGATGTAATACCCGTCGTAGCGCATCAGCGGGTTGGCATTGAAGAGCAACGTCGTGACACTTCCCACGAACATGACATTCAAGCAGAGCGTGTTGAGCAAACCAGGCTGACTGAACCACCACAGAAACGTGCAGAGCGCGGCGAGAATGAATTCGACATACATGCCGGCGGCCGCGATCGTCGCTCGTTTCCAGCGACTGGGGATCATCCAGCTATCGGTCACGTTGCAATACAGGCACGGCATGAACAGCAGGAGCATGACTCCCATTTCGTGGCAGCGTCCTCCGAAGCGTCGACAAGCGATACCGTGACCGAGTTCGTGAATGACCTTGGTGATCGACAGGGTGACGGCGAGCCAAAGCCAGTTCGAGGGTCCAAAGAAGCTGCGAGCCGACGGAAGCTTAGCCATCACCGCTTCACTCTCGATCGCGACCAAGCCGAGGGCCGTGCAACCGAACAACAACGCCAAAAGCGCCGCGGGGAGTGTGAACAGCCAGCCGAAGAGCAAGGTCAGTCGCCCGAGTACTCGATCGGGGTCGATCCCTCGAAAGCGCAGAGCCAGAAGATTCGAGAACAACGACTTCCAGCGTTTGCGATTGGACTCGTGACGCCGCTTGAGCAGTTCAGCTCCTTGCCCAGCCGACTCCGAGATCAGCAGCGATTGCCGAAACATCGTGCCGAAGAACTGATGGATCTCCGCCGCGGTGATCTTCTGGGGAGCGAAGCGACTCTCGAAACGACGTCGCAGTTGCTCGAGACTCGTGCGTCCGTCGAGCCAAGAGAGGAGCGTGTACTCTTCTTCCTCGAAACGGTAGTAGCGCAGCGAGAGCGGGTCCTTGACGACCCAGTATTGACGCCCTTGATATTGCTGAGCGCGACTGGTCAAGTCGGGACGAAGCCGCAGTTTGAGCGGCCGACTCGAACTCGATACCCATGCCGCGTTCGCCACGCTCCAAGACTCCTTTACCGGCGCTGACGATCCCCAACCGCGCTCGTCACGCGTCCTTGCCGACGGCAGGGGCGTTTCGCCGACGATCGCTGGAACCGTCCCACGCTACCGCTTCCAAAGCAGCAGGAAGGCGTAATTCAAATCGTTCGGCTTCCGGCCGTTGGGCGTGCTGTCGTATTCGTCGAGAATGCTGAGCTTGAGGCTCAGGTTCGCCTCGTCGTCGATCAGCAATTCCCAGGAGACGTCGGTGATCATGCGGTAGTCATTGAAGTTATCGATTTGGGGATAGTAATCGATGATGGCCGTCAACTTTTGTCGTTGCGTGAGCTGACGTTTGTAGTCGAGACCGAGGACGGCTTCCGGCGCCCAAGCGTTGTCGGGGCCGCCGATCTCGCGAGAGGCACCCGCACCGAACCGACCCTTGAGCGAGTGAACTTCGTCGGCGAAGAACATGTACCCAAGACCGGTATTGAAGACGATCCGCAAATCAAACGCCTTGAATCGATCGTAGATGTAATCGTTGCGAACGAAGAGCGACCAAGGCGAGTCGGCGAACTGACGTTCGTGCCCCAGCTTGAGCATCGCGTTGTTCTTGGTCTCGATTCCGTCGGCCGTCGCTTGGTTGTAGCGAAAGCGCACCGAGTTGGTGATCAGATCGTTCTGCTGCTCGAGGTCCAAGCCACTCGTGAGATTCAACGTATCGCTGTTGCCCTGGTTGCCGTTGATGCCGAGCTCAAAGCTGATGCTCCAAGCTTGCCTCATCATCATCGGCGAGAACCACTCGTCGGTCGTGCCGATCATCGAGCTGTCCATCGGACCATTCAGATCGGCGGCCGAGGCACCGAGTGGTGGCAAATCAATGGGCGGCGGCGCGCTGTAGGCGGGGGAGGGGGATCCAATATTTGGAATGAGCTCCTGCGAGCGGGCCTCGGTCGGTGCCAGCTGCAAGGTGAACACAACGAGCATGGCCCAGTTGGTTACCAGGAGTCCCAACATGCGAACGTGCATATTCGACAATCCTCTGCGATGCCCCACGCATGCAATGATCAGGGGAGGCGCCAGTCGACTCCCTTGCGTTGCGGCTTTTAGCAAGGGAGTCCGAGCGACAAAAGACCAATTCCCCCTTCCTCAGGGCGATCCCCGGGATTGCCGTCAGTCGACCTAGGGAGAGGGCGGCGAGGCTTGAACGGCGCGACATCAAAAAGTTCGGGTTGGATTGGCGTGAAGCCATTGTCGGCTTTCACTCCTTCAAACCGATTCTTGGCATCGTCAACCGATTGGCCCTTAGTGAAATGGTCGGTGTGATGCGATTGGCCGAAGGTCAATCGACACCGTAGCCTGGGGCAACGCCCTAGGTAAGCGATCGCGCGAAGGTTTTGGCCGAAGGCCATGTTCACCGTTGAGGGCGCTCGCGAACTCCGAAGTGATTTTGGCTTTCAGCCAAAGG
>JAGQPS010000441.1 GCA_020426595.1 Planctomycetales bacterium
GATTGAACCGCTCCGCCAGCAACTCGAATCCGGCGTCGATCATCCGGGGAGGGACCGGCGGGAACGAGTAGTTGAGGTGCCAGATGCTCGAACCCGTGAATCCATTCACGACGCTCACGCCGAACTTCTGAGCGGCTCGTGCGGTGTTCTTGAGTTCCTCGATCGCCCGCTCGCGGACGCCTTCGGGATCGCCGTCTCCCCACACATAATCGGGCAGGATCGCTTGGTGCCGCTCGTCGATCGGATCGAGAATCGCTTGTCCCACCAAGTGAGCGCTGATCGCGTAGCAGTCGAGGCTGTAGCGAGCCAACAAGTCACGATGCTGCTTGCAGTAGTCCGGCTCGTTGATCGCTCGAGGCACCTCGAAATGGTCGCCCCAGCATGCCAACTCAATCCCGTCGTAGCCGAATTCATGAGTCATGCGAGCCATGGTCTCAATCGGCAAATCGGCCCATTGACCCGTGAACAACGTGACCGGTCGAGGCATGATGGTCTCCTTTGTCGAGGCGACGAACTCTGTGGTTGAAAGCGGTTCAGTTGGACGAGCGCCGACCGAATCTAACGACGGCCCAGCGACTCAGCACGGTCCCACGCCACGGCCTGCAGGTCCTGAGCCAGGCGGCTGGGGTTCGTGCGGGCCTGCATTGTGGCGAGCCTCGCAGCGACTCGCAACCAGACAACTCCCCTCCGCGAGGGTCGCCGCCGCATCACCCGCCCGAGCCTTGGCCGGGCCGTTTGAATGCCGCGGACCGCGACCACCGCACCGAACCCACCCCTTGCCCGAACGCGGGAATCACTTTCAATTGAACAGTGTCCGGAAAGGCTCACCGGAGCACAGCTAGATCCCCTCTCGGGCACGGTCACGAAAGAGACTTTGGGATCCCACGCCAAGGTATCCGATGCCACGGCATCTCATACCACTTGGCGTGTCCCCACGTTCCCAGTGACTCTCGAGAGATTCGTTTCGTCCGCGAGTTCGTCGGTCCCGGCCCTCGGGTTCGGTGCCGACGGCCCGTTCGAGCGAGCGACTTGTCACGCGACGATTCGATTCCAAGGATGACGGATTCGATCGGTCATGCGTGTCTCGGGCGGCTGCTCACTCCGTTTCCACGTACACGTTTCCTTACGCAGCATTTACGGAGTCGATCACGATGAGTGTGTTGGTCACGAAAGAAGCTCCCAACTTCAAGGCTCAAGCCGTCATGCCGGACGGTTCGTTCAAAGAGATCAGCTTGAGCGATTACCGCGGGCAGTATGTCGTCGTCTTTTTCTATCCGCTCGATTTCACGTTCGTCTGCCCGACCGAGATCATCGCGTTCTCGGATCGCGTGAAGGAATTCAGCGACCTCGGCGTCCAAGTCATTGGCGTTTCGATCGATAGCCATTTCACCCATCTCGCGTGGCGCAACACGGCTCGCCAAGAGGGTGGCCTTGGTCAAATCGATTACCCGCTCGTCGCCGACCTCAACAAGGACATCGCACGCGAGTACGACGTGCTGCTTCCGGCCGGCATCGCGCTGCGTGGCTTGTTCCTGATCGACAAGAACGGCGTGGTGCGTCATCAAGTCGTCAACGACTTGCCACTCGGACGAAGCGTCGACGAGGCGCTCCGCATGGTGAAGGCTCTGCAGTACTTCGAGACCAATGGCGAAGTCTGCCCGGCCGATTGGAAGGAAGGCTCGCGCACGATCAAGCCGTCGCCCGACGCGAGCAAGGAATTCTTCAACGCGGAATACAGCAACTAACGCGTTACCGCCAGTTCGCTGCGTCTCGCTCGCCGCGACCGCGGCTCTCGGTCCGTCCTAGGATCGATTCGCCAAACAGAACAGGCCCGAGCGTCACACCGACGTCTCGGGCCTGTTTTTTTATCAACGCGTTTCGAGCGGCATGTCGCTCGCTTCGCTCGATCGAAGCACCGGCGCTATCGACCCGGCACTTCCTCGGCGTCGAGCGGGTAGCGGCCGTGCACGCCCGCGCGATAGATCACCAGATAGTAAAGCCGAGCACAGTTGGCGATCTTCGAGTAATTGATCCCTTCCAACGTGTCGGTCGTTTGATGGTAGTACGGATTGAATCCACCAAACAGGAACGAGCTAGGAATGCCGTTGCGGGCGAAGCTGAAGTGATCGCTCCGACGATAGACTCGCTCCTCGTCGTACTCGAAAACAAAACCGACGTGCTTGTTCGCTTCGAGCACCTCGGCATGCAGTGCCTTGGAAAGTTGCATGGTGCCGACGAGGTGAATCGTATCCTCGTTGTCGCTCGCCGGCTCCTCGGCGGTCTCTTCATTTCGCCCGATCATGTCGATGTTCAACATGCAGACGCACTTGTCCAGCGGCAGGATGGGGTTGTCGGTGTAGTAGCGGGAGCCGATGAGCCCCAGTTCCTCGGCGGCGAAGGCGATGTAGAGCACGCCGCGTCGAGGCTTCTCGGGATTCTCGTGTAGGGCTCGCGCGATTTGCAGAATCGCGGTCGAGCCACTCGCGTTGTCGTCGGCACCGGGAAACAACTCACCGTTCTGGAACCCAAGGTGATCCAGGTGAGCGCCAATGACGACATACTCGTCGGCGACGGTGGGATCCGAGCCAGGCAACCAACCGACGACGTTCGGCACCATCGCCTCGTTCTCGAGACTCTTGAGGTCGATCACCGCCGAGGCGTCGGATTCGAACATCACCATGCCGTCTTGATCAAGCGGAGTCAGCAGTTGAGCGTCGAGCCCGAGCGCGGCGGCCAACTCGTCCTGGCTCGAGGAAATCACTTCCACCACCGGCTGCGTCGGCCCCAGCGCGGGCTGGCCAGCTCGCAACAACGATGGAACGTTTTGCGGGGAGGAGCTAAGCCGAATGATCCCCGCCGCCTCGGCGCCCAGAGCTTGTAGTTCCAGAGCCGGATTGCGCTGCGGAGTCACGAGAACGACGATCTTGCCACTGAGGCTCGCGCCACGCTCGATTTGCGCCGCGGCGCCCGTCGCGCGAATGACGATGACCTCGCCCTCGACTCGATGGCTTCCGCCCGTCCGCACGAAACCGATTTGTCCGCGGCCACGCAATTCGAGGTCGCCGACTTTCACCGAACTAGCCGCCACATCGGCCGAGAGCTGGCGAAACGGAACGTTCTGAAAGTAGGTACCGGAATCGCCGATCGGTTGAAAACCGTATTC
Organism: Planctomycetales bacterium; assembly: GCA_020426595.1. Lineage (GTDB taxonomy): Bacteria > Planctomycetota > Planctomycetia > Pirellulales > Pirellulaceae > UBA11682. The sequence continues at coordinate 3,164 of JAGQPS010000441.1, forward strand.
GGCCAACTTGCCTGCGACGTAATGCGCGGCTCGAACAAAACCTTCCTGCCCGGTACCTCGGCCGTCAAATCCCTGACCAACGAGCGTCTTGAGAATCTTCTCGGACGATTCCTCGGTGATCGTCTCGAATCCAACTCGCACCGCTTCGTCGACTGGCTCCGCCCCCGCGTATTGAGCCTGCGCGGTTCGAGACTCCGAACCGAAGCCGATCAAGGTTCCGAGAGCAAACGCCGCCAAGGCGGCTGTCGAGGTCTTCCTCGAGTTCCAACTCTGCCAATACCGAGCAACCATCACGCCGATACTCCTACCAGTTAAAGCGTCCGACGACGCCATGAAGAATCCCATTGAATCGAAGCTGATGCGTCGGGGCCGCCAACGGAATACCGCACGGCACTTCGCGACGCGCCACTTGCATGCTTACAAAATGGCAAGTCCGCATCGCTCCCAATCGAGGCCGGTTCGACCGGTTTTCGCGGGAGCGAGATTCGTCAAAGAGTAACCGCCCGCGCGACTCTCTTGCTACCAGCAGGCCGGGAAACCGGACCAGCTTTTCGCGGGACACACCCCATCCCACACGCCTCGAACCGGCGAAATCACGTCGTCATGCTCATTTCCCGGGTCGTCCGCGGGCGGCTTTTCCCAGGCAACGATCAATCCAGGCCAGGACGCGAGTCGGCCCTGG
>JAGQPS010000442.1 GCA_020426595.1 Planctomycetales bacterium
CGATCTCGCCCGAGATGCGTCGAATGTCCTCGAGGTGCGGAATCACAAGTCCGATTTCTCGACCTCGCAAGTCGAACACGACGACGTAGGTACGATTCTGAATGTCGGCGGGGCGAGCCTTGATGACCGACTCGACGCGCATCAGCGTCAACGTGACGCCACGGAATTGCAACAACTCCTGACCACCCACCGAGTCGATCTGGTCGGCCCGCACTCGTTCGATTCGTGACACGAGTCCCATGGGGATCGCGAACTGTTCGCTCGGGTGATTGTGGAAGAGCAAAAGCGTTTGCAGATTGTCCGAGGCATCGGCCTCGAGCAAGGTCTCGTGTTGATTGTCGCGACCTTCCTCGACGCGTAGATTCGCGGCGGCCGATATGCCACTCACGTCGAGAATCAACGCGACGTGACCGTCGCCGAGGATCGTGGCTCCCGCGATGTAATGACATTGCTTTAGGTGCCGCCCCAGCGGCTTGACGACGATTTCCTCTGAGTCGTGCATTTCGTCGACGACAAGGCCGTAGCGAACTTGTCCCGCCTCGACCACGACGACGTGCAACGGTCGCTTGCCAGTTCGCGGCTGCTCCTCGCGGCCAAGAGCCGTGCTGAGGTGGACGAGCGGCAACAGCGAACCTCGCAGTCGCAGGACGTCGGAGCCCTTGATGCGCGACACGCGGCTCGAAACCTCATCGGCCCGAACTCGCACGAGCTCGACGATGTTGACTTGGGGCAAGGCGTAGCACTGTCCGCCACCTTGGACGATCAGTGAGGGAATGATGGCCAGGGTCAGCGGCAGCGTGATCTTGATCGTCGTTCCCGCGCCGACCGTCGATTCGATATCGACCGCGCCACCAAGCTTCTCGATGTTGGTCCGCACGACGTCCATGCCGACACCACGTCCGCTAACATCGGTGACCTTCGCGGCGGTCGAGAATCCCGGGGCGAAGATGAGTCGCAACGATTCCCGGTCCGACATCGTCGCCGCTTGCTCCGCGGTGATCAGACCCTTTTGCTGAGCCTTCTCGCGAATCACGGAGGGGTTGATACCGCCTCCATCGTCCTGAATGTCGATGCGGACCTTGCCCGCCTGATGGAAGGCTCGCAAGACGACGGTTCCCTGGGATCGCTTGCCGGCCGCGGTACGAACCGCGGGTGGCTCGAGCCCATGATCGACGCTATTGCGAATCAGGTGAGTCAGCGGATCGCTGATCGCCTCGATGATCGACTTGTCAACCTCGACCTCGCGTCCCTCGACCACCAACTCGCATTGCTTGCCGAGTTTAGCGCTGAGGTCACGGACGATGCGAGGGAACTTGCCGAAGACATTGCCGATCGGCTGCATACGCGTCTGCATGATCGCTTCTTGCAGCTCGCTCGTGACTTGATCGAGTCCCGCGGCGGCCGATTCCAGGGCGGTGCGGTCCCCCGTCTCGATCGTCTGGAGCAACTGGTTGCGGCCCAGCACCAACTCACCCGCCAAATTCATCAGGCGATCGAGCACGGTGACAGGCACGCGGATATTGAGTTCGGGACCGACGTCCGATTTGCGACTGTTATTCGCGACCTCTCCACGAGGCTCGGCGACGGCGACAGGGATCGCGACTTCCGGTTCCGTGACTTGAGGTTCCGGGGCGGGGGCCGCCGGAGGTACTGGGGCGGGCGCGACGGGAGTCGTGGCGACGGGCGGCGGAGTGGGAGCCGGCGCGGCGGCCTGAGCGACGGGAGCCGGCTCGGTAGCCGGAGCTTGTCCGGCGACGAACGAGCCGTCGGCGATCGCGTCGAGCTTGGTGGTGTGAGCCGTCACGTCGACTTCATTGGAGTGATCGACGGATTCGAGGAGCTGGCGGAGCAGGTCAGCGGCTCGCAACATCACATCAATGCGTTCACTGGTCGGAACGAGCTCCTGGTTACGGACCTGATTGAGCACGTTCTCGAGGCTATGAGCCAGGCGATTGATCGTCTGGAGGCCCAGGAAACCAGCGGCTCCCTTGACCGAGTGCACGGCGCGGAACACCGTGTTGACAAGGTCGATGTCGATCGCTTCGCCACCTCCCTCGATCGTCAATAGTTGGTTTTCGACGTCGGCGAGGTGTTCGAGCGACTCCACGACAAACGCGGCGACGAGGTCAGCATCTTCAAAGGTCATGATGACGGCTCAGTCCGGATTAGAGGAGCAAAGGATCGGCGTTACCGAATCAACGAGGCGATGCCGTGACGGGCTCGCGTTCACGGGCCGACATGTACACACCCGAGATATCCATGTTCTCGGAGAGAAAACGGCGTCGTTCCCGCGACAACGTTCCGTCATCGACCACGCCGGTCGCCAATAGCGAATCGGAAAGAGACCCGGCCATCGCGGACTGCTTCATCAGGATCTCGGCCAATTGCGAGATGGTGATGTAGCCCAAGGCCACGGCGGCTTCGCCCACCGGTTCCTGCGTATCGGCCTGGCGCTTGAGCACGTCGAACAGTTGCGGCACCGTGAGATAACCCTCGGCGATCGCAATGCGTCCGAAGGGCGGCCGCTGGACCAGCTGCTGCCGCAGGGCCAATACGAAGTCATCCGCCGAGATGACGCCTCGTTCCACCAATCCCAATTCAAACCACATGATCTGCCCCCGCAGTGTTGAAGGTGCGAAACCGTAGCTCGCATCCTGCAAAACGTCGAACCGTGAGCGGCTAGATCTGGAAAGAGAGGGTGGCCTCGCGAACATTCGCATGTTCGCCCCACTCTTTGGCGTGAATCCGCGGCGTCGCACTCGGCCCGCGGTGTGTGAGACTGGTGCATGGGACTCTCGATCGATGGAGTCCGGTTGAACACTGACGCGGAATCAATCGGTGCGCGATGTCTCCCACCACCGATACCGTGTCGGAAGGCGACAGGAACTAGCGACATGGAGGGAGGCCGACTCGTGAACCCATATAAGTACGACTGAAATCGCCGCTTTTCGGCCTCGGACGCACTCGGCGGCCTATGCTCACCTACGACGCATCCACCGCGCGGAGTTCTTGTCGTTGCAAGCTGAACCAGTCGACGAGATGGACTCCGGGAAGGTCGGTGGGCGTCGACGAATTGCCTCTGGCATCGCCGCATGTCGTGCCTGCGTTATCGCGGCCGAGACATCCGCGAGGGCCCGCGGCGGCTAGCTCGGCCGATATCCTCCCAACATCCACTCGGTACCGTCATGACAAGCCCTCCCTCCGCCGCATCGAGTTCGATGACCGCGACCGAGGTAGAGCCAACTCTCGATTCGCTCGGGGCACGACCGAGTTTCGATCTGAAAACCCTGCTAATCCTGCTGACTTTCTTGATGGCGGGAGTCGCCGCGGCGGGGTCGTTTGAGACAAGTCGCCGATCGGGACAAGCCGACGACAGCGCGGGACAAGCGACTCATCGGACCGGGAACCAACCCAGCGAGACTCAAGACTCCGCGGCCTCGATCGGTCAAGCGACGCCGGCGTTGCGTCCCCTGCGGCTCATCGCCCTTTCATTGAAACAATCGGCGTACGCGGAATCACCAAAGCTCGGTGAGGTAGGTGGCTACGACGGGCAAGTCGCCCCCTCGGTTGGCCACCCTGGCTTGGTCGCGCGATCACTCCCATGGCACTTCGTGTCGTGGACGTCGCAAGACGAACCCCAGAGCTCGGCCACGGCGGAACGCTTGAATGGACCGTGGCTCGGCTTCGTGACACCTCTTCGCAGGGCCCAAGTCCCAGCGCGAGATTCCGGAGTTTTGGTTGACGTGGCGATCGAACCGGGACAACGCGTCTCGGCGGGGGATCGTCTCGGAACTCTCGACCGAACTCGTCAGCTCATGGCCATCGAGCTGGCGACC
>JAGQPS010000443.1 GCA_020426595.1 Planctomycetales bacterium
AGAGGTCGGCGTTCATCGAGAAGCTGTCGTCGACGAGCACGTAATGATGGACGGTCCGACCTCCGAGGACTCCCGAGAGTTGCTCGTTATCGCAACCGACTTGTCCGAGCATCATTAGAGCCAGGACTAAGGCGGCGATTCGCGAGAGCAGCAGCAGGAGTTGCTTGAGGCGAATCCAGTTGCGTTGACGTTTGTAACTCTGGAGCAGAAAGTCCATCGCCGCCCATTTGACGCGACGATGCCGGAACAGGTTGATCAGGTGGATCAACACCGGCAACGCGATCATGAGGCCGAACAAGCCGGCCCAGACGGCTGGAGATGGAGAAAAAAGATTGGGGAACATCAGCGGAGTGCTATCCGGTGGCTAAGTCGTTCGCGAAGTGAAGCGTCGGTAGGCGGTCGAGGTTGTCGTATCTCATGAGGTGGGGATTGAACTCGTGGGACGGTTCGATTTTTCGGGAAGGCTTTGGGGAGCCGCCCCGTGACTCTTCCGCGTCAGGAACGCCTCATCGAGGCGAGCCGGTGGGAGAGATACTTCGCCAGGGCGGCATCGAGCGGCTCACTGGTTCGCAGGACCGCGTAGTCCACGACCTGTTTGGCGCATTCGTGCCGCAGGCGATCGAGAAACTCCTGCAAGGCGGCGAGGTAGCCGTCACGCAACGCGCGCGGATTGCAGTTGAGGAAGTCCTCGGTTTCCAGGCCTTCGAACCGCGTGGGGCCGGAGAACGGAAAATCGAGCTCCTGATCATCCAGAATCTGGAAGACCATCACATCGTGCCCGCGTTGCCGGAGCCATCTCAAGCCTCGAATGGTCGAGTCGAGATCGCCGAACATATCGGAGACGAGGATCACCATGCCTCGCTTGGGATAGTCCTCGGCCACGCGCCTCAGCAACTGAGCCAGATCGGTCTTGTCGCGCGGAGTCGAGACGTTCATCGCCTCGGTGATCGCGGTCAGCTGGTTGCGACGGCTGCTCACCGGCACGCGCATGCGAGGTGTCTCGTCGAATGCGATTAGCCCGACGGCATCCTGTTGTTTAAGAATCCAGTGCGCGAGCGTCGCGGCGACCGTGCAACCGTACTCGTACTTGTCGAGCGGTCCACTGCCGAAACGCATGCTGTTGGAAACATCCATCAACAACAGGCATCGAAGATTGGTGTCCTCTTCGAACTGCTTGACGTACAACCGGTCCTGCCGCGCCCAGACTTTCCAGTCGACATGGCGCAGGTCATCGCCCGGTACGTACTCCCGGTGTTGCCGGAATTCGACCGACTGTCCGAAATACGGACTGCGGTGCATGCCGGAGAGAAAACCTTCGACGATATGGCGAGCCCTGAGGTCGAGACGTGCGATCCGCTTGATCGCCTCAGGATGCAAAAATCTTCTGGAATCGGGCATCGCGAGTCAGCTCGTCTTCCTTGGACGGAGTTTCTCGAATCAAGCGATCGACGACGTCGTCGGCGGTGATACCATCGCTTTCGGCGGCGAACGTCACGACCAAACGATGTCGCAACACCGCCTTGGCGAGCGCTTGAATGTCCTCGGTGTCGACTTGCGATCGACCGTGCATCAAGGCTCGAGCCTTACCTCCGAGAATGAGGAACTGGACCGCCCGCGGACCCGCTCCCCATCCGATGGTCTCGCCGATATGGTCCGGCGTGCCTGGCTCGCCAACACGAGTCTGTCGCACGAGCGAGATGGCATAACGGATGCAGTGGTCCGAGACCGGTACGCTGCGCACCGTCTGCTGCAAGGACAGAATCTGTTCCTGCGTCAGCACAGGGCGAATCTCGGCCATCGCGCCGCCCGTCGTTCGCTTGGCGATTTCGAACTCGTCCTGGAACGTGGGGTACTTCACGAACACCTTGAACATGAACCGGTCCTGCTGCGCTTCGGGCAGCGGATAGGTTCCTTCTTGTTCGATGGGGTTCTGAGTGGCGAGCACGAAGAACGGGTCGCTGAGCGTATGCCGAACGCGACCCACCGTGACCTGTCGCTCCTGCATCGCCTCGAGCAACGCCGCTTGGGTCTTGGGAGGAGTCCGGTTGATTTCGTCGGCCAGCACGATGTTGCTGAACAACGGGCCTTCGAGGAAGCGACGTTCACGCTGCCCGGTCGATCGATTCTCCTCGATGATCTCGGTACCGGTAATGTCCGCCGGCATCAGGTCGGGGGTGAATTGAATCCGGCTAAAGCTCAAGTCGAGCGTGCGGGCCAGCGAACTGACCATCAGAGTCTTCGCGAGGCCAGGAACGCCTTCCAGCAAACAGTGGCTCCGGGTGAAGATCGCGATGAGCAATTGCTCGATGACGTCCTCTTGTCCGACGATAACTCGAGACAGCTCTTCAAGGATACGCGCTCGCGCATCAGCGAGCTGCGAAACGGCCGATCCTTGCTCCATCATGGGGCTCCTGGGCCAACGTGAGCGGCTTCTAAGATGTCAAAGCGTCTGTGTTGTCACAGCAAAGTACGGCCGCGGATGTGGGAATCGCGGCGCGGTCCGCAAGCCTTTCGGCCGACCAGCGGGGAGGCGAACCCTCTTCGTTTCGCCCCATCGCATTGTCGGCCGCGGAAACCTTACGGACTCACTCAGGTTAACCTCCCGTGAAGGGGCTCGCTACAACCAATCCCGCTTCTCCAACCGATCTACCGTACCCGCTCTCTCCTCGCCCCCCCCGCCCGTGAGCCCAATCGGCTTCGACCGCCAGTTCGATCCCGCCAAGGGGCGATCGCGATAACGAGCGGCGAGGTCATTGGCTGCCGGAACAGCGGCCAATTCGCTGCCCACGACCAATCGGCCAGACTCGGCTTTTCTGCTATTCTGCGGGATTGTCGGTCGGGTCTGGCGACGGCTCCTGGGGCGTTCGCCGCACAAGCACGTGGCAAGCCTCGTGTCCCCCTGCTTCATGGCCGATAAAGAGCCGTGTGGTGCCAGGGAAAGCCGGACGAATGAGCATCGGATCGCGATCGACTGGCGAGTCGTCGTCGCCAAATGAATATCGCGTGCTGAAAACGGGCCGCCGTTAGCGGGCGACATTGGGAAAAAGGAGCAGAGGGATTCGTGGAGTTGGTTAGGGACCTGAGCGAGCTCGATCCGCGAATGCGCGGCGGTTGCGTGACCGTCGGCAATTTTGACGGCGTGCATCGCGGTCATCTGCGAATTCTCTCCACGGTCCGTCGAGTCGCCGAGAAAGTCGGCGGTCCGTCGGTCGTTTTCACCTTCGACCCCCATCCACTGACGCTTCTGCGGCCCGAGTTGGCCCCTCCGGCTCTGACTTGGGTCGAGCGGAAAATGGAACTGCTGACCGCCCAAGGCGTCGACCTGCTCGTCGCTTATCCGACCGACCGAGCCTTGCTTGAGTTATCGGATCAGGCTTTCTTCGAATCGATCCTACGCACGGGACTGGGAGCCGCGGGAATCGTCGAAGGGCCGAACTTTCGCTTCGGGCGCGGACGCATGGGAGACGTGACGAGCCTGGCCCGATTTTGCCAAGCCGCGGGACTCGCCCTGGAAATCGTCCAAGGAGTCAACGAAGGAACCACGCTCGTCTCGAGCACTCGGATTCGAGAGTGGATCGCGTCGGGAGACGTTCGTCTGGCCAACCAATGGTTGACCGCTCCCTATCGCCTTCGCGGAGTCGTGGCGCATGGAGACAAACGGGGCCGTGAGCTCGGTTTTCCCACCGCCAATCTCGTCGGATGCGATACCTTGGTCCCCGCGCCTGGCGTCTACGTGGGGGCGACCGAGATTCAGGGAGAGCGTTTTCGGGCCGCGATCCATGTTGGCCCGAACGTCACGTTCGGACAGGACGATCCGCGAATCGAGGCTC
>JAGQPS010000444.1 GCA_020426595.1 Planctomycetales bacterium
CGGATCGACATTGATTTGGACTTTGCGGGCGGGCGTGTTACCAATGCGACCGTGCAATGGGTGAGTCAGCTGTTTGTCTTCGTTGAAATCCGGCGCGCCGTTACTTTCGAGGCCACACCGCACGAACAATTCATCGAACCCCGAGAGCCAGCCGAGGCCAGCCGGTTCGGTCAATGGGACATAGGCGGGATGAACGGGGCCGCGGACCGGTGACCGCCAGCCAATCCGCCAATCGGCGAGCTGGGCATGGTGCAGGCTCATGCCACGAGTGGGCAAGACGACCCACGAAAAGTCACCATCCGAAATGACGATTTGCTCGACTCCATCCTGGAGTCCGCCGCGCAAACGCCTCATGGAAATCGACAGGTGGGGCCAGCCATGAGCTTTTCCGTCGTAGTCCCATTCCTCGACGTATCGCCCCTCTTCCGCGTCGATCAGGGTCCATTCGTACTGCATGGCGTCCGAGACTCCTGTGTCCTGCGACCTCTTGCGCTGATTACCGCCCCACACCTCCCCTGATCCAAGGCGAATGTCCCGTGTCGCTCGAACCCCCGTACGCGGCAGTACATGGCCGGGAGGGAGTTCGCTGGAAGGCGAGGCGCGGGGTGAGCCGGGATGCGGGAGGCTGATCCACGCGGCAGTATAACGGGGTCAAGGGGCGGTTGCTTGTCGTTGGGCGTCGAAACGAATAAAACAAGCCTCCTCTCCCGTGCTCAAGGTAGCGACTACCGGAGGTCTTCGGACGCTGGAACTTGACTCGGGAGGCGGACGCAATGTCGTGAACGGCGCGAAACCAAGTACCGAGGTTTCCGTTTTCTCGACGGTGTGTCTCGATGAACTCACACCATCCTTCCCGCGCACCCTTCCCTTCGAGCACGACCCTCCCGCCGCGTTGACGGTGGGCGGTTTCCGGTAACGCGGGTTTCCAAAACAACGTTTTTCAACCATCAGTTCCCACGAGGAGATTCGATGTCGAGCACCGCCTCCAATCTGGTCACCAAAGACAATGTCGGGGCCATTCTGAATCGAGCCTTGGATGCCGGCGAAGGATTGCTCCGACTGACTCCGACTTGGGTACCTCGGTCCTTTCTGCATCCCGGCAAGCGGATCCGTCTGCATCCTCACGATTGGTACGCCTACGGAGCCAACCGCGGGGGTATCGACGAGCGTTGGTTCGCCAGCACCACCGATGCGGCGAACGAAGGACGCGTTTGGCACGAGGGGCAGAGCTTCTGCTTGTTCGAGGGTGAGCAGTTCATGCTCAAGGATGCCGTCGCCGAAGCCGGACAACGGTTGATCGGCGACTCGATGTGGAACAAGTACGGTCGCTGGCCGGTCTACTCGAAGTTCTTCGACAACATGGGGCCGATCCCCCATCACATGCATCAGAGCTTCGAGGACGCCAAGCTGGTTGGGCAGGAAGGAAAGCCTGAGAGCTACTACTTCCCGCCGCAGTACAACAACTGCGACAACAATTTCCCGTACACCTTCATGGGGCTCGAGCCGGGCACGACGAAGGAAGATGTGCGCCGGTGTCTCGAGAATTGGGACCGTGGCGACAACGGCATTCTCGACTTGAGCAAGGCCTATCGCCTCCAACGTGGCACTGGCTGGTTGATTCCGCCAGGAGTCCTCCATGCCCCCGGCTCGCTCTGCACCTATGAGCCGCAGTGGGGAAGCGATGTCTTTGGCATGTACCAGTCGATCGTCGAGGGACGTTACGTTCCCTGGTCGTTGCTCGTGAAGGACATGCCCGAGGAGAAGCATCAAGACCTCGACTTTATCGTGGGGCAGCTCGATTGGGATAAGAACGTCGACCCAAGCTTCAAGCAGGCGAATTACCTCGAGCCGATCGTGGCGACCGAAGGCGACGGTTGGGTCGATCGCTGGATCGTGTACGGATTGGTCGATGGCGAGCAGCTCTTCTCGGCCAAGGAACTCACCGTCGAGCCCGGTGCGAAGTGCGTGCTGCGAGATCCGGGAGCGAGCGGTTGGATCACGGTGCAAGGCAAGGGCCGGATGGGGCGACTCGCGCTGCAAACTCCCACAATGATTCGCTTCGGCCAAACCACCGACGACGAGGTGTTCATTTCCCACGACGCGGCCCAACGGGGTGTCGAGATCGAGAACACGGGCAGCGAGCCGCTCGTCGGCCTGCGATACTTCGGTCCGGGTACGTTCGATTCGGTACCGGCGGTCGGCAGTTACCGCCAGTAGATCGGTCTTCGGTCTCGTACCGATGTGGCAACGGAGCCTCGGCCAAAAAAGCGGGCTCGTGAACCAAGCGAGAGATTGAATCACTTCCGTCGTGCCCTGGTTGGCACGTGGTCCCCACGCTGGAGATGAGCTGGATGAGCGAAGGAAAAGCGTACCCCAAGTTGCACAACGCGATGTGGCCAGGTCTGGTGGGCAAGGAGGATGGCACCGATCATCCTCCGATTAGCCTCGATCGCATGTTGGAGCTCACGGCCGCCGCCGAGGTGGATGGTCAGAAGTTCGACGGGGTCGACCTGTTCCTCTTCCATCCCCATACCGATCCGGACGCGAGCGAGTCGGACTTGTTGGCGATGGCCGACAAGATCGCCAACCTCGGTCTCAAGGTGGGGTCATTGGTCGCTCCGGTTTGGCCCGGAACGGTCGGTGCTTCCGCGATGGGTTCGGCCGACGATCGCAAGGCGTTCGTCACGGCGGTGGAAAAGGCTTGTCGCATCGCTCAAGTGCTTAAGCAGCACGGCGTGCGCGAGTATGGCGTGATTCGAATTGACTCGGCGACCGGCCCAGAGGCTTGGGTGTCGGACCCCGAGGGAACCAAGAAGATCGCGGAGACCTTCCGTGAGGCGGCCAAGGTCGCGCAGCAATATGGCGAACGGCTCGCGGCCGAAGGCGAGATTTGCTGGGGCGGCATGCACTCTTGGAAGCACATGGTTGACTTGCTCGAGGAGGTCAACATGCCGGGAGTCGTCGGGTTCCAAGCCGACTTGGCTCATACCTATCTCTATCTGCTCGGCTACAACGCCGAAGAACATCGCCTTTTGGCCGACGGCTACGATCAAGCGGCGTTCGACGCGGCCTACCGCAAGATGACCGACTTGCTCCGTCCTTGGACCATCGATTTCCACGTCGCGCAAAACGATGGTTCGGTCCACGGCACCGGCAGCCACGACAAGACGGGACGCCACTGTCCGGCCGACGATCCCAATGGAAAGCTCGATATCGTCGCGGCGAGCGGCTACTGGCTCGAAGGGGCCGCCGACCGAGGCATCAAGCACATCTGCTGGGATGGTTGCATGTTCCCCAACGAAATGCTGGAGCAACAAGCGACCTGGAACAAGATCCTCGGAGTCATGCTCAAGGTGCGTGAATCGCACGGTTGGTCGTGAGCCACTGACCGACGGAACCAAGCGGCGAGTTGATCCTACAGGCGACCACGCGCCGCTCGGTTCGTCTCACTTGCATAGCCACTCTCCTCATTCGCGATGAGTTTCAGAATGACAAAGCCACTGAATATCGGCATGATCGGATACGGGTTCATGGGCAAGGCCCACACGAACGCGTATAGCAAAGTCAACCACTTCTTTGACCTCGAGTATCGACCCGTGCTCAAGGCGGTGTGCGCGCGTGACGCCGCCAAGGCGCAAGCGTTCGCCGATACCTGGGGTTATGAGTCGATCGAGACCGATTGGCGCAAGCTGATCGAGCGATCGGACATCGACGCGATCGATATCTGCACGCCTAATAACCTGCATCACGAGATCGCGATGGCCGCCGCCAAGGCGGGCAAGATGATCTTGTGCGAGAAGCCGCTGTCGATGACCGTCGCCGAGG
>JAGQPS010000445.1 GCA_020426595.1 Planctomycetales bacterium
TACCCAAGTTACAGACCGCCGTTTCGTCCTTGCTCGTATTGAGCAGGATCTCGGTGCACAGATTGCTGCTATGCACCACGCCGCAATGGTCTTGCGGGCTACGGAGGTTCGATGGGTCCTTCCAGGTGATCCAAGGATGGCCGGTCTCGAACAACCGGGTGAGCATCTTGCGCCAGAGACCGACGGCCGAGACGGTACGCGAGATCTTGATCCGTCCCTCGCGAGCCTCTTGTTCGTAGAACTCGTAGCGTTGCTCGAAGGCGCGACCGGTGAGGTCGTGCAAATCGGGCACTTCATCCGGGCTGAACAGAGTCCAATCCTGGTTGCTCATCACCCGCTTCATGAACAAGTCGGGAATCCAGTTCGCCGTGTGCATGTCATGCGTACGGCGGCGTTCATCACCGGTGTTCTTTCGCAGGTCGAGGAACTCCTCGACGTCCAAGTGCCAGGTCTCGAGGTACGAGCAAACCGCGCCCTTCCGCTTGCCACCTTGATTGACCGCCACCGCGGTGTCGCTGACCACCTTGAGGAACGGAATCACGCCTTGGCTGCGACCGTTGGTTCCCTTGATGTGGGCGTTGGTCGCGCGAATGCTGGTCCAGTCATTCCCCAGGCCGCCGGCCCACTTGCTGAGCTTCGCGTTGTCGCTGATCACCTTGAAGATGTGATCGAGGTCGTCCGACACCGTGCTTAGGTAGCAAGAGCTGAGTTGCGGATGGAGCGTTCCGGCATTGAACAGCGTCGGGGTGGCGCTGGTGAACCGGAACGAGCTGAGCATATTGTAGAATTCGATCGCCCGAGCCGTCGGATCGTCCTCGCGGATGGAGAGCCCCATGGCGACTCGCATCCAGAAGTACTGCGGCGTTTCGATCCGGCGTCCGTCGATGTGCAACAGGTAACGATCGTAGATCGTCTGGAGACCGAGGTACGGGAAGAGCGCGTCGCGCTCGGGATGCAACGCGGCGGCGATCGCCTGAGCATCGAAGTTCCGCATCTCGGGGGCGAGCCGACCGGCGCCGATACCGTCTTCCAGGTACTTGGCGAAAGTCTCTTGATACAAGGCGGCGAGATCGTCACCGGAGGTGTGGCGTCCCAACGCCTCGCGATAGATGATCCCCAGCATCAAGCGACCAGCGACCTTGTCGTAGTCCGGATCGACTTCGATCAGGGCCCGAGCCACTAGGACCATGGCGCGGCCGATTTCCTTGGCCGTGATTTCGGGATAGAGCTGCTTGGCGAAGTCCTCGAAGAGACGATCGACGCTGCAGTTCCCTTCCAGGCCTTGGCAAGCCTCGGCCAACTGCGCCCGCAGTTTCTCGTGGTCGAAGTTCTCGAGTTGCGAGCCAACTCGGACCATCACCATCGGAAACGGCTCGTCGCTCTCCATCTGCTCCTCGGCATTGAGCCGACGGCGGCGAGCATGCTCGTCGCGATAGAGAATGTACTTGCGAGCCACGGCGTAGTACTCGAACCGCATCAGCACCTTTTCGACCAGGTCCTGAATTCGTTCGACGTCGACACCGCTCTCCTTGGTCAACGGCTGCACGTCGATCACGACATGCTCGACCATCTCCACGATCGCAAGCTGAGTCTTCTCGTCGAGTTTCTCGGGAGACTCCAGCCCCCGGTCGGCACAGAAGGCCTTTTCCATCGCCTTCTGAATCCGCTCGGCTTCGAACGAGACGACGCGACCGTCCCGCTTCGTGACCATCATCTCTCGCCCCAGCATCTCCTGCTGCTTGGCCTTCTCCATCGAGCGCTCTCCTGTGAGCCATGGCGTGCAAAACGAGTCGTTGAAAAGTGAGTCGCGGGTCGAGACTCCAGCGGTCGGGGCCGAACGATCTCGAGGCGATCGCTCGTACACTTCGCGGGAGTATCGATGCCACTAGGCGTGCAGGAGACAAGACCCTTCGGGAGGGTCTTCATGAGACAAAGCGGTCCCAGCATCCATGCAGGTTCTCGGTTCCCCCACCCAGGCAGCGCGCAGCGCCGAACGCTTGCGAGAACGCTACCGGTTGGCGAAACCTCAACGCTCAAGCCAAGAGCGGGGATATGTCCTCCGCATCCTTGCCTGACATCACCACGAGCACGTGGATGAGAATCCTGTTTGCCCCCTCCCGAGCACCACGCTCGACAAAGGGGTTTGATACTGGGATCGAACTGAGTCCAATCCGCCTGCCGTCGCCTCCTGACCGCCCCTAGAGACCACCCAATTTAACTGAGTCCGTTGAGCCCTGATGGGGCCGAGCGATTCCACGCTCGTCGAAACTCTGCGTCATTTCTTGACTTAGGTGATCCGAGCCGTCGTCGGTGGCTGACCAACAACGAGGCCCAATATATCGGGGCTTCATCAAATGTCAATACAATATGTTGTGCATGCAGTCGGCTGTATCTCTTTCCTAACCGGCTCATCTTTCAGATAGTTCGTCGACTCAGTATAAGCAAAATCGATGGCGAATTGGCCTGCACCTTGCTTACCCCCGCCGATGCGGCGGAGTCAAAGCCTACCCGTTTTACCCAGACGACCAGGAGGACCGGACAGCCTGAACGCACCTGTCTCAGCATCGACGAAATGTATTCAAATGTACAGGTGAAAAACACCCAGTAGTGGACATTTGGCCAGATGCTGGAAAGCTAAAAAATGCTTCGGCTTGGATTGGGATGCGGGGCGGTCGAGGCCCAATCCGTCCCGCGCTGGCCGTTTGCTCTTCTGATCGCGGTTTCGACGTCTCCGAAGACTCGCCAATCATGAAGTTGCGCGGCGAAGTCAGTGGTAGCGCGCACGTGGTCGGTCGTACCTGGCGAGGCAGAGTAGCCCTGCCGTGCAACGTCTGAGTGTCCGAGGGACGCGGCCGATCGGCGGCGGGTTGCTTGACCGCGGCGCGAGGCGGCAGTCTAGTTGGATTGCCGAACGGACGAACGACGTGGGTCCGCGAGGCATTCCTGGTTGGGCGGTTGAGTCATGGATGATGTTTCGTTGCGTTCCTTCGAGCAGTACTTGCTTGGTCATCGCTTCGCGATGTCCGCTCGCGAGCAACTGCGCCGCGCGATCGCCGAACGATTGCACCATGAGGGGCTCGTTGACCAGCCTCACTTTCGGTCGATTCGTACCGCCGCGTTGGAGTTGATGTTCGATTACTACGACGAGCACTTTTTCCAGGGTGCTCTTCGACCGCTTGTGAGTCACCGCGATGGCAGTATCTCATGGCGGTTCTCATCCCGCATGACGAGCACCGGCGGCACGACGACTCGTCGCGAGTATCAGCCTCCCTACCCGCGCGGCTATCGGGCCGAATACGAAATCGCCATCTCCTCGCATCTGCTATTTCAAGGCTTCGCCGATCCGAAACGCCCCGAGGTGGTCTCTGGTGTTCGCTGCGTGCATCGTACCGACGCGTTGCAAAGGATCTTCGAGCACGAGCTGATTCACTTGGCCGAAATGCTCGTCTGGTACGACAGCAGCTGCGCGGCTGGCCGGTTTCGGCAGATCGCCGAGCGACTCTTCGGCCACAAGGAATCGACTCATCGACTTCCGCGTACCGAGGACCGTGCCCGCAAGGAACTCGGGATTCGGCGTGGAAGTCGCGTGCGGTTTGACTTCGAAGGTCACACCTACAGTGGAGTCGTCAACCGCATCTCTCGTCGCGCCACGGTCTTGGTTCGGGATCCGGGAGGGAGCCTTTATGATGATGGACATCGCTACCGCAAGTTCTATGTTCCGATCAAGCTGCTCCGCCGGTCCTAAGCGACGCTCTTGGATGTTGCGATTTCGGGGATGGGACTCGACGGAAGTGTTGGTGGCGTAACGGGTTGATGG
>JAGQPS010000446.1 GCA_020426595.1 Planctomycetales bacterium
TCAAACCAGCCAAGAACTCCTTGCGCCGCCAACACTTCCGCTTCGCGCCATCCAAGAGCGTCAGCGAGGGATTCTTCGTGGTTAACCACTGAGAGCACGGAGAGCACGGAGTTAGAAGAAGAGGCTCTTGGTCGTTTCAGTGTGAAATAGCAATGAGGACCGATGAGGCTTTCGTTGGCTTGGTCGCATGTCGACCTTGGGGTTCCTCGAGCCTGTCATGGTTTCCGAGGGGTGTCGTAGTGAAGGCTAATCGACCAAGTTGATTCCTACGTCCTCTTTGTATTGCCCTTGATCATCCAATTGGTTTTGGCCGACCGAGTAGATCCTCCAACCTTCATTGGTTGAAACGGCAATGAGCGGCTGGCCGGAATAGGGATCCGTCGTGCATTCCGAAGGAAGGTTGAGGCGCTGCAGCGAGGTGATCGGCATCGGGGCATGGTGTTCCGAGCGTTTGAGCTCGTTGAGTATGCGACAACAACGCAGAGTGGCCAATTCGCTGGCTCGCATGCGAGCCAACATGTTGAGATTGGTCAACGCCATTTGAGCCAGGATCGAATTCTCGATACCTTCCTCGAGCAGTTGGCCGGGCTGCAGTTGTGCGTTCGCCATGTACCAAGGTTGGTCGGCCAATTTGATATAGGCATCGAAGACCCTCAGGGTACTCATCCCCTCGCGGCGGACGGACCCGCTACCAAACCAGCGTATCACCGGCGGCAGCCCCTGCTGAACCAAGATCTCCTGTCGATGGATTTCCAAGACGCGTTCCGAGGTGTACGCGGGCCGAATGTGATCGACTCCTTCCACCATGGCCAGGCTCTTTTCGATCTCGTCGTGCGTGGTTTCGGCTACGCGGCCATCGGCCAGAATGTCGCCAATGATCCTTGCCGCCGTCGTACGGATCACCCCACACACGAGACGTGCGCTCGATCCGGGCTCGGCTTCGTATCGGTTGGTCAGTTTCAATAACTGAAGAACCTGGGTGATCGCCTCATCGAGCTTTCCGTCGGCTCGCAGAACCTGTACTTCGCACGTCACGAAACGAAGCACGGTCCGAACTTGGTAGAGCCTTTGGGCACTTGCATCCCTGCCTTCGGCGGACATCCCCGCCGTGATACTAGCTCGGGACGGAATCCAATGCTCGGCGGCACACAGTTCATCAATGCCCACGCGCAGATCACCGAAATCCCTGAGCAGCTCGCGGTACTCCTCCACGTGAATCGCGGCTAGCCGTCCACCGGGTAAAGGCGGCGCTCCGATGAACTGTTTATCGACTTCGTAAAGTGCGTCTTCAAACTCGGCCATGCGAGAACCGAGCCGCTCGATCAGGACGGTTCCATTCCCCTCGCTCGGAACGCTTTCCTGGGCAAGTTCGTCCAAGGATGTGGGTTCGCCCGCGGCGCGTAGGGCGGCCAGCTCCTGTTGGAAAGCTCGTTCGCTACTCCACGAGGAGACGAGATTGACAACGAGCATCACCAACCCGATGAGCAACCCTCCAAGTCCCACGAAAGCCGCCGAACGAAGTTTTGTAAGCTTCATGTGAGTTGGGTCCTGGGTGACGTGCGATCGCGCGATTCAGGCGGAGCTCATCTTGCTCGAATGGGGACCTCGGTAATGAGGTTCATCGATTCTATCGAGTAACGATCGGCCCCACGAGCGAAGTCGACCGTCTCGGAATCGCGTCCCGTGGGACCCTCATTGCGAATGCCCGTTGCCGCTAATGCCAATTCCGCGTTCGACCATCCACAAGGTCGATCCAAGGAGCGCCGCCCCAAGGCGTAGAGCTACTCACGGAAAATCGCGCAAAAGCTTTGCCCGTTTGGGGAACGTTCGTTAGTTTCGGCGGTGGCTGGTCGGCAAGCATTGGTTGGCCTTCCGCGGACCGCGTTGCTCGGGGGAGCGAGCGGGCTTAAGCGGAGGCGATTGAGGAATTCGTCTCATGCCGTATCCCCGTTTTTCCCTCCGTCGTTGCCGCGTCCTGGCATGCTCTGTGTTGATCGTCGCCGTCTCGCTCTCTTGTCGAGATTCGGCCCAAGGCCTGTCCGCTTCCACCGTCGCGGTGACTGCTCTCCTGCCGCAACAGTTGCCCGAGATCCGGGACGAACCGATCCGCATTGATCCGTCGGCCGGTCTACCTCCGAGTCTGACCGAGAACGTCAGTGTTGACTTTGGCGAAGCGACCTTGGAAGACTTCGTGGATTGGTTGGAACATGAACGCGGTTTGACGGTGTTGGTGGATCGCGACAACATCAATTTGGAAGGTTGGGATCTCGACTCTCGGTACTCCGATCGCATCACCGATCAACCGACGTACTTGTTGCTCAACCGGCTCAAGCATCGCGAGCTAGGCTGGTCGATCTCCGACGGCATTCTGACGATTACGAGTCGCTCGATTCTCGATGAGCAAATCTCGACTCGGTCGTATCGCGTCGGGGACTTACGTGACATGGGTTACGACCTGGAGGCGATGGTCGAGACGTTGACTCAAGTCGTCGCGCCTGACACGTGGGAGGAGCTTGGAGGGTCGGGACGGATCGTCGCCTTGGGTGACGTGATCATGGTTCTGCAAACCGATGAGAATCATCGGCAAATCGAGATGCTTCTCGAGGCCCTGCGTACACCGGCTCGTCGTATTCTCGTGGGCGAGCCGGCCGTGAATCAGGCGATCCACGAGGCTCTCGCGGCGAATGTCGATTGCGATTTTCGCTCGCTGCCTCTCCGAAAAGTCGTCGAACGTTTGCGCGAGACAACGGGAGTCGACATTCGCATCAACGAGCTGCAGGTCGGGGATTATGTAAAGGACGACGCGTTCCCAGTTTCGTTGAATCTGCGGAACCGCAAGCTCGGCGTCGTGCTCGATAGTCTGCTCGTGGGATTGCCGTTTGATTGGCTCGTTGATGATGGAGTGATTTGGATCACTGAAGTCGGGGCCAGCGAGGGTCTCTTGAAAGTCGCGGTTTACGATGTCGCCGACCTTTGCCGCGATCAAGATGAAACCAATGCGCTGATGCAAGCCATCGAGGGACAAGCCTCGCCAGACTCATGGGAGGAACTGGGAGGCGCGGGGAGAATCAACCAGGCGCGAATCGGCGTGCTTGCGATCTACCAAACCCAGGACATTCACGACCAGGTGCTTGGATTGCTTGAGGCGTATCGATTCGCACTGCGAAACTCCAAGCCGCGCGCGGCGGCCGGACCCGATCTCGATGTGATGGCGACGGTCTATTACCGCACCTACGCGCCGATCGCCGAGCAGTTGGTCGAGCAGCTTCCGACCCTCGTCGCGACCGGTACGTGGGAGCGTGATGGAGTTGCCGAGGGTGGGACCGTAACGCTCATTCCGTCGCTCCCCGAAAGCCAGAACGTGGCGGGGTTGGGCAGCGACGTCGCGGGTACCGCCGCGCCGCGCGAGTTGGCCCAGGCCGTGCTCATCGTGCGTCAAAAGCGAGCCGTGCATCGCGAGATTCGGGAACTCCTGCGGCGGATCGAATCGGGCGACATTCGCGGGGGCACCGACTTCGGCGAACCGCCCATTCCGAGCCACCCGCACTACCCTGGCGCGATCGAGGGCATGGGTGGAGGCATGGGCGGCATGGGTGGCTTTGGTGGAGGCTTCCTGCAGCTGCCTAGCAGCAATGGAGATGAAGGCTAACGAACTGATCGAACGTGGTGATGGGTTTCAATGTCGCGCTTGTCACGCTTCGCCCCGGTGGGCTAGGCCAAAAACGTGGGATAACCGAGGGAAACCCGAAGCGTGACGGGCTGTTGATTTAATCAGACGCGCCGCATCGTG
>JAGQPS010000447.1 GCA_020426595.1 Planctomycetales bacterium
AACACGTTGATTTCGTTGACTCACGGCAACAAGGTGGTCGAACTCGACCAAGCGGGCGAAATCGTCTGGCTCGTGAACAACGACGACATGAACGGGCTCTTCCAAGACCCATGCGGTTGCCAGCGCCTCGCGAACGGCAACACCGTCGTCGGCAGCCACGCGGCATGGCAGGGAACCTCGATGGTGGAGCTCAACACGGACAAGCAAATCGTATGGACTTCGGACCATCCCTACGCCGCGGGAGTCCACCACTTCCAAATCCTAACCACCAACGGCCAACCCGAACCCGGCATGCCGATGAAGTAGGAGCCCTGTTAGGTACGAGTCCCGATTGATCGCCAGCGATCTGGTCTTTGAATCGATCGTGGTGTTGGTGGAATCGTGCGCGGCTTAACTTGCGGGCGAGTCCACCAGCGCATGGGGACCGTCCGAGACGGAATCGCCTACTCGCGACTCCTCACCGCGTGGCGGCAACCAACGAACAGGAAACGACCGCTCATCGAGACGCAAGATTTCGGATGTTGAGTTCTATTGCGGCGCGTCGATCGGCGAGTCGAGAGAGATTTGTCCGTCTTCGATCTCGACCTTCACGATGTGTCGCATCGCTTCTTTATTCGACGCGTCCAGGAGTTCGCCCGCCGCGGAAAAGGACAGCGCCTCGCCATCGTACAAAAGAAGAATCGAGGCCAGCGGCTCGAGATCCGTCGCCGACAACAAGTTCACCACGCTGTAGTCTCCGGGAATTGCCACGACTCCATGCCGAGGATTCCAAGCAGGTACACGCATATGCCGGGCTTGCGTATTGAGCGTTCGGCTTGCCAAGGGCAAACCACCAGGCGTCAGAACCCAGGTTTCGTGTGCATAGGTCGACACCGCTCGTGGCTCGCCGTTGGGCTGCCAGTTCATCGCGAGGCGCCCCACGTTGGTCTCGAGACGCTCTCCCGATACCGACCATCGCCCCACTCCAAATACGTCGATCCATTCACCCTTGGGCCCCCAAACGGGATGAAAAGCAAGCCACTCTCCCGCATCGACAATCATCCGCGGCTCCCAATCCTCGGCCTCGCTCGTCCAGTACAACTTTGCGCCACAGGCGATCGCTAGGCGATTCGTGGTGGGATCCCAGTTAACGAGCGTCTCGCCTTCGCCCACCTGTTGTTCGGAGATCAAAGCTTTTTGCTCATTTAAGATCAACACGTTTCCCGAGGTGGTTCCCACCGCGCAGTATTTTCCATCCGGGCTCCACCGGATCGAAAGCGCGCTCATCGGGAAAAATGGAACTAGGGATTCACCGCGGGAGGTCCACAGTTGTTCGCGGGAAGTAAAGAGCTGCTGATCGTCGCGAATTCCCATGGCCATGAACTCAATCATCGTTGGTTTGGCCGCGGTAATCGCCGACCGCCAAACTCCCCACCGGTCCGTCTTGATGATACGAGTTCGTTCGGGAACCGGTTGAGTCGCGATCCACAGATGTTCGCCGTCACTCGACCATTCGATATCGCGAGAAGATTCGGACCGCGTCGGAGATTCGAACAACGTCTCCTTCAAGTCACTGGAGACAACCACGACGTTCCCTGAAGCAATCAACCAACGCCCATCCCTAAGCGCCGTGATCGCCGTGGGATCCGCCCACGCCCATAGAGGCATCGGGTTTGACTCAACGTCTTCCGCCGTCATCGAGAACAGGCGGGCGACACCCGAGTCGTGCCCAAACATCGACCTACCATCGGGCGTCCAACAGACCACGCTGCCCGTGTATGGAAACGACTTGAGCGACTCACCATCCGCGTCGAACACTTCAACCAAGGAATCTCCGACGACCGCGAGATCGCCGCTTGGGCTCCATGCGATCGAGCTCGCATTACCGAGATCTTTTGTGAACCGCTCCGTCAAACTGGGACTGGCTGCTGAATCGTCGTGAAGGTCCCAAACGAAAACCTTCGATTCGAAATTCATCGCCGCCAATCGAGAGCCATCGGGGCTCCACTCCAAACATCGAAACCGTGCGCCGGTGGGCAAACTTACGGCGGGCTCCACCGGCTCCAGCCGATCTTGATCTTGGTGGAGCAGCCTGATTTGCGAATAGGTACCCACCGCGATCAAAGGCATGGAGGGATGCCAGGCGACACTCGTGACTCCATCAATGAACTCATCATGAGTCAAGTGTCCCGAGACGGTCCAGATTCGCAGGTGCTTGGCTCCATCGGCGACTAGCGCAAGGGCTTGACTGTCGCTCGACCACGCGATGCCGTCGACTCCATTGGTCCCGCCGAAGCCCGGCAAGATCGTTAGCAGCTTGAATCCATCGACTGAATAGACGCGAGTCGCTCCATCTTGCGAACCAATGGCGAGGTACGTGCCATCGGGCGACACTTTCGCGACATGACTTTGGCTCCGAGGCCAGACCGTTTCATAGTTCCAACGACGGCCACTCTCTTGCGATCGTGGGCGTTCAACTATGCCCGGCAGCACCTCGCAAGAGTCAATGAAGACTCCTCCCGTGTTCCACAGCGGGTCGGGACCAACCGCCCACGTGCCAGGTACGCCAACGGGCGTCGGATCATAGTCCGACGCGAGAGTGGCTCGAGGCGGCACGTTCGGTTCAACCGCCGCCTGTCCTTCACCTTCGACATCGATGTGAAGTTCCTGGACATCGTCGGAGACGTTGATCTTGAGTTCCCGTCCATCCTTGAGCTTCACGTAGATGACGATCCCCAGGAAGATCGCGGCGGCTCCGGCCGCCGCAGCGTAGAACCAACGCCTGCGGGAGCCTCGATCCATGCCGCTGGCGACTCTTGGCGCCGCCGATACTGGGGCAAGCTTCTCGCGCGAGTTTCGCTCCAAACGAGCCGCGATGGACGCCAGCTGTTCGGCGACCGTGGACGCGGCCGCTGGTCGCTTCGCCGGAGTCTTGGCCAGGAGTTGGCTGAGAAGCTCCTTGAGCTCGGTGTCGATGTTCCCATCGAGCGAGCCCCATGCCTCGGGATCGTGCTTCGAGATCGCCATCAAGATCGAAACGAGATTGGAACCTTCAAAAGCGGCTTTGCCCGTCAACAGCTCGTAGAGCACCGAACCCAAGCTGAAAAGGTCGCTTCGACCATCGAGCGGGTTGCCGATTGCTTGCTCGGGTGACATGTAGCGAGGCGTGCCCAGCAATGCGCCTTCCATCGTCATGTTTTCGGAGGACTGCAAATCGCGCGCGAGGCCGAAATCAAGAATTTTGACTCGCCCCGTCGGTTCGATCCAAAGGTTGTCGGGTTTGATATCGCGATGAATGAGGCCCTGGGCGTGAGCCGCGGCTAACCCGCGCGCGATCTCGCTCCCAATTCGAGCCGCGTCGGCTTGCTCCAGTTGACCTTTTCTCCGCAGGTAGGAAGTGAGCGTCTCGCCCTTGAGCAGTTGCATCGCGAGATAGGGAGCGTCATGGGCTAGGCCGACTTGATAGACATGCACGATATTGTCGTGATCAAGTGCCGCCGCCGCTTGGGCCTCACGCATGAATCTGTCTCGGACCGCGTCGTTTCGGGCGGCCCCGGGCTGCAACAGCTTCAGCGCGACTTGTCGCCGGAGTACCGTGTCCTCGGCCAAGAACACGACTCCCATGCCACCGCGTCCGAGCAGCTTCAGTAATCGATACTCGCCAACCTGTCCGAGGTCTCCCTCCCTCGCATCCGCGCGGAGAAACTCGAATCCTTCAAGCTCGGAGGCCATGTGTGCGGCGGCATCGGATGAGTTGACCGTACGGTCATGCAGCGTTTCACGATCA
>JAGQPS010000448.1 GCA_020426595.1 Planctomycetales bacterium
TGCGGATCTTGTAACCAAGATTGGGGCGCTCGTCCCGGCCTCGGTTCCACTGCGCTTCATTGCTGTCGAGATGAAAAAAGGCCTCGCGCTCGTTCTGGTCGAAACGAACATCATCAAAGACGAAGAACTCCGCCTCGGGACCGAAATTGGCCGTGTCGGCGATGCCGGTGCTCAGTAGGTAATTGACGCTTTTCCTAGCCACGAAGCGAGGATCTCGGCTGTATTCCTCGCGAGTCAACGGATCGCACACATTGCCTAGCAAGACCATCGTCGGCGTGGCGGGAAACGGATCGAAGAACGCCGAATCGGGCTGCGGAATGATCAGCATGTCGCTCTCATTCACCACTTGCCAGCCACGCACGCTCGAACCGTCAAAACCGAGTCCATCCTCGAACACGTCCTCGGTGAGACGGTCGACCGGAATCGTCAAGTGCTGAAAGCGGCCGGGGAGGTCGGTGAAGCGCAGATCGACGACCTTCACGTCCTTCTCACGGCAAAGAGCGAGCACTTCCTTCGGCGTCATGCGGCATTCCTTGTTCAGAGCGAACCGCGAACGGTCGACTCGGTTTTCATCCCCAGCAAGTCATGTCAGAAACGAGCCAACGAATCCTCGACCAGCGTCTCGCCTCGCAGCACCTGCCCCAGTTCGATCAACCAACTCTCGACAAGAGTCGTGACATGGGCATTGGCGTGCAACGCCGTCTGAGCGGCCAAACAAACCTCGATGGCATCGACGATTCGCGGCGCGGGCAAGGGGCGAGTCGCTGACGAATCGCCGCCGAGCCAACCACGATAGTGCTCGACGGCCAAGTCGATCACACGGTCCAAGCGTCGACGTCGTTTTCTGGCTTCGGTCCCGGCCGAGTCGACGAATTGCACCAGTACCTTGGCGAAGTCATCGCTGGTCGGGTCCATCGTCTCCAAGTGTCGGCCGAGTTGTTCACGAAACTCATGGAGTTGCGGATCGAGCCAATCGACGAGTCGCTGCACGCTGCCTCTCGCTTGTTCCACCGCGGCCCGCAGATCGGCGTCTTCCGCTTCCAGCGCGAGACGCTCCACGACGCTCATCAATTGATCGGTCGTCAACGGGTCAAACCGGATGATCTGGCACCGCGAGCGGATCGTCGGCAATTGACGCTGTTCGCTCCCAGCCACCAAGATCAGAATACTTCCCAGCGGCGGTTCCTCGAGCGTTTTCAGCAAACAGTTCGCGCTTGCTTCATTCAACGTATCCGCGTCATCGATGATGGCGATTTTACGTTGTCCCACCGCCGGCTTGATGGCCAGCTCGGCCAACAGCCCCTCTCGCATGCGATGCTCGCGCGTGCCGATCAACAGATCGACCGGGAACTCCGACCGATCGGCCGGCTTCTCGACCACATGCAGATCGGGATGAGTCTCGGCCATGAACATCTTGCAGCTGCGACACTCGCCACAAGGATCGAGTTCGCTTCGCGCCGTCCCGCCTTGGTTTCCCGCCTGAGCCTCGTGATAGGCGGCACACAGAAGACCTTGAGCCAACCAATTGGCGAATTGTCGCTTGCCAATGCCCGGCGACCCGACGAAGAGAAAACTCGTCGCGAGCTTGCCGCGTTCGAACGCGCGACGAAACTGCTCGCGTCGCGGGTCGTGCCCGACGAGAAAGACTCGCCCGGCGGGCCTCCCGGTGCTGGGAGCGGAGTCGCTCATCGTTGTTCCCCCGCCCCGCGGTTTGAAGGAGCGGTCGGCGACACATCGCTCGTCCCAGGCAACTCGGCGATCGCCTGGAGAACTCGATCGTGGACCTCATCGGCCGAAAGCCGCGCGTCGATGACGACGACTCGACCAGGCCAAAGATCTGGCAATCGCAGGAAGCCGTCGCGCACTCGCTCGAAATACTCCAGACCGCGAGATTCGATTCGATCCTTTTCCCGCAGTAGTCGCGCGGCCGCCGCGGGAGCATCGAGATCGAGCACGAACAATAGATCGGGCATGATTCCAGCCGTCGCCCATTGCCCGATGGAGACGATCCGGTCGGCCTCCATCCCACCCCCAAACCCCTGGTACGCGACGTTCGCCGAGATAAAGCGGTCGGAGATGACCGTATCGCCGCGACGCAAAGCCGGCTCGATCACCTCGCTGACGAGCTGAGCGCGGCTCGCCATATAAAGCAGAGTCTCGGCACGAACACCGATTTCCATGTCGGAATGGTCGAGGAGCAACTTGCGGACTTGCTCACCCAACGCGGTCCCCCCCGGATCGCGACATACGACGACCGAACGATCCCGCGATCGCAAGTAGCCGACGAGTCGCTCGATCTGAGTCGACTTACCAGCACCATCGATCCCGTCAAACGCGAAGAACATCGCCGCGATCACCTCGTGCCAACTTCCGCCTGTCCAAACCAACCCATCCACATCCAACAATCGCTAGGGCTTCGACTTGCCCCACCTAGCCTCGCGAGCTCCGTGGGGCTCACCTTGGGAAGATGAGTCTCATCGGTACCCGAGGAAAAGCACCAGCGGCAGTTTATCCGATTCCGTCCTCCGCGCGAGGAGGGCGGAGCAGGGCCGAACCCGATCGTTCACGCGACGGTCGCTCGCTGGAAGGGGCTGGGGCGTAAGGAGCCATCGGCGCGGCGTCATTTTTTGCGCGACCGAGCGTCCCAACGCGTCCTTCCAGGCTTGCGGGATAGGGAACGCTCCCTTGATCAGCGCGTCATGTTCCGATGTCGCGGGAAGTCGCGTCGATTGCGGGCCATTCTCCTTTGCCGCTCAAGTTTTCTGGTCTAAGGTTGCCCATCTCGTTTCATTGCGAGCTGAGAGCGGTAGGTCCGTACCCACTCGATGGGCAACGACCGATCGCGGATTGGGGATGAAGCGAGACTTGAGGATCGGCAGCGCGAACACCAGCTGCCTGGGTTGGTGAATGCGGCCATGAGTCGCGTCGACACCGATTCTCGGAATGACAAAACGCTCGAGGATGAGGGCGTGAGGGCAGGGACCGAGCAGCGACGCTGCCGGAAACTGTCACCCCAAGAGGCAGTGATGCCGCAACTCCAAGAGGAATTGTCATGATTCGGTCGCAGTTCATTTGGATCGCCACGCTGGTTGTGGGAACGCTCGGTCTGCCTCAGCAGGCTCAAGCGGGTCCACTTCTGGACTGGTTGCGCGGATTGGTGGGCGCGAACCGTCCCGTGCAGACCGCTTACATGCCGGCTCAGGGCTGTGAGTCGTGCACGATGACCTGCCAGCGAACGGTCGTGAACTACGTACCGCAAACCGACTACCGTACCGATTGGACTCAGGTGCCGGTGACGACTTATCGCCCGGTCACGAGCGCGGATCCGGTTACCGGTTGCACGATCACCTGCATGCGTCCCTGCACGACTTACGAATGGCGGGCTCAGCGAGTCCCCGTCACGACCTATCGACCGGTCTACTCGACTCAAACGGTGCAGCGACCCATCACTCAAACGGCGATGCTCCCGGCACAAGGCTATGCCGTGCCGTCCTACGGAGTTCCGACTTCGGGTTGCTCGTCTTGCTCGGCCGCGGCCGGCGGCGTTGGTGGTTTGCTCAATCCAGGAACCGTCGTTAATCCAGCGACCGGTTACCCAGCGATGTCGCAACCGGTCCCCGGCACTTACGGCCCAGCGACTCAAACCTACGCTCCCGGTACCTACGGCACCTACGGTCAACCCACTCCCGCCGATCTCGCTCCGCGTTTGGATGCCGGTTCGGTCCCGTCGAGTGGCGCCTATCTCGACC
>JAGQPS010000449.1 GCA_020426595.1 Planctomycetales bacterium
GGGAGACGACCTTGATGGGCGTCTCACGGCCGCACGATGCGGCGAGTCTGATAACTCAAGAATCCCTCGCTCACGCTCTTAGATGTTGCGATTTTGGGAATTGGGCGAGTCGGAAGTGTTGGTGTCGCAAAGGGTTGGTGGCTGATTTGAGAATGCGAAGAATCCCTCGCTCACGCTTCGGGTTTCCTTTGGATTTCCACGCTTCTGCGCATGGTCGATAGGGGCGAAGCGTGAAAAGCGCGACATCAACACGCTGCGTGCTTCCTTTGGTTTTCCACGCTTTTGAATTGGCCGCTGGGCCTGAGACCTGAACGGCACGACACCAAGGCTGCGCGTCTTTAAGACTTCCGTTCGAGGTCGTTCTTGCGAATCACACCGGCCTCGACCAGCTGCTTGACCAGATCTTCCATCGCGGTGAAGGCTCGAAGAAACCCTTCGGGCGGCAAGACCATCCGTTGACGAAACTCCAGGGCAGGCTGGCCAGAAGCATCCTTCTCGGTCGCCGACAGGCTCACCCAGTCGACTCGCACCATGCCACCCACCAGCGAGATCTCTCCAATGCCATCGGCGAATAGTTCTTGAGCCATGAGCGTTCCCTCCTTGGTTACTCGGCAGCCAACCGCCCCCAAAGCAGCGTACCGCTGCGGCCGGTGCGGTCCATGCACTTAGAGGGTCTATCGGAGTTTCGCACTCAAAACTCCGCCATGAAGTTGGCACCACTTCAACCTAGTGATGTTGGCGAAGGCTCGCGTAGTGGCTTAGACGTGGGATCGACAGGGTCCGCCGAGCCTCAAGGATCGCGTGGGCTCGACAGGGTCCGCCGAGCCTCAAGGATCGCGGCTGCCATCCAGATGCAACTCATCGATGTGCACATGCCGGCCTGGTCGAGCCGCCTGCCACGCGGCGAGCCAATCGGCGTCGAAGGTCGCTTGGTCGAGATAGATCGTGCGAAGCCGGGGGAGATCGTCAATGGTTTCCCGAGCCGCCGGCGTGATCCGAGCTCCGATCAAGTGCAGATGTTCCAGGTCGTCGAAACCTTGGAGCTCGGTGGCGAGCGGCCACGACTCCGAGGCATCACCTAGCCGCAGCGAGCGTAGCTGCTTCAATCGTGAAATCGCCTCGAGCGCGGCGGAGTCGATCGTGGCTCCATCAATGTTGAGCAAGCGCAGCTGTTTCAGCTGGGGCAACGCTTGAAACTCGGTCTCCCCAAACGCACTGCGCCGAATGTCCAATCGCTCGAGTCGGTCAAAGCCAACCAGATGCTTGAGCCCCTCGTGTCCCAAGCCTCCTTGCCGCAACACCACACCCCGAATCGCACCGTCGGGCGGAAGCTCCAGCAACCAGCGCTCGTCGATTGGCTGATCCAGCTCGATACAGCCCAGGGAAGCGGGAGAGCGCGCCCAGTCGACCGCCTCCCGCCAGTCCGCCTCGCTGGCACGGGACGAGTCGGACGTCCGCGGCGCGATTGCCGGCGTCGGGTCAGGAATCCCGTTCCTCGAGCTACCACAACCACCCTGTATCGCGACTAGCCCGCCCAGCCACAAGCATCGCAGCATTGACGATATCGATTGCCTACCGTTCGACGATCCCAACGCGTTACCGCTCCACACAAAGGACAATAGTCGGCCTTGCTTCCCCCCTGCGACGCACACTCGCGGCAGAGATCGGTCTCGGGCAGCGCCTCGAGCCGCTCGGCATCGATGATCGATTCACAAACGTCGCACCGACGATGCGACTCAAAGTCATCCAGCGGAGTCCAGGGAGCCGCCGACGTCCAAGCAAGTCCGCAAGTCGGACAGCAACCGGTCGCTTCCGAACTGATCTCCACGATACTCGCGACTTCCTCCCAAGTCGGCGCGTGGTTGCGCCGGAACTTGCCACTCCCGCGCAACCGAGTCAAAAAGTCTTCCCACGGCAATGTCTCGCTCCCCTCGCACTGGGAGCAGCTCAAACGAATGAAACGAGGAGGAAGGGTCATGGGAAGCTCCAGGGACCTGCCGAGGGGGCGAGCCTCGGCGCGGCGAGACCACGCGGCGGTGCGAGTCACTGCGGAAAAGGGGAAGCTCGAGTGAGCCCCGTGTTCCGAGCCGTGGATCGGCCCACGCACCAGCTCGGTTCGCGTGATGGTCGCGCCGGAGGCTCTAGCGTACCGGCCAAGGCGGAGTTGCCCCAGAGGCTCGAAATGGTCTAGGTCCGCCCTGTCCCGCGAAGACCGGCCGTGGCGGGCTGTTCAGCTGAAGCGAGTCGCGCGCAACATCATCTGGATCACGCGATGGTCGTCATCGGCTCCAATGCGCCGAGCAAGCCCGGAGAGTTCGACGAGTTGGAGATTGAGCCATTGAAGACGAGAAGCGGCGCTATCCACCAAAGGCGATCGAAAATCGGTTTGCCAGATGGCGGCACTGTCCGAGACGCTTCCAGGGCGAGTTTCGGCGCAAAGCAGCCGCCCTTCTCCCGTCGCGGGACGTCGACGTGGCGTCGCACCGTGCCGAGCCGCGGGCCGCGAGAGTCGTCCGATACGCGAGATCGATTCGACCGCCGCGTGGGCATGTCGATGAGCCACTAGCGCGGCCATCGCCCCCGCTCGACTCGGGTCGATCACGAGGTCTCCTTCGGCATCGCAAACGGCGACCATCGGTTTCTGTTGGTGCCACACGGGGCGCGTGCGTAAGCCGACTCGTTGAGCCACCAAATGAAAAATCAGAGCGAGCAATGCGGGCGAAGCGATCCGCGTCTGTATGCCCAAGTGCAGCATCCCATGCGACGGCCGAAGCCTGAGGGGATGAGCGGCTCGCAACCCCCATTCGACGAACAAGACGTAATTGACTCGAGCCAATCGCGACTCGATCGAATCGCGTCCCGGCGTGGCTAGGACTCGAGCGGCGATCGCATCCAAGTGAGGCAGGACGTCCTCTTCCCGAAGTTCGGGGAAGGCGAACAAGCCGGCGGCGGCGACGGATAGCTCCAACCCAAACGGCTCGTTCAACTGCTGGACTCGCGTCGCAAAGCGTGCGAGAGCCGCCTCTTGCTCCAATTCCAATTTGAACATGTGGGTACCTGGGATCGGATTCATGCGGGGATGGCAAAGGGTGCTGCTCAACAGGTCGCGAGAAGCGGCTAGTAAGCGGGCACAAAAATTTCGTTTTCGGTAAAAAGGGGGAAAACGGGGGCCCTTGCCGCCGCCAAGGAGTTGGGCTAAACTCCCGCTGTCATGTGACCGATTCGTAAAGTCTCGTGAAGGTGGGAGCGTCGAGAGACGCGTTGAACTAACGAGACGTCGATCAATTGCCCGGTTTCCGACTTGGTGATTGGTGAACCTTGATCCACTCGCTTGGGTCTTGGCTGTCGGTTCGGAGACAAGGTTGAAGCGAGCTTATTCAACCACCCATCAGGGGCCGTAGCTCAATTGGTTAGAGTACTGGACTGTCGATCCAGTGGTTGCGGGTTCGAGCCCCGTCGGCCTCGCTCGAAGGACCTGAGTTTCTCAGGTCCTTTTTTCGTTCTTGGGGCGGTTTCGTTGCTCGGGTCGTTTCCCCACATCATCGCGCGGCCCGCGCCTCCGCCTCTCCCCCGCTTATCTCGGACGTGACCTGGCAACGTCACGCGGGTGTCGCTCCGCCGCATGGATCTCGCACACGGCGACAGCTGCTTCGAATCCGATAATGGCTCGTGATTTGAACCTTCGGTCGGTTGAGCGATTCCGGGGGTTTTGAGACAATCGCGAAGCTTAAATACC
>JAGQPS010000044.1 GCA_020426595.1 Planctomycetales bacterium
TTGAGTGAATCCGAAGCGCTGAACCTGTTTCGAGGCTGTCACCTCGCGCCGATTGGAACCGACTTCGCGGCTCGTTCGGCGGGCGGCATTTATCTTCCGACGGGCGCCGTTGGTCCTGGGGAATCTGAATCGGCGGCGCGGGTGGATGATCCGACGGACGAGGATAATGGATCGCGAAACACAGACTCGGCGACGCGGTTTGCGAGCGGCGGGGAAGAGCTACCGACGGAGACCGTGGGACGCACCGGGCCCGAGGGATATGTTGAACCTCCCGCCGAGCTGGAGCGAATGGAGATCGAGGAGGTAGTCGAAAGGCGTGATAAGAATCGGTCACCGACGAAGCGCGTGCGAACCTTCGAAGCGATCGATCGGCTTTTTCCGAATGGGCTGCCGGATCGGCTGAGCGACAAACCGATACTCGACATGCCATTGACGAAGTACATCGAGATCGTGCGATTCGCGGAGGCTCGGTGGCGCGACCAAACTCGAACGCCATCCCCGGACGTCGAAGAGTATTTCGGAGATGCCGACCAGTGGGTGATTGCCGTGGAACGATACGGTCCTTGCCGACGACGCCACCAGTACGACGCTTGGCGTGACGAGAATTCCGCCGAACAAACACGGCAGGGCCATCACACCGCAAGTTCATCGGCGAGCACGTCGGGCCCAAGTCGAACGAGAGAAGGGCCTATCGCAAGTGATGTCGGAGACTAGGGCTTCGCTGATTCACCGTTCGCGTAGCGACTGAACGGAGAGCAAGCCCAAACAGGCCTAGATCGCCGAGGCCTTCAGCACCTGTTTCCGCCAATAACAAGATTGGCCCAAGGGCTCGGTATGCGCCTGCCCCCTAGAATTGCTGCGTCAGATCACGACCAATCGTAGCGAAAGCTCCCACCCTCCCCATTTCCACACCGGCTCTCCCACCATCACACTCCCGCCATTTTCCATTTAAGACTGTCTGGCTCTCAGGTCACTCAGCTTCAGGCTGTCTTTACTCGAGTGCGTGGTTTAGGCTATCGGGAGGATTAGGGTGTCTGGTACGGGAAAGGGATGGTTGTGGCTAGGATCGATGCGCATCAACATTTTTGGGACCGGTCGATGGCGTTTGAGTATGGCTGGCTGGATTTGCCTCAGCATGAGCCGATCGCCGCGAGTCGGATGCCAAGCGATTTAGAGCCGCTGATCACCGCTTGCGGGATCGATGCCACTGTCTTCGTGCAGACTCAACATGACTTGGCCGAGAATCGGTGGGTCCTTCAACTCGCCGACACGAACCCCTTTGTTGCCGGTGTTGTCGGTTGGGTGGATCTTCAATCGCCCCGTGTCGAAGAGCAGCTCGAGGAGTTTCTAGATCACCCGAAGTTCGTTGGCATCCGGCATATCACTCAAGACGAACCAGATGACGATTTCATCGTTCGCCCGAACGTCCTCCATGGGCTCGCCGTACTTGAAAAGCTAGAGGTGCCCTTTGATCTACTCTTCTATGTCAAACACTTGAAACACGCCGCGATCCTCGGGCGACAATTCCCCAATCTACGATTTGTCATCGATCACCTCGCCAAACCACGGATTCGAGAACGGTATACGGATGACTGGCTGCCTGATTTCCGAGCCGCGGCCGCCTGTCCCAATATCTACTGCAAACTTTCCGGCATGATTACCGAAGCGGACTGGACTCACTGGACCGCCGCGGATCTCCGCCCCTACGTCGACGCCGCCCTCGAAGCGTTTGGTGTCCAACGTTGCATGTATGGGTCCGACTGGCCCGTTTGTGAACTCGCGGGAACCTACGAGCAACAACACAACGCATTACTCGATTGCCTCAGCCAACTCAGTCCAACCGAAAAGGATCGAGTATTCGGCGAAACCGCAATCGAATTCTATCGGCTCAAGCTCTGACTCTGGCCCGCCGCTCAGGCCGCCACTCCAAATTCACACCCGGTGTCGCCATGAAATCGAGTCGACGAAAAACCGCGATCCCCGGCATTCTCCGAGACGCAATGATCATCGCCCTGTCCGTGATGAGTTCGGACCTTTGGGCGCAAGTCGACAATCCTAACGCTCTCCCAACCAGCAACCCGGATCCACCCCGAGTTCAATCGGAACTCTTCGCGGTGCCGGAAATTGAATCGACCTGGCAAGACTTACTCTCGAACGTCCATTCGCTAGAGGACTGGCGAGACCACCGCCAAACACTCCGACGCCGCTACCTCGATCTCATTCGCGACCAATTCAAACCGGATCGCGTTCCGCTCGACCTTGAAGTCGAGGAAGCCGTCATCGTCGACGGAGTTTACGAACGCCGGCTCGTCTCCTACCAAGTCGAACTCAACGAACGAGCGCGGGCCTATATCGGCATACCCTGCGACGCCGAAGACAACCACTCCCTACCCGGTATCGTCGCCCTCCACGGCACGTTCGCTCAAGGCATCGAACAAGCCGCGGGCCTCGTCGACAACCCAGAAAAGGCATACCTCGATCACCTCTGTCGCCGAGGCTACGTCGTGATCGCGCCAGAGCATTTCGTATCAGGCTCCCGCATTCCTCCAGAGGGCCCCTACGACACGACCAAGTTCCATGAACGCCACCCCAACTGGACGAGCGTTGGCAAGTTCACGTACGAACATTCCATCGCGGTCGACGTGCTGGCCTCGCTGCCTCAAGTCGATCCCGAACGCCTCGGCGCCATGGGACACTCCCTCGGCGGCCAAGGCACAATGTTCCTCGCCGCCTATGATGAACGCATCAAAGTCGCCGCTGGAAACTGCGCCGCCGCGTTCTTTCGACACAACCCCGATGTCTTGGAGTGGTCACGCGACCGCTGGTACGTCTACTTCAAACCTCTCCGAGCCGGCCTGCTCGAAGGAGAAATGCCAGCCATCGATTTCCACGAGATCATGGCTCTCGTAGCCCCACGAGCCTACCTCGATGTCGCTGGACTCAACGACGGCACCCCCGCGACCCAAAGACAACGCGCGCTCATGCTCCTCGAGGTTTCAAAAGTCTGGGAACTCGAGAATCGCCCACAGGATTTCGCTTTCTTCCTGCATGGCATGGGACACAGCGTGCCCCATGAAACACGAGCCCTTATCTACGCCTGGCTCGACCATCGCCTCAAGCCGCCCGACGATACCACCCCTCGCCTAGTGCGCCCCACTCCGTCGCCCGAGTGATCAATGGATCGTCGCACACGTCACAAGGTCGACCGTAACCGGCAAACTTTCACTGTTCCGCAACGGTGGTAGAACGTGAATTGTGCGCATTGATTCGATCACTCGGGATCTCCCATGCGCAATCAGTCGATTCGTTACCTCTGATGGAATTGCGCTTTCACGGAGGAAAGACACATGACGCTTGATCACTCGCCCAACTCGGGCAATTCAATACGCGACTGGATTCAAGAGCATCCCTTCGCGGCTCTCTGCGCCGCGGCCCTCGTCGGACTCCTGGGCGGAACACTCTTCAATCAAGTGATCGCCCAGAGACAAGTCGGCGATGAGTTGGTACGTCTCACGGACGCCTGCAACGACTCACGCCGCTCCATGCAGCGTCTCACCGATATGAAGCCGACGATCGATGGAACTCGATCGCTGCTGGCCGAACTCAAGCAAACCGAACGCGAACTCGATGCCGGAGTACAATCGCTCGGCGGAATCCGAAACCTCGGTTTCGACCTCGCCGAAGTCCGTCGGCAGATCGGCAACACTCATCAAACCGTGCGGCAACTCGATCAACTCGTGGATGACCTTGAAGTCCAATCAACCCACGCCCTGACGATCGCCCAAGAACCATTACAGCGTCTGCAGACGATCGACATTCTTCTTCAGCAACATGCCGACCTCGTCCCGCAATTGGAGGCGAACCTCGCGAGCCTCCTGCAGCTTTCTCGAACCCTGCAACAAGAGGGCGGGAATGCCATCGAAGCCGAAAGCTCCCTCCAAACCTTGATCTCGCACCAGAACAGGCTCATCGGCCTCCTCAGCCAACTCGATACCGAACTCGGTGAGATCGACGGACTCGATGAGTCCATTCACGTGCGACTCGCAACGACTCGAGATGTCATCGCCTCGGCGGAAAGCGTGGCCAGCGAAGCCGCTCGGATCCACCAATCGTTGCTCGACGCTCAAGCCGACCAACACCGAGCCCAACGCAACCTCCAAGAAATTCTCGGAGTCACACAGATTCTCGCGGAACAGTCCCCCAGCGCGACGAATCCCATCAATGCTTCGCCCGCTTCCTCTCAACGCTCAACGACTCGACTCGTTGTCGAACCCTACTCACGCCCAAGCTCGAGTCGAACTGACGGAACTCCACTCGCAGCGCCGCGTATTCCGGTCCAGAACGCCTCGGCCCGAATCCCAACCGCCGAATCGCTCGAGGCGGCCCGTCGCGAGCAACTCGTTCCTCGGCCACTCAACTGCGATGACGCGGATCCCGTCATCGTCTCGGTACCGCTCGATGCGACTCCAGTAACACCTCCGCGAACCGCCGAACGAACGTCTTTGTCGAGCCGGAGAATTTCGCGTTAGCCCATCGCCTAGGCCACACCGCTTCACAAAAACAATCGCCCCGGTGGAACCCAATCGTGCCACCGGGGCTTTGTTCATTTGAGACCAATCGGAACCGAAAAACGCCTCGACTACTTCTCAAGGTCGCGACTGGCCAACTCGAGATAGTCATCCTCGATCGCCTGCCAACGCAAGGTCATCTCTCGCAACCGATCCGGATGCTCCGCCGAAAGATCATGAGACTCCGTCGGATCCGCACGCAAATCAAACAACTCCCAAGGCCCATCCGCGTCGGTCACGGCCTTCCAATCACCTACTCGCAACGCCTTGTTTCCCTCGTGAGACCACCAGAGGTACTCGCGATCCAGGTCGGCGTCTCGTGAAAACGAAGGCACCAAACTGCGGCCCATCAACGCCGGCACATCGGGCTCATCAGGTGGCACCGCCCCCGCGAGTTCCAACATCGTCGGAACAATATCAATCACGTGCCCCGGAGTCCGACGAATCTCCCCGCGAATCGACTCGGGAATTCCCTCGGGCCAGTGTACGATCAACGGAGTGCGCGTCCCTCCCTCGTGAACCCAAGTCTTGTGACGTCGAAAGGGAGTGTTCGCCGCATTCGAAAAGCCCGGCCCAAGACACAAATGAGACGCCGCCGATCCGGGAGCGGCTTGCGGATCGTGGCCATCATCCCTGACCATGATTTCGGCGCTTGCCCCGTTATCGGACAGAAAGACGATGATCGTGTTCTCGAATTCCTCGAGCTCCTTGAGTCGGTCGACCACGCGTCCAATTTCAATATCGAGCCGGTGAATCATCGCGGCATGAATCGCCATCTTCGTCGCTTGAAAACGACGTTGCTCGTCGTTCATCGATTCCCAAGCAAGCGGCCGATTGACCTCTCCAGGCCCCAACACTTCCAGCGCCTCCGGAAAGTGATACGGAGGACCAATCTCGGCCTCGACCTCGCTTAACTCAGGCAACTGAAAACCCAACTCCCGCTGCTTCGCGAAACGCTCCTCCCTCAGTCGCTGCCATCCCTCGAGGTAACGATCGCGATAAATCGCGATATCCTCGGGCAACGCGTGAAGAGGAAAGTGAGGAGCCGTAAAAGCCAGGTAAAGCAGGAATGGATCGTCGCCATGTTCGCTGGCGTGACGATTCAGCATCGAAATCGCCCGATTCGCCATTTCAGTCGTCACGTAAAAGCCACTATCGGCTTCCGGAACCGGCAGCCGATCATCGTCCTCGAAATGGCGCCGCGGACTGAAGAAACGGCCATGGTCATCAAGACGATAGGAATGCTCGAAGCCCGTGGCCAACGGCGTCGAATCAATATGCCACTTGCCGACGTGATATGAGTGATAACCAACCGTGGCCAAGTGAGCCGGAAGCAAACGGGCCCAAGCCGGTCGCTGCCCGCCTCCACCACTCGTGATCCCCGGCAACTTGTCCCGACGAATTGGCTGTGCGTAAAAGCCGCTCATCAACGCGCCTCGAGTCGGCCAGCAACGCCCCGTGTTGTAAAACTGCTCGTAACGAAGTCCCGCGTTGGCCAGCGCGTCGAGCCGCGGAGTCTGTATCTCACTCCCCATGCAGCCAAGGTCGGACCAGCCAAGGTCATCCGCCAGAATGATGACGATGTTCGGCCGTTCGGCGACGGCTTCCGAATCCAGGTCCTGGGCAACGACCAAACCGCCGTCAAATAACAGTCCCATCAATATCAACACGGCCCAAGCCAGCGGCGCCCGACATGCGCCGCACGACGCCCAGGCCATCTTCCGCGCCCACCAATCACCGACTCCGCTTGATTTCATCGCTGCAATAATCACTCCGCGCCTTCCTCACTCAAAAACCAAGTGCACTCACGATCAAGCACGTCCCGACCCCAAAAATCAAACGAGCATCGGTAACGCACTTGTGTGGATGCCTCGCCTAGAAAGCGAGGCGCCACGTTGAAACCTTACGCAGACGCGACCACCCTGCGATTCCAGGAGTTCCTGAGCCCCGCGCATCGAAAGTGTCAACGCTCCTCCGGTGGCGCGCATGTTCGCGCGACCCACTCGCTCGTCGACCGCTCGTCGCTCTATCCCAAAACCTCGCGCACTACCTGGCCGCGGCTAATGGGGAACTCTCGTCCAAGGGGGTCGGTGATGCGAGTGTCGGCCGAATAGCCCAAGCAATGATAGAGCGTGGCGGTGAAATCCGCGGGAGTCACGATTCCCTCGAGCGGATAGGCGCCTTGGTTGTCCGAAGCCCCATGAACAACGCCGCCTCGGATGCCCCCTCCCGCCATCGCCAACGAAAACACATGCCCCCAATGATCCCGGCCTCCGCGAGGATTGAACTTTGGCGTGCGCCCAAACTCGCCCATCGCGATCACCAACGTCTCCTCGAGCATTCCCCGCTCCTCGAGATCCTCCAACAATGCCGCGAACGCCCGATCAAATGGAGGCACCAAGACTTCCTTCAAACGAGGCGTCTCGTTCGAGTGACTGTCCCAACACGGCGCATCCGACGGCTCCTCGGGACCACGGAACCAATTGACTTGCACCAACGACACTCCCGCCTCGATCAAACGACGAGCCATCAAAACGCTCTGACCAAACTGAGTCCGACCGTAGCGATCGCGATTACCATCCGACTCCTTGGTCAAATCGCAAGCCGCGAAACTCTCGCGACTCGTCAGCAAATCGAAAGCCTGCTGGGACTGTCGATCAAATGACTCAAACGTGCCGGTCCGCTCGAGGCTCCTGAGTCGCTCATCCAACGTCTTCAGCAGAGAAGTGCGGCTCTCGAAACGATCAAGAGGCACATCGACCGGTAGTTGAAAATCTGGAGTCTGGAAGCCTGCCGTGTTGGGTTCGCAGCGGTAAAGCCACGGGTCATCCGCCGCCCCCAACCAACCCGAATTCTGTCCCGGCCAAACCGATTGATCCGTGTTAAAGATGTGATGGGGAAGCCGGATCGACGGCGGCAGCACTCGCCGCCCTTGATGAAGATGCTGCACCACCGCGCCAATCGTGGGCCAATCGTTCGGAGCCCCCGGGTTGGCGTTCTCGCGATTGAGAGGCTGATGGGGCATCCCCGTCAACATCGCGTACCCGCTCGAACTATGCGCATGATCGCCCGTCTGAACAGCGCGCAAGACCGCCAACCGATCCGCGAACCGCGACGTCTTCTCCAACAATTCGCAGAACTGCGTTCCCGGAACGCTCGTGGACATCGGTCCGTAAGCTCCGCGAATATCGGCTCCGGCTTGAGGCTTCGGATCCCAGGTCGAATGTTGAGGTGGGCCGCCCAACAAGAAGAGCAGGATGCACGACTTCGCCTTCCCCGAACGAAGCACCTCTTCCACTCGAGTCTCATCGTCGGCGCTCAG
Source organism: Planctomycetales bacterium (assembly GCA_020426595.1). Classification (GTDB taxonomy): domain Bacteria; phylum Planctomycetota; class Planctomycetia; order Pirellulales; family Pirellulaceae; genus UBA11682. Next base: position 7,891 of record JAGQPS010000044.1, read on the forward strand.
CCCCGCCGAACCAAGCCCCCGCGACCGCAGCAAGCTTGGCAACGAAAGCCCGAACAAACCGAGACTCCCAATCCGCATCCATTCGCGACGCGAAACGCCGTCACACAGGCGCACGGAACGCCCGCCATGTTGTCTCGAACGATTACTTTCCCTCAACGACAGCACTTCCCGCCTCCCGGTTCAAACACCCGACTCAAGTCCATCGAGACGCCTAGCGACCCCGGATTCAGAGCCCCGTTGCCGACGCCCCTAGGAAACGGGTCACGATCGACCACGTGTCGCGGTCATCCTTACTGATCCCGTGAGCCAACGACCATTGTATTCCAGTAATCCAATGCGAATAAAAATGAAGCGGCGCGAACGAGCCGCCTCACGCCGAATTCACCAAGCCGCAAGAACGCTTGGCCTGACGGCGTGAAGACTCGTATGATGTCTCCTGAAAGTTTGACCTGTTTCACAAGGCTCGATCAAGTCGGAACTTTCATTTTGGGTAGGCCGCCCGACGCTCACCCCATCGTCCGATGCTTTCTTCGAGGTGGTACCCACGCAACCAGACGCCTGCGAAACCAATTGAGTGAGGCCGTTAAATTCCCATGGGCAAGCGTATCCGGTGAGTCCCGGACCATCCCATGAGGGACCTCGACCAAGAGACAGCTCCTTTGAATCTCGAGCGGGCAGCTCGAGCGATCCATCATCCTTGTGCATGACAGGCGGTCATGCCATCGATGCGGAGTCCAGCCCCATGCCAGTCCAGACCAGACATCAAGATCGTTCGTGTGTTTCGGAAATTCCGCGGAACACGGTCCGACAATCCACACGGTTTCAACCCTGCTTCGACACGACACGGAAGGGAGTCGAGCAATGAGATGGCGCGGCACCACGCACGAGGAAAGTTCGTACTTGTGCGAAAGCTGTGGAGAGGAGATCGTGCTTCCGATCGACCTTTGCCAAGGCTGCAACCAACAGTATGTCGAGGACTGCCCCGTCTGCTGTCGACCGCATGTGATTCATGTGCAGGTCGACGAGGAAGGCGACCTCTTTGTTTGGGCGGAACTCGAATAGGCCCGCTCGCATCCTTACCGCGCGATCCCATCCCCACGGTTCGGTCGCAGCCTCACAGTGCGCTCGCATCCTCACCGCGCGAGCGCCTCCTCGAGTGCGTCCGCGAGCCCCGCGAACAGCAGTTGCGCGCGAGCATGTCGCTGTTCGGCTCCATCGCGCCCGACTTCGGTACGCACGAAGACCATTCCCACTTCCCATGGCTCGTTCGCTCGCCGAGCCTGAAGAACGACGTAGTACCTCCGCTCCGAGGGTTGGTCGCCCTCGCTCACCATCGACTCCTCGATGCGACACGCCGAGATCGCCCTGAAGGGCAGGATCCAGCGATGCTTGTTGCCCTCGAAGCGCAACTCGGCTCGCGCACGATCAATCTCAAGAAAGCCATAGTCCCATGACTTGGCCAACGTTTTTGTCCAGTACTCCCGATCGAACAGTTCCACGGCAATCAAGAATCGTTCGCCAACGTCGACGATCGCCCGCGACCGAGCGGCAAGGTTAGAACGCCCGCGACTCACTCCATATGCGGCGGCCATGAATTGCCCGATGTACACCAAGTACAAAAAGGTAGCGACGACAAACGCGAATGCCGCCAGTCCAAAACCGGCGGTTTCGAGCCAACCGAACCGCGCGCGATTCCAGTAGAGCCAGACTCCTGTCCCGATCGCCACCATCAAGGCGATCGCCAAGGGCCCGAGAGCCATGACGACTTGCGCGATGACCTGAAACACGGAGATCAGTTTGGGTTCGTCGGCGGCGACATCCGTGACCGTGACGTCTCCACGTACCGACTCGGCGGCGATGTCGATGACTTCCTTGATCTGGACTCGAGTGTCGCCTTCGACGGCGATCCATCCCGAGAGTTCCACCTTCGTGCCGAGGCGAGTCAATGCATTGGCGAGAGATTCCAATGAGACCTTCTCCGGAATCGCGACCAGATACGTGTCGTCGGTCGAAACGATGAACATGGTCGCGAATCGGCGGTGCCACTCACCCGGTCGGCGCAGCAACACCGCTTCCACCGCACCAAGCTTCATCTCGCGCATCCAGGCGAGGCCGACGGAACTACCGACGACAATGGAATCGTCGAAGAGCGTGACGTCTCGTTGAATGTTGGGATACTCCAGGATCAGCAAAATCGCGCCGCCGATCATCAGACTCGTGAGCGATGCGTTAACGAGATTGGGCGGCCCAGGTCCGAGTAGGAACGTCACGAGCCCCATGAATAGGGCGAATCCCAAAGCGGTCGCGATTCGCCAGCCCCATCCCCACGGTCGCCGAATCGAAATCAAGAAAAACCACGGTTCGGACCAGTGCATTTGCGCGCTACGAATCAACTTCATTGTTGCCCTGGCTTTCGCATCTTGATGGTTGTGGTTGACGAGCGACGACGGCGAATGAAACAGAAGCGGAATGGCGGAAGTGATGCGATCGGCCGAAGGTCAATCGACACCGTAGCCTGGGGAGGATCGAAGCCGAGTGACGACGGCTGGATGTTGCCGCATGAGGTTGTCGCGTAACGAGTTGTTGGCTTGTTTGAGAAGTCGAAGAATCCCTCGCTTACGCTTCGGGTTTCCTTGGGTTTTCCTCGCTTTTGAGTTGATCGACTGAGGCGGAGCGTGAAAAGCGCAACATCAAAACTCACGCTTCGGGTTTCCTTGGGTTTTCCTCGCTTTTGACTCCGCCGGATAAGTTGGAACCGAGTGGGCCACGAAGCTGGCCAACCTATCGCCGTGAACCGCCGTTCACCAGATGCGAGCCTCCATCCCCACGGAAATTCACTTCCGAGAGTCATGACGGGTTTCTTCACGCCTCGCTTGTTCGCCGGCCTCGAGGTCCGGGTCCGGCACGCGGTCCGGCCGATGGAATCTCCCGGCCGCCATAGCGGGCCTGTCTCCGGTGCCAACGCGCCCAACCGAGTCCCTTTGCTGATGCCACTGTCGGAAACGGGACGGAGGTCCAATTGGAAACAGGAATGTCGGTGGCTACGATGCGAGGCGTCGTCGACCTTGTTTCATTCGAACCCCGTGCGAGCGAACAACCTGCCATGACCGTTGGTGAATCGAGTTCCCTCGAGGATGGACCCGCGAACGACCCATCGGTGTCGAAGAACTCCCATCAAGACAAGCCGCACGCCGTCCGGGGAGACTCACCGTCGCCAAGCGCGCTCGATTCGGCTTCGCAACACTCACGCCAACCACGTGCCATCGAGTTCGTCGACAGTCACACCGCGGGCGAACCGACCCGAGTTGTCATTGAGGGTGGCCCCGACCTGGGCACCGGCTCGCTGGCGGAGCGGCGAGAGTTATTCCAGGCGCGGTTCGATCACTTTCGGTCGGCCATCGTCAACGAACCACGTGGCTCCGACGTCCTGGTAGGGGCCTTGCTTTGCGAACCGACCGACGTCGCCAGCACGGCCGGTGTGATCTTCTTCAACAACGTCGGTGTGCTGAATGGTTGCGGGCACGGCACGATTGGCTTGGTCGTTACGTTGTTCCACTTGGGTCGCATCGGTCATGGGACTCACCGCATTGAGACTCCCGTGGGCACCGTGAGCGCGACTCTGATCGGAGAGAACCAAGTCGCCATCGAGAACGTGCCAAGTTATCGCCAGGCGAAGGATGTACGGCTCACGATCGATGGGCTTGGCGAAGTCGTGGGGGATGTGGCGTGGGGCGGCAATTGGTTCTTCCTCACCAAGTCAATTTCGATTCCTCTAGAAATGTCGTCGATCGACGCACTAACCGATGCGGCTTGGCGTATCCGCAAGGCGGTCAACGCACAGGGGTTCCCTGATGTCGATCATGTGGAGCTGTTTGGAGCGCCCTCGGATCCCAAGGCGGACTCCAAGAGCTTCGTCCTGTGTCCCGGCAAGGCGTACGATCGGTCGCCCTGCGGCACCGGTACCTCGGCCAAGCTCGCCTGCCTAGCGGCGGATGGCGACCTTGAGGAAGGCGACGCATGGGTGCAGGAGAGCATCGTTGGCACATCCTTCGTCGGACGCTTCCGATGGCAGGACGCCGAAAAGCAAATCATCGTTCCGACGGTTACGGGACGAGCCTGGGTTACCGCGGAAGGACGCTTGCTGCTCGACGAGAGTGATCCATTCGCCTGGGGCATTCGAACCGCGTGATCGCCAACGTTAAGAGTGTTTGACGCGTGGCTTGAGGAGCGGCATGCCCTGGGTTGGGCGAGTTCGGTTGAGCCTCTTCGTTTCACCTATTCATCAACAGGACCGTACGGCGTGAGCGAGCGACTGGTTGTCATTGGAGGAGGCATCATTGGGATGAGCGCCGCGTATGACGCGGCCCGACGCGGCTATCACGTGACCGTGTTGGACGCGAGCCCCGCCGACCGCGAAGGTTGCTCGTTCGGAAATGCCGGAATGATCGTCCCGAGTCACGTGGTTCCGCTCGCGGCTCCTGGAGCGGTCGCACTCGGCTTGAAATGGATGTGGAACCCCGAAAGTCCGTTCTACATCAAGCCACGACTCTCGACCGAGTTGCTCCGTTGGGGTTGGCACTTCTGGCGAAACGCTTCTCAAAAGCACGTCGATCGCTCGGCTCCGATATTGCGGGATCTGCATATGTCGAGCCGGAGCCTTTACGAATCGTGGCGTGAATCGCTCGGTGACTTTGGCCTCACGCAACGAGGCCTGATCATGTTCTGCGCGACTCAACACGCGCTCGACGAAGAAGCGCATGGGGCGGAGCTCGCGCGGCGACTCGGGCTCGAGGCAGACGTGCTCACGGCGGCTCAACTGCGAGACCTGGAACCCGATCTGACGATGAACGTCGTCGGAGGAGTCTTGCATCGACAAGATTGCCACCTCAATCCCAACGAGCTCATGCGGCTCCTTCGGCAACGCATGGTGGAATTGGGCGGCGAGCTGAGACACCGGAGTACGGTCAAGGAGTTTCGGTCGCAGGGGGGGCGCATTCTGGCCGCCGTGACGGACACCGACGTAATCGAAGCCGATCAATTCGTGATAGCCGGAGGCGTCTGGAGTTCACCACTGGCGCGCTCGCTGCGATTGAAGATTCCCATGCAGGCGGGCAAGGGTTATTCGCTCACGCTCGAACACCCCCGCGAGCTTCCTCGCTACTGCTCGATTCTGACCGAGGCGCGAGTCGCCGTGACACCGATTGGATCGCGTTTGCGATTCGGCGGGACCATGGCTCTCACGGGGCGCGATGAGTCGATCTTGCCACCGCGTATCCGTGGAATCCTCAACAGCATCCCGCGATACTTCCCAAGGTTTTCGACGGAGGATTTCGCTGGGATCCAACCGTGGGTGGGCCTCCGGCCGGTGGCTCCGGATGGGCTTCCGTACTTGGGACGGAGTCGTGATTGGCGGAATCTCGTGATCGCGACGGGGCACGCGATGATGGGCGTGAGCTTGGCGCCAATCACGGGCCGAATCGTCGGTCAGTTACTCGCGGGTGAACCGACCGATATCGACCTCAAGCTTCTTCGGCCGGAGAGGTTTGGATAACGCGGAGATCGGTGCGAGAGGCACGCTTCGCGGCGCGATCACCAAGGCAGCTCTTCGCCGTCTTGCGGGGCGCAGGTGAGAATCCGGGCTCCATGCTCGGTCAAGGCGACGGTGTGTTCGAAGTGAGCGCTGGGTCGACCGTCAGCGGTGGACTGAGTCCAACCGTCGGGCATCGCTTTGACTTTCTCGGTTCCCGCGTTCACCATCGGTTCGATGGCGAGAACCAGACCTGGACGTAGCTGAAAATCGCCCGAGCGGACCCAAGACTCGCCGTAGTAGTTCGGCACTTGCGGCTGCTCATGCATCTCGCGTCCGATCGCATGGCCAACAAAATTCCGTACGACCGAGAAACCGGCGTTCTCACAGAACGCCTGCATCTCCCGAGCGACTTCGCTCCAGCGCGACTTCTCCTCAAGCAATCGAATCGCTAGGTCCAGAGTTCCTCGCGTCACTTCAATGAGGCGCTCGGTTTCCAGAGGGACGTTGCCAACGGCATGGGTCACCGCGGCATCGCCACACCAACCGTGGAACTTGCAACCGGTATCGATGCTGATCAGGTCACCTTCGACGAGTTGCCGATCCGACGGAATGCCGTGAACCACTTCCTCGTTCACGCTGATGCAGGAGACGGCGGGGAAGGGGGTTGGGCCCGGATAGCCCAGAAACAGGGGAATCGCTCCCGCTTGCTCGAATACGCCGGCCACCGCTTGGTCGATTTCCCGCGTGGTGATTCCGGGCCGCACCAGAGCCGCGGCCTCCTGATGGGCTTTCCAAACCAACAAACCGGCTTGGCGCATCGCCGCAACTTCTCGAGCGCTTCTCAGGTGCCGCACTCCATCTCCCTCCGCGAACCACGGTTCCGCCAAAATAAGAAACCGACGCGATCCGGCCTGATCGGCCCAATCGCGTCGGAGCGGCTAGTTGAACTTGGTTTGTCGGCGGGTACAAGCCCCGCGGTCGTCGGCTTGCCGGATGGCGGAACCAGGTCGGGCTATTCGACAATGGGGGCGGTGTCGCCCACGTACAATCGCAATACCTGGCTTTGGACCTTGATCGCGCGAATCAGAACCCAGATCTGATCGGGAGTGAATTTGCGTGGATCGCTACGAGCGAGCGTTTCGAGTTCCTCGGTCATGGCGGCATGTTGGTCGGTGGCCGCCTGCAAACGCCAACCCACTTCCTGCCAAATCTGGGCCAAGGAGTTTGCGTCGTCGAGATCGTCGATCGTATCCACTGCATTGGATAGCAGGAGACACAGCCGCGCGACATCACGAGGCTCGGCCTCGGGTTGCAGATCGGCAATGCGTTCGGCGAGTTCAGCGCAGTTCATCTTTGAGTCCGGTCAATCAGTAGGTGTCAATCAAGGTTGCGGACTTCGAATCGGAATCATCGGGGTCCGAGTCGCGGTGTCGTGTGGTTTCGAGCCGTGGGGCCGGCGATGTCGTGAGTCTCTTGGATGGGCGGCTACAGGGTCCGCGCCAGCTTGGTCGCCGATATGCTCTCCCCACCGCGAGGCACCTGGGCCCGGAACGCGGGAATCACATGATCAACGAAACACGTCGCTGCCAACTTTCGTCCTTCAACCGAACTTTAGCTCAATTCGCACAAAGCCAAGAAACTTATCGATGACGAAGTGGAGCCGTGAGGATCCCGCGCGATCGACCGGCGCTCCACGCGTCGCTTTCGAGCAACGCGCGCTCGGCAATCGGCAACCGCGATCGGCAACTCTTTCCGGACTGAAAGGTCTCGACACCGGGATTCCGACATCCTCCCCCCCGCAATGATCGCCGCTACAATCGGAACTGATTTTTCTACAACTCCACCGCGATTGATTCGCCGGCCGAACCCGCATCGTCCTGGCCCTCTCCGGGCGGCGACCGATCGGCTCGGAGCACGGAGTTGTCCACGCCTCGACGCCCACCGTTCAGGAGACAACAGATGCCATGCGTTTCGACTCACGGGGTGATCGCGCTTCGCTGCCTAATCGCCTTGACGTTGTTGTCCGCCGGATGGGCAGGCGAGCGTCCCGCATTGGCTCAAGAACCACAAGTCGTCGCACGATCCTCGCGTGTCGCCGAAGAAGCGTTGAACGTCCGAGCCGTGACCTACAACATCCGCTACAACAATCCCGGCGATGGCGAGAACGCATGGCCCCATCGCAAGGACTGGGTTGGCGAATTGCTGATGGCGAAGCAAGCCGACGTGATCGGCTTACAGGAAGTGCTCCACGAGCAATACAAGGATCTGGCGGAACGGCTCGATGGCTATGAGTCCCGTTTCGTGGGGCGGGATCGAGGCGACGAGCGAGGTGAAGGCTGCCCCATCTTCTTCCGGTCGGAGCGTTTCGAGGCGATTGGGTATGAGACGCTCTGGTTGAGCGAGACTCCGACCCAAGCCGGCAGCCGAGGTTGGGATGCGGCTCTGCCTCGGATCGTGACTCATTTGAAATTGCGGGAGCGACAAACCGATCGCATCCTGCATGTCTTCAACACGCACTTTGATCACCAGGGCGAGGAGGCTCGACGCAACAGCGCGAAGCTGATCCACGACTTGATTCGTGACAAAGCGGGCGCGGAACCTTGGGTCGCCATGGGAGACCTCAACGCGCTGCCTGAGAGTGTGGTGCTGGGCAACCTATTGGGAGCCGAGAACGAACCGCCGACGTTCGTCGACGCCCGCGAAGTCGCGACGGAGGTCGTGGGCCCCGACTCGACCTGGAACGGTTTTCGAGAGGTGCTCGCCGAGCGGCGAATCGACTTCATCGTCGTCGCCGACGACGTCCGAGTTAGCCGCCTAGTGATCGACGACCAATCCAGGGAAGGTCGCTTTCCCTCGGATCACCTGAGTGTCGAGGCCGATCTGGTCTTTTCGACCTCGAACTGAGTGTTTCCCCAACCAAGAATCGGCCGCCAACGCGTACCAGCGCGACGGGAAGACTCGAGTCGTGAGCGAGCGTCCGCCCCGCGAATCGGTGGCCGTCCCTAAACGAAACCACGTCATCGGAGGAAGGCCCATGAGTCAATCACGTCCACTCGTTATTCACGATCCGCGTGAGATGCGGGAGTGGGTCCGATCGGTCCAATCGCAGGGACAACGAGTGGGCGTCGTGCCGACCATGGGTGCGTTGCACGCGGGGCACCTGAGTCTGGCTCGGGCCGCGCGCGAGCAATGCGATCGTTGCGTCACGACGATCTTCGTGAATCCGACTCAGTTCGCTCCCACCGATGACCTCGCCAAGTATCCGCGAACACTCGAAGCGGACCTCGACCAGCTCGCGTCGGTTCAATGCGACGTGGCGTTCGTGCCGACCGTGGAGGCGATGTATGGGCCGAGTTTCTCAACCTATGTCGATCCTCCGAAAGTCGCGGAACCGCTGGAAGGATCATTTCGGCCGGGCCATTTCCGGGGCGTCTGCACGGTCGTACTGAAACTGCTCAATATCGTGCCGGCGGACGTCGCCGTGTTCGGCGCGAAGGACTACCAGCAGGCAATGGTCGTGCGGCACATGGTCCGTGACTTGGCGGTGGGAACGCGAATCGATGTCCGTCCGACGATCCGCGAGCCGGATGGGTTGGCGATGAGTTCGCGCAACACCTACCTCAGTGCCGACGAACGCACGCGGGCTCTGGCGCTTTCGCAAGCGCTCCTCGCCTGCGTGTCGGCGGCCGAACAAGGGGAATGTAACCGCGAGCGGTTGGAGGCCGCGATGCATCGCGTGTTGGCACCAGCCTGTGACTCGATCGACTACGCTGTTGTCGTCGATGCGGATTCCCTAGAATGCCGAGACGTCGTGGAGAGTGAGTCGGTCGCACTCATCGCCGCGCGGATTGGCTCGACGCGATTGATCGATAACCGAGTCTTCCGCGTCGCGACTCGGTAACGCGCCGCGCCTTTTCGACCGGAGCCGAGTGCTCCGGTCGTGAGAACCTGGTTCGAGTCATCCGACTGTCGAGGCGGGCTCGGTCTTCGCCGTGAGCGGGACGCCGACGGAATGACCGCCTTTCCTTGGCGACGTTGGACGGGTTCGAGCGGTGGATGCTTGAGGTAAACGCTTAGCATCGCTCGACCGGCGCCGCACCGGTTCCTTGGCTCGTTGAGAGGGGGTTGGCGCATTTGGTGGTACGAACGGTGGCGAGACTTCCTCACGGACGGGACGCATGAGACAGACACTGCTGGTCATTCCGCACGAGTTCCTCGCTACTTGGCTTCTGCCGATTTGGATCGCGATTGTCGTGATCGGCATTGTGTTCCAGGTTGTGTCGAAGCGGCCGGGCCGAGACGTGGGAAACTGGGCGCTCGTCGGCGCCGTCGGCTTCGCGGTGATCCGCTGGGTGGTTCCGGCCATCGAGATCTCGGGCTACTCACCCGAACCGCCTCACGAGCTGGTGCCGCTGGGATTGGCGATCCGCGGTTATGGAGTGATGTTCCTGCTGGCCATGTTTGTTGGCGTGGGACTGGTGCTGGTCCGAGCCCGCCAGATGCAAGTCGACCCCGATGTGATCGTGTCGCTCGCCTTTTGGGTTTTCCTGGCCGGGATCATTGGGGCACGGGCCTTTTATGTGATTGAGTATCGGGAGCAGTTCCAAGCACCGACGCTGGCCGAGTCGATTGGTCGGATGGTGAATACGACCAGCGGTGGGCTCGTGGTGTACGGCAGTTTTCTCGGAGGCATGGGAGCGGTGCTCGCGTTCTGCTGGGCCAAGAAGCTACCGATGCTCGCCCTGGGCGACATGGTCGTGCCCGGCATGACGATCGGCTTGGCGCTCGGACGGATCGGTTGTTTCCTCAATGGCTGTTGCTACGGAGGCCCCTGCGAGTCTCCGTTGGGAGTGTCCTTTCCGCGAACGGCGGGAGCCTACATCGATCAACTCGAGAGCGGGCGGCTGGTGGGAATCACGAGCCGTAAAGTGAGCGAGGATCCGGTGATCTTGGAAGTCGTGTCGGTCGAGGCCGATTCGCCGGCCGCCGCCGCTCTCTTCGCGCCGGGCGATCGGTTCAAGCCGTATCGGTCGGGTGGCGACGCGTTCGAACGAGCCGAGGCATTGTCTCATTCCGGCCGCCAAGAGCTCTTCTCGTTGCTGACGGTCGATGGCACGAAACGGCTGAGTCTTCCGTTGCTCGACCTCCCGACCGGCAGTCGCCCGGTTCATCCCACTCAGCTTTACGCGACCATCGGGGCCGTCTTATTGACCCTTGTGCTTTGGTACTGGTACCCGCTGCGTTATGGTGATGGAGAGGTCGTTGGCTGGGCCATTGTCCTGTATGGCACCGTTCGCTTTCTCGAGGAGGCGATTCGTGTGGATGAAATGGGGCAGTTTGGGACCGGTTTATCGATCTCTCAGCTAACGAGTCTCGTACTCTTCCCGGTGGGTTTTGGGCTAATCGCGTGGGCTCGGTGGAGTTCCAGGCCGCTCGCACTCCCCCCACCTGAGCAAAACTCGGGTTCGTCATCTACCTCAAGTGCGGGTTCACCTCGACCCGCCTGAGATTCGCGGCCGGAGCGCGGGAACTTCTCGCCAGGCCAAGCGTCCATCGAGTTGGAGTTACCGTGAAGCTCGATGACTTGGAGTTAATCGAACGTACGCTGGGTGGCGATACCCGAGCGTTTGAAGAGCTGGTCCTGCGATACCAGGATCGTCTCTACAACGCCGTGGTACACACCGTCGGCTGCGCCGAGGAAGCTCGAGACATCGTGCAGGAAGCCTTCCTGTCGGCCTACTCCAAGTTGCACTCCTTTCAAGGGAACGCCTCGTTTTACACTTGGCTCTATCGGATCGGCTTCAATGCTTCGATTTCACATCGTCGCAAGCGTCGTCCGGTGCTCAGTGTCGATCCGCAGCGCGACGAGAATGGGGTGGAACCGATTGACCGTCATGAAAGCCCCGAGGCTCCGCTCCAGCGAGCGGAACGAGTGGCTCAAGTGCAACAGGCCTTGTCGCTTGTCTCCGAGGAACACCGCCGGATTCTGGTGTTGCGAGAAATGGACGGCCTGGACTACGAAACGATTGCCGACATGCTCGACCTGCCGATCGGGACCGTCCGCAGCCGGCTTCATCGAGCTCGCTCGCAGTTGAAGGAGACTTTGGAGTCGATGCTGGAAGGGCATCCTACCGATGGTTAACCGTGGCCTGGGTCGCACGCGTTTGGAGAAACGGCGATGAAGACCCGGCCTCGGAGACTCTGGAGGGCGTCCCAATCGAAGTGAGAGAGCGGCTTCCAGATAGACCTAAAGACCAGCGCCCCCAGGGCGAGAAGATCGTGGAGTGATTAAGCAGTGTGATCGAGCGGTAATCGGGCCGAGCCTCGCAAAGGGAGTGCTCGGCCATGAGGCCGATCATGGATCGAGGAACTGGTTGATCGAGAAGTTTGCCCCTAACAAGAAATGTTGAGGCTCCGCCCAATGGGCTTGGCGGATGGCTCTCACCTTAGTTTCGCTGAGTTTCGGACCTATGTCGCAACACATTCCCGACGACTGGATCAGCGCCTGGCTCGACGACGAGCTTTCTGATTCCGAACGTCGACAATTCGAGGCCGCGCTGGCGGAAGACGCCCAGCTTCGGGAGCGAGTCGAATCGTTCCAGCGGCTTGGGAATGATTTGCGTCGCTTGCCGACCCACCATTTACCCGCCTCCTTCGCGGCGGCCTTACGAGAGCAAGTGGAGTCGAATGGGGGCTTGAGGGTCGCGGAGGCGGATTCTCTTTTGACCGACCAATCTGGCTTGGCCGTTCCCGCGGCAAGTCAGCCGACGAGGCGGCGGACCCATCTGCGGTACTTGGCGATCGCGGCGGTTGGTTCACTCGCCGCATTGTTGTTGGTTTCGATCTCACTGCTGCCGTTGATGACTCAGCTCCCCAACGTCGCCATGTCGGATTCATCCGAAACGGCCTCGATGCCAGCTCCGGCCGCGAGCCGAGCCGAAGCGGCTGGGATGGACAGGGCAGAGGAAGAACACGAACGTCAAATGGATACGCTGGAGGACGCAGCGGCTGGTGCCGAAGGCCCAGCGGCGATGTCGAACGCGATGGCGGGAGCGATCGAAGCGCCCGAGGCCTTCGCGGCGGATACGCGAATTGACCCGCGCGACTACAGTAGCCCGAGTGACGCGAATCGAGGCGGCCGGGAGACGTTGGGACGATCGAACGATGGAGTCGATGCTCTCAACGATAACGGGCCAAGCATGCGGCAACTCCGCCGCATTCCGGCGCAAGCCACGCGCGGACCGGTTGATCCGGAGATGCCGCGACTCGATCGCATGGCGGAAGGCTCACGCGGCCGCTCGGCGTTCGGCCCCGCGGGCGGCGAGGGAGGCGGTATGGGCGGAGCCGGTGGAACCAGCATGGCTCGATCGGTGCCTAGCCGTCCGGAGTCTGATTCAGGCAGGGGCGCGGGGCCTGAGAGTGTCGCGAACCTCGGTGTCGCGGGGCCCGCGGTCGGCGGAGGTGGTCGTCCGGCCGCTGAAACGAATGACTCGGAAATCGTTCCCGCGACCACCGCGCCCGGTGGAAGGTCGGATGGAGGGCTGGCTGGCCTGGGTGGAGTCCCCAATGCCGGCAACTCGAACCCGCCCGGAGCTGGTGTTCCCGGCGGCGGCTTGCGAGGAAGCGGCAACACGGCGCTTCCGGGCATGCCAACCGAAGGCGTCGCCGCTCTCAACGATGCGGGCCAGAATGCCGAAACGTCCAACGAATTCGAGCGTTCGATCAATGCGATCGAGCTGGGGACTCGGGGCTTGAGCGAAGCGGAAGTCGGCGAGACCGCCGAGTTCGTTGGTGCGACTTGGGTGGCGGTGTTGCCGAGCAACACGCTCCGACCCGTGCGGGTCACCGAGTTGGAGAAATCGAATGAGCTCTTTTTCAATGCTCAGCGACTGAGCGCGGCGATCGACGACTCGGCGGCCGACGCTCCAGTGGACGGTAACGGCGATCCCGTTGAGACGGAGCCGACCGAACAGGCGCTGCGCGATTCGTTTGGACTGTTCACGCTTTCGGATCGATTGGCTTCTCGAAGTCGAATGACGCGAGAAGCTCAGCGTGAATCCAATGGTAGGGATGGACAAGACGAGACGCACATCGCCGTGGCGGAACCGCCGCCCTCGAACTTCGACGAAGGCGAGCCGGGCGCCGACAATGCCGCGGACGACCGTGTCTCCTCGGACGATGCCACTGCCGAAAGAGTTGCCGCCGATACGGTCACGGGACGCGACCTCGCGTTTCAAGGCTCCTCCTCAAGCGACGCTGCCGAACAAGAGTTTGATGTGCTGGAAGTGGTGGATACTCCCGAACGCATTGGGGAGCTGTTGGCTTGGATCGAGCGACAACCCGATAGCCAAGCCTACCGCGTCGCCGTGACTCGATTCTCCAGTGGCCAGGATCCGTCTCGCTGGGAGGACACGCCAGTCGCCCTGCAGCCGACGGATCGGCTCGAGAGGGAGACGAGCGAGGAGAAGGAAGAGCAACGAGAAGGGTTAGGTGCGGTTGATTCGACCGATACCATGCGAACCGAGTTGGCCGGTGCGACGTTCCATGGGCGTCTCCTCGGGGAGGCCGAAGCGAATTGGCTGACCTACTTCTCCATCGTGCCACGGTTCGATGAATCGTATCGTGATCGCTTGGGTGTCCGATCGTCGGTTGATTCGTTTAGCGGGGAACAAAGCCAAGTCGCTGGGCCGCGGAGCGGTGATACGGCGGCGGCCGATGCGACAGTGACAAGCGACGGTTCGGCTCCGGGCGACGAAACAGTGCCGGGCGAAAACTCGGCGCGAGGTGAAGTCGCCGAAGGAGAATCGGCACTGGGTGCGAGGCTGCAAGAATCGGAGGCCCGCCAGGAAGTCCCGACGGATCCCCAGCCGCTCTCGACGCCGCGTTCCGACGGTGCCGTGGAGGCGTCTGTTGACGACCCTCCAACCGAACTTGAATTGGCCGAACTCGGAACGGAGCCCGAGGGCGATGCGGCGGAACAACCCGCCGAAAAAATGACGAGTCATCGGTATTGGTTCGCTCAACCGGGCGTCGTCCCCAACTTCGTGATTCCCGCTATCGATCGCGATCGATGGGGCCGCGGCCAGGAGGCGGATTTCGCTTGGTCCCTTCGGCTCGGTGATCGAGCGGTGCTCGATGTCCGAGAGGCGACGGGCGACGGCGACGCCATTCAAGGCGAGGGAGCCGTAGGACAAAACGCGCCGGCGACGCCTGGCGATTCAACCTCGGTTGATTCCGTTGATCCCGAAGCAACCCCGTCGGATTCTAGCAACGGAGCCGTCACTGAATCGACTCGCGGTCCGCGGCGGATGGTTGAGTCGGGTGAATACGAGAACACGCCTCTGCCTGATGAAGCGCGGCCCATCGAGCTGAAACGCTATTCGCGACTCCTGATCTTGGTTCCTCGGCAGTAGATTGCCGCCCTCGGAACATCCTCTTTTGTTCCAAGATCATCACCCAGGGACTTCGGTTGAACTGCGCGTCCGCCAGTTCAACACCGCGGAGCGGACTAACAGGCATGGCAGAGAATCGTGGGCGTCGCGATCGCCCATCGCGAGGACCTCGCACGAAAAGCCGAGTCAACGCCGGCGAGCGCTCGGATGCCGGCGCGACCGAGACGCGCCGGCGCTCCAGCGTGGCCGCGCATCGTCGAGTCGTCCCACCGAGCGACATGACGACCGCATTGGCCGAGTGGTTCGCCAACTCCCAACGTGACTTGCCGTGGCGTCGACGACCCGAGCCGTACCGCGTGTGGGTCAGCGAGATCATGCTGCAGCAGACGCAAGTCGCCACGGTCGTGCCGTACTTTGAACGATTCGTCGACCGCTTTCCCACTCCCTCGTCGCTCGCGGCGGCGGATGAAGCCGAGGTCCTCAAACATTGGGAAGGTCTCGGCTACTATCGGCGAGCCCGCTCGATCCATGCCGCGGCCAAGGTGATTTGCGATCGGCATGAGGGAGTCTTTCCGACCGATTTCGACTCGGTTTTGGCCTTGCCTGGCATTGGGCGGTACACGGCGGGAGCGATTCTCTCGATCGCACTCAACCAGAGCCATCCGATCTTGGAAGGCAACACGATCCGAGTCCATTCCCGATTGTTCGCGGTAACCGATGACATCGGGCAAGCTTCGACTCAGAAACGTCTTTGGGAATGCGCCGACCAAGTCGTGCGACAAGCGACGCGAAGTGGTGTGCCTCCGGGAACGATCAACCAGGCACTCATGGAACTCGGCGCGAGCCTTTGCCGAGTCAAGCAGCCGGCGTGCGATGACTGCCCTGTCGCGAAGTGGTGCTCGGCTCGTGAACGAGGCATCGCGGAGTCGCTCCCTCGAAACGACCGCAAGTCGAAGTTCGAGTCGCGGCGGGAAGCGGTGTTGCTGGTCGAGCGACGAGGCAAGTGGCTTGTTCGTCGTTGCGGAGCGGATGAGCGCTGGGCGGGGCTCTGGGATTTCCCTCGCTTCGACGTGACTCACGCCCCTTGCGACGCGAGTCGCTTGTCGGCGGAGCTCGAGCAACGTTGCGGTCTTCGCGTGAGCCTGCTGGATACCGGTTGGTCCCACCGACACGCGGTCACTCGATTCCGCATCGAGCTTGGTTGTTGGCGAGCAACCCAAGTCGACGGTCGACTGCGAGTCTCGGCGGAAGACCGTTCTCGGCAAGTCGAGTGGTCATGGGCGACTCGCGGCGACCTCGAGGACCTCCCGCTCAGCGCGACGGGACGGATCGTCGTCAATCGCCTCGAGCGGCTCGCCGACTCCCCTTGCGACTGAGCCGGTTTCGTCGATGGTGCTCTTGCCCGCGGGTTCCCATCCACACAATGCGGCGAGGGTGACAGTACAACCTCCCAAGCTTCCACGTGAGCTTTCGCGGTTTCCAACTCCGCCCCAGTCGACCACGCCGATAGCGTGGAAAACCAAAGGAAACCCGAAGCGTGAGCGAGGGATTCTTCGACTTCTCAAACAAGCCACCAACTCGTTTCGCCACGAACAATTCCGCTTCGCTCGATTCAAGAAAGCGCAACATCTAAG
>JAGQPS010000450.1 GCA_020426595.1 Planctomycetales bacterium
TCCCCAACGTCGGTTCGCACACACGGGTTAACAAGAGCTGAGAACTCGTGACCGGTCACAGCGTGGCCGGCGTTAGGGCCTTGGCGCTGTCGCACCTACGAGGCTCACTCGGTCCCGGCCCATTTCTTACTGCGCCGACGACGCGCCGCAAGCGACGATGGCTCGCCCCAGTCGGGGTCGAGTCCTATTGCGGGCCGCGGCGGAGATCGAAGGGACCGGCGGGCGTTCGATCCTGAACGTACCAATCGAGCCAGGCCGACTTGCTGAACCCATAATCAACGCCGGTGATTTCACGGAGCCCGACGAGAACGCCAGGGTTTTGCACATCGCCCTCGATGTTTCGGGGCTGGCCTGGGCCAACCTGAAAACCACCACCACTACCAAAGGCAGCGCCAATCTGGCCTTGGTTGCCGGCATTGGGATTGGTGATCCGGTACCGAGTCACGAGCGCTTCGATCAAACTCCGCACAGCTTCTCGGTCACCAAACTTGGCAAGCGCGACTCCCGCTCGACTGATGACCGCCGGACTGTTGTCGTTCGGATCGAGGTGAGCCATGAAGAGGCGCTGTAGATTCCCGTCATCGAATCGCTCGAGTTTCTTGAGCGCGAGTTCCCGCAACGACTCGTCGTCCTCGAGTAACGCGACGCGAATCAACGGATCGGTCACGGCGTCGGAATCGATCGCCCCCAAGACCTCGATCCACATTTGCTTGGCGTCTCGAGTCGTTTCGTCCTCGAGCAATTCGACGATCGTCGAGATCGCGGCTGGATCTCGAACCGCCATGATCTTCTCATAGTTCTCGGCATGGCGAGCCTTGTTGAGCTGGTTACGCCATATCCGCAGCTCTCGCTTGTAATAGCGTTCCTGCTCGGCGAATGCCTCGCGCACGACAATCACTTCGTGCTCCCCAGGGAGGCGTCCGTCGAGGCGCAATCCGCGAGCCAGCATGACCTGGGGACGAGTCATCCAGCGTCCACCAATCAGACTGTAACCCAACGAATGTCGGGCATCCTCGTGGTTCGGATCGAGTTGAATGACCTTGAGTCGATGGAGATCGCGCTGTTCCCGTAACCGATTCTCGTCGCACCACTGGGCGAGTTCCCAATGAGCCTCGACCGTGTCCGGCAGGCTCGCCAGTCGTTCGGCATACTCCCGCTCTTCGGCCGAGACGGTTTGGACACGACTGATCTGGCCGCGAATCAGATGAATCGTGCCTCCCCCCTCGAGTTCAATCGTGACCGGAGAGGAGTTGCCGGAATCGAGTTCACCGACGACTCGGCCTCGAAGAACTCCGCCACTGCGTAGCTCCACCAAGTCATCCGCCGACGAGGCCATGGGGTAAAGAGCCAGAGCCAAACAGCCAATCGCCGCACCCTTCGTTAGCGAGGCAAGGAGTGCATGGCCACGACGGAGAGGCGCACAGGTACGTCGCGCGATTGGATCGCGCTGGGACGGACTGGAATAGGGCTGATTGCAATGGGGCATCGTGCCTAGGCCTCCAGACTGGGTGGAGTCGACGGGAGAGTCGCTTCTTTCAGTATAGGGGAAGCACGGGGGATCGCCGCAAGAAGAATGAGGGTCGACGTGGATCACGCGATCCGAAACGACGAAGACGCCCTGCGGTATGAGTTGGACGGACCCTGACGCCGCACCCTCCGTCCGGCCGATGCACGGGCTTCGTTGCGCGAGGCGGATTCGGCTAGAAATCTTGGGCCGATTGATTTACTCGCGCGGCGGGTGCCATGGGCGAACGTCGATCCAGGTCATGCCGGCTCGCTTGGCCGCTTCGATCCCCAAATCGGAATCCTCAAGCACGCAACAATTCCCGGCCTCCACGGCGAGCAATTCCGCGGCCTTCAGGAAGACATCAGGTTCCGGCTTATGCCGCTCCGTGTCCTCGGCCGTGACGACAACCGGAAACAGCTCGTGAATCGCAAGATGTTTGAGTTGCAGATGGACAATTTCGCGGAAACCACCGCTGGCGACCGCGATGGGACAGAGCCCAAAACGATCCTGAGCCAGTCGAGCCACCTCGGGAATCGGCTGCAAGTTCGGGAGATGCAGCAAGAATCGCTCCTCCTTCTCCACGGCCAAGCGATCGATGTCGAGGTCAATCCCCTGCTCCGCCCCCAACATCTCGAGGATCCGATCGGACGGGACCCCCGCCAACGCGTAAAACCTCTCCTCGCTGAAGTCGACTCCCAGCGGCTCAAGCGTTTCTCGCCAAGCCACGAAATGCACGGGCATCGAGTCGGCCAGCGTTCCATCGCAATCGAAGATCAACGCGGTTGGATTGAGCACCGCCACCGCATGACACAGCCGTTCATACGCCGCCGAATCGACAGTGAAGGGCTGGGGGGGATGAGGCGGATGACCGGGATGAGGCAGTGATGAATCCGACACCAAGATCAATCCTCGATACGAGGGGGGGCTCGTTGAACCGCGACAAGTCGAAGGTGACTCGCGATACCTCATCATGCCACCGAAGCGGTCAGTCCCCAATCCCCTTAGGCGAGCTGTGTCGAAGTTGGGCAGTTTGCTTGTCGGTTTGCCACTCCGGTCGATGCCTTGCTACTTGCCGTCTTGGTTCGAGCCTCGGGGGAGAGTTGGGTTCATTGCTAGCGTGCAAGGTGAGATTGAGCCCCAAAGCAAGGCAAAAAGGGTGGACAAAATGTTGGGATTCTGAGAAACTGTGTAGACCTCGTCGACCACTCTTCTTCTTCTCGGCCGGTCTCCAATTTGGAGGGTCCCTCAATGACCACGAAGCGATGGCCGTCTACGGCACGGATGGGCTTCACTCTCGTCGAACTGCTGGTGGTGATAGCCATCATCGGCATCCTCACGGCGATTACTGTTCCCGCGGTACAGATGGCTCGCGAGTATGCGCGGCGGACCACTTGTGCGAACAACATGCGACAACTTGCGGTCGCGACCGTCGATTATGAATCGACCAATCGCAAGTATCCGTCGGCTTTCGCGACTTGGCCTCGCACGGGCGGAGTCTCAACCCAGTTGCATCCATGGTCGGTGGCCCTGTTGCCTCACCTCGACCAGAAGCCGATGTACGACGAGATTCAGTCCGTCGGCCTATATAACTCGATGCAAAATGGCTACGTGAAGGTCTTCAACTGCGCTTCGAACCCGACCGCTCGGGCTCAAGGCGCCGAAATCGCCTATGCGGCGAACATGGGCTTTCCCGATCAAGTCGCCGCTGGCTCCGGACCATTGGATGTCTTCGGCACCGGCATGTTCTACGACCGTTCGATTCGTGGCGTGCAGCGGGGTGGCGTGGTTGAGATGACCGCCGTCAAAGTGAAGGACGGTCTGCCTCACACCATCCTGTTTGGCGAAAACACCAACTTGGTCGCGTCGGGTGTCATGTGGAATTTCCAAAATGACGTCACCACGAACTTCTCCAGCACTGTCAATTGCACTTACGCGTCGAACGACGCG
Organism: Planctomycetales bacterium; assembly: GCA_020426595.1. GTDB lineage: Bacteria > Planctomycetota > Planctomycetia > Pirellulales > Pirellulaceae > UBA11682. The sequence goes on from JAGQPS010000450.1 coordinate 3,455, forward strand.
GCGAGTGGCCATCCGGAGTTCGCGTTTGGCATCGTTTGGTTTCCGACTCAGCCAGCCAATGACTACTTTGGCGACAATCGTCTGGCTCGTTTCCAGGATCCCGCGTTCAGCGCGAATCCTTGGTTGATGCTGGCCCGCCCGGCGAGCTGGCACGGTGAGTCGTTCAACATGGCGTTCGCGGACGGTCGTGTTGAAACGGTGAGCAACGATCTCGACTACGGCATTTACTGCCGCATGATGACTCCGGATGGAGCTCGTAGTCGCACGAATCTCATGAACCA
>JAGQPS010000451.1 GCA_020426595.1 Planctomycetales bacterium
TGAACCTCAATCGGTACCGTGTGAGTCTGGGGCGTTCCGAGTCTTGGCGGGTGGGAGCGATAGGGTTGATTTTGGTCATCGATAACTTCGATAGCTTTGTCTTCAACCTGGCTCGGTATTGCCGCCAATTGGGGCACCGCACGGAAGTCATTCGGAACGACGCGATCACGGTCGACCAGATTCTCGCGGACCCACCATCGGCCATCGTGTTATCGCCGGGACCTCGTGCTCCCGAGCAAGCTGGGATTTGTCTCGAACTCGTGCGTCGCGCGGCGGGCGTGGTGCCGCTCCTCGGCGTCTGTCTCGGGCATCAGACCATCGCGCAGGCCTTTGGGGCTCGGATTGTTCGTTCGCCTCAACCGATGCATGGCCAATGGGATTGGATCGAGCATGACCAACAAGGCGTGTTCGCCGGGCTCCCCAATCCACTCGCGGTCGGACGTTATCACTCGCTCGTGGCGGCTCCCGATCCTTGGCCCGATTCGCTCCGTATCACGGCGCGCACCGCGAAAGGAATCGTGATGGCGATCGAACATCGAGAATGGCCCGTGCTCGGATGGCAATTCCATCCCGAGTCGATTCTGACTCCCAGCGGCTACTTCTTGTTGGATGCCGCGTTCCGCCGCATGGGAATCGAATCGTCTTCCTCGGTCGCGGAGCGAACCAGGGAACTCGAACGTTTGTGGGAATCCGAGGCGGGAGCCGACATCGAGGCACAGCTGCGCCAAGACCAGCAGCTCGACTGTGCCGTGACGGTGTTCGGTGGAACGTGGCGCGATGTTGGCGAGCCGTTCGTGCCGGATTCCACGGATGCCGCGGCCCCTTGCGTGCCGCTGCCGGAAGCCGAGTCTCGAGGTGAGGCATGATCATCGAGGGACTTATCACGACGCTCAACTCCGACGGCTCGGCTCATTTCACGGCGATGGGACCTTGGTTCGAACCCGAGGACGATGGACGCTTTGAACTTCGTCCGTTCGAGGGAAGCACGACGCTGCAGAATCTCAGTCGGACGGGAGTCGGCGTTTTTCACGCGGTGGATGATGTTGATCTGATGGCTCGGGCCGCTCTGGGACGTTTGGAAGTCGCTCCCGAGATCCAGCCGGCTCGATCGATCGACGGAGTGGTTCTGGCCAACGCTTGTCAGTGGTGGGAATTCCGGGTCGCTGATCATGAAGCAAGTCCCCCTCGTCACCGCTTACGATGCGAAACGGTGGAGCGAGGTATCGGACCAGCCTTTCGCGGATTCAACCGAGCGGAGCACGCGATACTCGAGGCCGCGATCCTCGCGACCCGCGTCCACCTCGTGCCTCGCGAACAGATCGAAGCGGAGTTGGAGCGACTCGAGGTTTGGGTGACAAAAACGGCCGGGCCGAGCCAGCAAGCCACATGGTCGTGGCTCATGGACGAACTGCGACAGCGGTGGCGACGTTTGGCCGAGAGGGCGGACGAGTCGGAGCCGCGTTCTTCCTAGCGGCTCGTCGAAATTCTCCGTCCTTACGTGACGGCGGGCGGATGAGCGGAGCGATTTTGTTACCGCGAAATGTACGATTGAGCGTTGGTACCATTCGAGTCGAAATCAAGCAGGGCATCATGACCGAAACGCCACCAACGCAGGAGAGTGCGTCCGCACCCGACACCGACGTGGCGACCGCCGCGCGCGGCCGGCGTGTCTTGCTGGGAGTGATCAAGCTCGCGGCCGCCGTTGGTTTGGTCGGTTATTTGCTGCATCGAGCCTGGCAAAGCGATCAGTTCGATGTGCTCTCCACGGGACGAGTCCAGTGGCAGTGGTTCATCCTCGGTTGCTGTCTCACGCTCGGAGGAATCTTGTTGACGTTCGAGCGTTGGTTCTGGCTGACGCGTGAGATCGGCGCGCCGATGAATCGGTTCGAGGCGTATCGGCTCAGCTTCATCGGGTACGTGCTCAACTTTGTCACGGTCGGCACGGTGGGAGGCGATGCGTTTCGCGCGGTCGCCGTCGCGGCTCAGGATCGCTCGAAGGCCTCGGAAGGAGTCGCTTCGGTGATTTATGATCGGGCCGTCGGCATGGTCGCGTTGTTCTTGCTCGCCGCGGTCGCGTTGTTTTCCCTCGATCTAAGCCAAATCACGGGAGACGACCTCGTGAGGCGCGGTGTGCTGGAGGCTTGTCGGGGTATCGCCTTGGTCGCCGCGATCATCGGCGTCGTCGCCCTAGTGATTCTTGCTTGGCTGCCGAAGGGACGAGTGATCTCGCTGGTGGGCCGAGTGACTCGATTGCCTGTCATTGGCCGAGCCGCCGGACCGATGGCGATGGCGATGTTGGCGTTCGCCGGCCATCGCAAAGTGATGCTCGCGTCGCTCTCCATCAGTCTCCCCGTGCACATCGTGAATGCACTCGCGGTCGTCGCCGTCGCGTCGGCGTTGCCGATCGAACGACCTAGCATCATGGCTCACCTCGCCACCGTCCCGCTGGCTCATCTCGCCGGAGTCTTGCCGCTCCCCGGCGGCATTGGAGCCTTCGAGGGAGCCCTCGGTTGGCTCTATGAAGCCGCCGCGGAAAGCGAGGCCGCTGGGCGATACGGATTGGTGGTCGCCTTTGGTGTTCGCTTGACGATGCTGCTCGTGGCGCTAATCGGCATCGTCGTCTACTTGGCGGGCCGCCGAACTCCCGCTGACCTCGGTGACTCGACCGGTCACGACTAGCCACTCACGGAGCGTCCGGATCGGGCGATCTCGTGCTCGAAGCCAAAGGATGATTCGGCCGGGAACGTCCTTGTTGGTGGCCGCTTCAACGCTTTTCCTGGCAGCGGTATCATGCAGGAAGCGAGACGCGGGGGCCAAGCTCCCTGGTCTCTTCGGTCGCACGAAACGGCGGAGTTTTCCGGTCCCGTCGAAAGAGCCGCGGGAACTTCGGTCCGTGATATTTACGCCAACCGAGAGTGAGAGATCGATGAGCGAGATGCGAGTGGAACGGGATTCCATGGGCGAGGTGAAGGTCCCCAAGGATGCTTACTACGGGGCCCAAACCCAGCGTGCCGTCGAGAACTTTCCTGTCTCCGGCTGGCGGCTCCCTCCGTCGCTGATCCGTGCCATGGGGCTCGTGAAATGGGCCTGCGGCAAGGCGAATGATGAAGTCGGACGACTCACCGGCAGCGGCAAAAACCCGCTCACGTCGGCTCAAGTCGAGGCGATGCTCGCGGCCGCCCTCGAGGTGGCCGACGGTAAACTGGCCGATCAGTTTCCCATCGACGTCTTCCAAACCGGATCGGGCACGTCGAGCAACATGAACGTGAACGAGGTGATCGCGAATCGCGCCATCGAGATCACCGGCGGCACGCGCACCGAGACCACGAAGCCGATTCATCCGAACGATCACGTCAACATGGGACAAAGCACGAACGACACCTTCCCCACCGCGATCCATGTCGCGGTCGCCATGGAGATCGAGAATCATCTCGTCCCCGCGCTCGATCGTCTCCAGCAAGGCCTGGCCGAGAAGAGCCAGGCTTGGGCCGAGGTGATCAAGATCGGTCGCACGCATTTGATGGATGCCACGCCGTTGACCTTGGGGCAGGAGTTCGGTGGCTTCGCTCGGCAACTCGAGCATTCGCTTCGCCGCGCCGCGACCGCGCGAGATGCGGTGTTGGAGCTACCGGTCGGAGGCACCGCCGTCGGATCGGGAATCAATACGCATCCGGAATTCGGTGGTCGAGTCGCTCGCAACCTCGCCGAACGGACCAACATCCCTTTCGTGGA
>JAGQPS010000452.1 GCA_020426595.1 Planctomycetales bacterium
ATTATACTGCGGTAAGAGTTTACTGATGGGGCCACTCCACCCCATGGCCTTGCCGCCCTGGCTCTTCTCGTCTCGCAGCGCTCATGCCTCGTATCACCATTGGAATGCCGGTTTACCAAGCCGACCACTACCTCGAGGCAGCGGTCCGGTCTCACTTGGCGCAGACCTACGGTGACTTCGAGATCATCATCTCCGATAACGGATCGACCGATCAAACCGAGTCCGTGGCTCGCGACTTGGCCGCGTCCGACGCAAGAGTCCGGTACGTGCGTCACGACTCGAATCGTGGCGCGATTTGGAATCTCAACTTCGTCGCTTCCCAAGCCGCGGGCGAGTTCTTCAAGTGGTCGGCTCACGACGACTTGATCGCTCCCGATTTCCTCGCCCAGTGCGTGGCTCACATGGAGGCCGACGCGGCTTGCGTCCTTTGCTTCTCGCGCGTCACGCGCATCGATGCGAATGGGGAGACGATCGCCGACTCGTTGCTGACCGAATCGGAACGCGACGGTGAGGGTAAAACGCTGGGGCGATCATCCTCCGTTCATCGGCGACTCCGCGATGTGTTGCTCGGCGGTTCGTGGGGCATTCGGTCCAATGGCTTGATTCGAGCCAGCGCGATGCGCGAGACGAGTCCGTTGCTCCCTTATTTCGGCTCCGAGAAAGTCCTGGTCGCGGAGTTGTTACTGCGAGGCACTTATCACGAGCTACCGGAAAAGCTGTTCCTGCAGCGAATCCATGCCGCGCAAAGCTCGAATCTCGCCAGCGCCAAGGAACTCCAGGAGTTCTGTGATCCGACGCGTCGCCCGACTCCCGCGCTGCATCATCTGCGCTTCGCGCGGGCGTATGCTCGTGCGATTCGCCGAGCCTCGATGTCATGGAGTCAACGCGCGGCGTGTCATTGGTGGTTGCTCCGGTACCTCGTGCAGCCTGAAAAATGGTGGCGCATCGTGACGCGACTCATGGGTGGCTCGGCGATGAAAGGGGGAAGCCACGATTTGTTGCAGCGTATCGAGCATGCCCGCTCGGAATCGGCCTCGCCCAGCAATTCAGAGCGCGGGCAGGCTCCGTCGAAGCAAGAATCAGTCGTTCCATTTGGCGTCAACTCTCCGCGTGCGACCGCGATCGGAGAACCGGTCGGGGAGAACATCCATTGAGTGAGGCAGCCAAGACGGTCTTGCTGACCGGAGCCGCTGGATTCCTCGGCCGCCACGCATTGCATCGTTTGCTCTCCCTCGGACATCAAGTCATCGCGGTCACGCGTCGCGAGGTCGATTGGCCTCGGCTGATCGGCGAGAGTTTGGGTGGCTCACAACGGAACGCGCTTCCGAATCCGGATCGAGAGTCGGACCGCTTCCGAGCCGTGCACTGCGACCTCACCGATGAACGAGCGGTGCGCGACGTCGTCGAGTCGGTCGCGCCGGACTGGATCTGGCACCTCGCGGGATACGCCGAGGGACTCCCCGGCGCGGAGCACTTGTTGCCGAGCTTTCATGGCGACTTGCGGACGACCGTGAACCTGTTGGCCGCGAGCATCGGAGTGGTGCGGGAACGCATCGTGATCACCGGTTCGCTCGAGGAGCCCGACTCGTTTCCCGCTTCGTCCCCCTATGCGGTCGCCAAACAAGCGGGCGTTCAATATGCCCGGGCATGCCGCGACTTGTATGACTTGCCAGTGGCCGTGGCGCGGGTCTTCATGACCTATGGTCCCGGTCAGCGCGAACGCAAGGTCATCCCATACGCCATCCGCTGCTTTCTCGCCGGACAAGCTCCCCAACTAGGCGCCGGCCATCGACGAGTCGATTGGATCTACGTCGATGACGTGGTCGACGGACTGCTTGCCTGTAGCCAACAAGCGGCGGCTCTCGACGAACCATGCGAACTAGGCAGTGGACACCTCGTCTCGATTCGTGACGTGATCGCGACGATTCGAGCCCTCATGCCTGGCTCTCCCGAGGCCTGCTTCGACAGTCAGCCACCGCGAGGCCAAGAGCGAGAACGAGCCGCCCAGCTCGCCACCCAGCAACGCATCGGCTGGCGTCCGCAAGTATCGCTGACCGATGGATTGCGCCGGACCATCGCGGCCCTGCGTGGCTGACGATCGCGGCGAACTCCCGTGCCGATCGACGATTTCACGAAAAGAAACGTGAGTGGCTCGGCCAATGATCTTGCTTGCGACTCGTGCGTTGAGCGAAAACAATGTGCGGTGGTTTGGCTTCGCTGCCACGAGCCGACACCGGAAGCACTTGTTCCGTCCGACCCTTCTCAGTTTTTGAGGCCGCGCATCGATGTCGACGAGCCAAGGTTCGCAGGGTGACGAGGAGAATCCCTTCTCGGTCTCGACGGCAACCCACTTGGGACCTGAAAAGACCGAGGAGATTCCTCCGTTGCCGGGGAACTCGCGTCGTGTTCGCGTTGGATGGGGGCTGGTCGTGACCGGCCTTTGCGTGACCGGGCTCGCCGTTCTCTTGACGATGTTGGCTTTCCTCCCACAGCAACAGCCCGAATTGGTTATGTCGCTTATTGGCTTGGCTGGGCTCACGGGAGTCGTCTTGGTGATGTCGGGGGTCATCGCATTGCTGATCAAGACCGAAACGACTCCGATCACGTTTTGGTCGTCGGTTGGAGCCTCGGCCGCGTCCTTTGGCATCGGCCTTGTGTTGACGGTGGTCGCGCTTGCCGGTGCGGGGATTCTGTTCTTCGTGACCTGCCTGTTCTCCATCTGAGTCGGGCATTTCATGACGATCCCCAGTTGGCCACCGGCCTATCCTCTAGCGATGCTGCTGGGCGTCATCGTGTTTCTCGTCGTCCGTCGCATCCAACCGCGGTCGCCCGAGATCCTAGCGTTGAGCTTCGTGCAAAAACTGTATCTATCGCTCGTCGCTTTTATCGGCGGAACCTTTGGCAGCAAGTTGCCGTTCGTGATCGTGACCGGCACCTTGTTTTCGCCCGAGGGATGGCTGGCGGACGGCAAGACGATTACTGTCGCCTTGGTCGGTGCGTACCTGGCGGTGGAAATCGCCAAACCGCTTTTGGGGATTCGACTGAAAACCGGCGACGACTATGCGCTCCCGCTGGCCGCGGCGATGGCGATCGGTCGCTGGGGATGTTTCTTCAATGGCTGTTGCTACGGCGCGGAAACCAGCGTCCCGTGGGCCGTGCGATTTGAAACGGTGACTGGCTGGCGACACCCGGTCGCGATTTACGAGAGCGCGTTTCATCTCGCGATGTTCCTGCTGCTTTGCGTCGCTCTTAGCCGCGACTGGTGGCCCACGCATCGCCTCCAGGCCTATCTCATCGCGTACTGCATCTATCGTTGGTGTACGGAGTTCATTCGTCCCGAGCCGAGTTGGGCCGCTGGGATGACGAGCTATCAGTGGATCGTGCTTGGGTTCGGCGCCGCACTCGCGCTACAATGGTGGTGGGAAACTCGCCGGTTGAAACACCCCATGCATGTCGATGACCCGGCCACCTGAACCTACCCACCTCCCTCCCCGGTGCCTTTGCTGAATGCGGCGATACACGGACTCACCCATCCGCCTTGTCCCTTCCGGCCCATGCACTTGGTCCTCGAGTCAGCCGATGCTCTTGCTTCGCGATTACCCCACGTCCCTTCGTCCCGCCAAGCGTTGTGGGTTACCTCGATCTTTTGATAGCGACGACTCGGCAACGCAACCGATCGTTGACGGAGCATCGCCGCGGGGCTCGCGAGAAGCAGGAGTACAAG
>JAGQPS010000453.1 GCA_020426595.1 Planctomycetales bacterium
GCTGAGATCCGGGGGAGCGGCGGTCGATTCCTGCTGCAGGATCGCGACTCCCTTGGCCACGACCGACTCACTGCCGAGTCTGACGAGCAACTGCACGAGCTCACGATTCTCGCGAGCATCGTCCGCAGGGTAGTGCGGATCGAGTTTCTCGCGAAGCGCCACGCTAATCGCGTCCCACTCCGGTTCACCTTCGGCGGGGGCGGCGTTCGAATCACCGTCGAGCCGGATCAGAACCAGCTCGAGAGCTCGATACCAAGCGATCCGTTGATCGCTGCTCAGGGCGTTCAGGTCAATTCCCGCCAAAGCCTTGAGCGCCAAGTCGCGATGGTCGGCCGATCCTTGTCGAGCCAGCGCGATCGTCGCCTCGACGAGAGTCATCGGGTCGGTTTCCTGGGTCATGAGGTTGGCCCAGGACTCAACGCCTTGGAACTCCAACGCGACTCGAGCCGCGTAACGCGTGAATCGATCGTCGCTCCCCAGGCTTTTCCAAATCGTCGCCAAGGCGGAAGCCGGCGCGTCGCTTCGATGGAACGACTCCAGTTCGTGTCGAACGGCTCGTTCCTCGAGTCCAGCCGCGTCGCGCGGATCGACCGCGGCCGTCGACTGGTCGCCAACGTAGGTCACGCGGTACAGCTCACTCTGAGTACCGCGACCACCGACGGTGAAGTAAAGAGCGCCGTCCGGACCGACCGCGACGTCGGTCAGAGGCAGCGGAGTGCGCGACAGGAATTCTTCCTTCCGAGCCACGTAGGTCGAACCCGAAGGAGTCAGATGGATGGCGTACATCGTGCCGAACGTCCAGTCGCAGATGTAGAACGCTCGCTGATAGTCGCCGGGGAACTTGAGCCCGTAACCGAAGCACGCGCCCACCGGCGATCCGGGGCCGATATCAACGGCTGGCGGGAGACTGTCTTCGTACCAAGTCGGCCACTTGCCAGTGCCGCTCCGCCAACCGAATTCGCTGCCGCTCGTCGCATGAACGACGCGAGTCGGTCGATACCAAGGAGTTCCGAGATCCCACTCCATGTCGGCGTCGTAGGCGAAGAGCTCGCCATCGGCATTGAAATCCATGTCGTAGGGGTTGCGGTATCCGACACTCAGGATTTCCCAATTCGTCCCTTCGGGATTCGTCGAGGCGATCCAACCGCCGGGCGCGAGTCGACCGCGCGCATGTCCGTTGGCATCCCACTGTCGCGGCAGGAGCAAGTCCTCGCTCCAGTTGGTCGGAATGCGGCTCGCGTCGATCGACTGAGGCGGATCGGTATGGTTGCCGCAGATCACGACGATGCGTTCACCGTCGGGCGAAAGTCGCAACGCGTGAGGTCCATGCTCACCACCTCCACGAAACGCGGCCAACTTCTCGACCGAGTCGAACTGATCGTCGCCGGTGGTATCACGAAGCCGGTAGAGTCCACTGCCGGGACCTCCGTTGACCGAGACATAGAGCGAATCGAATGCGTACAGCAAACCTTGAGCGCTGGTCATCGCGACGTCGAGTTTCTCGATCCTAGCGGGCTCTTGAGTCCCGACGGCTCCCGGCGTGATGCGATAGAGTCCCTTGTCGCCTTGATCGCTGGCGATGATCCGACCCTTGGGATCAATCGTAATCGCGACCCACGACCCTTCCTCGTCGCGCGGCACGCGGTAGATGCGTTCGACTTGATAGCCGGGCAACAAGACGAACTCATCGCGAATCGAACTGGCGCTGGCATTGGCGAAGACGTTGTTCCATGGGCCGTCGCCGAGCTTGGCGACGACGGTGGCGTCACTCACCGAGTCACGACCATTGGGGACCGCTTTCCAAGATTCGTCGGTCACCACCCACTGCATATCACCGGCGCCACGATCGCCGTTGGCGGTGGGATCGAATTGGCTGAGGGCGAGTTGAGCGACGAGGCCCGAGATGCCGCCGTCGTTGCGCACCTTGACGGTGAGCGTGTTGTCACCGGCTTGGAGTTGCTTGCTGACGTTGATCAACGATGGTTCTTGCCAGGTGTCGCTCTCGCCCACGCGCTCGCCGTTGAGATAGATCTCCATGCGGTTGTCGCAACTCGCTCGCAGCCAACCGAACGGAAGCTCGGTTTTGAACCGCCGCGACATCACGTACACGCCATCCGCGTCGGCTCCCCAAATCCACCGCGTGGGAGGAGCGCTGTTCCAGTTGATGCGATTGGGGTCCTGGCCAGCCTCGTCCGCGACGCCGCCAACCACGCTTGGCATGACTTGTGGCACGAGGTCATTCTCTTGAGCCGACAGGGCCGCGGCCCCAGGACCGAAAAAATCGGCGATGGTCAAGAGCCCCGAGGCGGCAAGGATAAGAGACCTTCGACAGCGGAAGGGGAGGGCGGTGGGTCGCATCTCCGGCGAACTCCGTCAGGTAGGATCAAGGAGGGAAAGAACCGAAAGTTCGGAAGCGAATTGTAATCGAACACCCACGCGGCTGCGCTGTCGGGCCGCCGAGGACCGAATCTTCCATGGCGAACAAAGTCACCATTCTCGGAGTCGGCAATGTCGGCGCGACTCTGGCTTATACGCTCGTCTCCAACGCGCTGGTTGACCAGTTGGTGCTGGTCAACCGGAATCGAGCCCGCGCGGAGGGGGAAGCGGCCGACTTGAGTCACGCGGCCTCGTTTACTCGTCGAAAGACGATCGTGAAGGCGGGCGGCGTCGACGACACCCGAGGCTCGGATGTCGTGGTGATCGCCGCCAGTGTCGTGATCGAGGGGAGTGCTCCGGATCGAAACGCCTTCGCCGAAGGCAACCTCGAGATCGCACGCTCCTGGGTGCCGCCTTTGGCCATGGCGAGTCCGGACGCGGTGTTCGTCGTGGTGAGCAATCCGGTCGATGTGATGACCTACATCGTCAGCAAACTGTCGGGGCTCGCGAGTCGCCAGGTGATTGGCACTGGAACGTTGATCGATTCCGGTCGTTGGCGATCGCTATTGAGCGACCATTTGCAGATCCATCCCGACGACGTGCGAGCCTACATCCTGGGTGAGCATGGTGAGACTCAGTTTCCCGCGCTGAGCGTGGCGGCGACGGGAGGCGAGAGGCTCGACCAAGGCCCGCTCCACGAGGAGTTATTCGAGCAAGCCAAGCAAGCGGGAGTCGAAGTGTACCGCCGCAAGGGCTACACGAACTTCGCGATCGCCCAAGCGACATCACTCATGATCGAAACGATTCTGACCGATGCGCGCCGCACGCTTCCCACGAGTGTGTTGCTCGACAACTACTTCGGCGTGAGCGATGTGTGCTTGAGCGTGCCGGTCATCATCGGACGTCGCGGAGTCCTCAGGCAGCTGCGTCCTCATCTCAACGAATCGGAAATCGCCAAACTCCATGCCAGCGCCGATCACGTGAGGCAAGTCATCAAGCGGGTCTTTCATCCGTAGCCGAACCGACCCGCGATTCCACGAAGAGCATTCGCGGAGCCAAAGCGGTCAACAACCCCGCGGTCCCAAAGTCCCGCAAGGGACGACAGTCTCTTTGTTCGTCGATCTGGGAAAAGCTTTCGCGGAAAAAACGCCGGCTATGGCCCGCGGTCCCGAAGTCCCGTCAGGGACGACTCGAAAATAGCCCACCGATTCATCGGTGGGTTACCGAGCCCACACACCAACCCATCAACCCATTACCCATCAACCCCATGAATCGCCCGAAGTCCCGCAAGGGACGACCCGAAAATAGCCCACCGATTCATCGGTGGGATACCGAGCCCCGAAA
>JAGQPS010000454.1 GCA_020426595.1 Planctomycetales bacterium
ATACCGATCCGTGAGACGACCTCGATGGGCGTCTCACGGCCGCACGATGCGGCGAGTCTGATTGAATCAACAGGCCCGTCAGCGAGGGATGCTGCGCGTTCTCGAACAAGCCAAACAACTCGTTCGGCCGCCAACAGCTCACGCCACCCGCGTCCGGCAACTCGCGAAGATAATGACACCCGTTCCCACGGCTCGTTCACCGCGGCAACAACGAAAACAGCCTCGCGTTCCGAGGTGGAAGGCGAGGCTGTTGTTAAGCGTGAGTCATGGGTCCGACCGATCGCCGGACGGACAACTTACTGACCGGTACCCGAGCGAAGGGAGTTGACCGGTAGTCCCGAGGGCTCGACCGGCATCTCGACCGACGTGCGTCGGACTCCGTAATCGACTTGAGGCTGAGGACCGCGATAAGCCTCGGGCATCGGAGCGGTGAACTCCGGAGTCGGCATCGGCGGGGCCGGAGTCGGCTCGGGTGAGATCATCTCGGGCGACCATTCCTCGTAGTACTCGCCTTCCATGGCCGGATCGGCGTAGATCATTTCGCTACCCGGACCGACGTTGTCCATGCCAACGTTACCGTGGGTCACGACGGCGGGCTCTCGGTAGCCGAAGTTCAGCTCACGAGCCGCCGAGCGACCGCGGGCTCGGTCCATCGCGTCCGAGTAAGCCTTCTCGGGCCACGGACCTTCACCGAATTGGACATTGCAGTATTGCAGAGTCGTTCCCTTGCGGCGGTGAAGCAAGGCGATGCACTTGTTGTACTCAGCCAGAGCCTGATAGTAGGCGACTCGGGCCTGGGCTCGGCGTCGCTCCACATCGAGGACTTCGTCGAGAGTCGCGTCCTCGAATTCTCGTTGGCTACGTCGAGCCTCGACTTCCTCGTCGGCCGAAATCCAGCGGTTGAGGTGATCCTTGGCCAACTCGTAGTTCGTCTCCAAGGCTCGGAAGACCGCCGAGAGCTCGCGTTGCACGTCGAGTTCCATATCCTCGATGCGGGCTCGTTCCCGAGCCAACTTGACCTGGGCGTTGCGAACGTTGGCAAGTTCCCGGCGGAAGCCGATCGGCATGCCGAGCTCGAGACCAATGCGGGCTTCTTGGAAATCGCCATCGGTCAGACCTTCCCACGCACGGCTGCCCGCGTTCGGGAAGTTGATCCCGTTGCGATCGGCGGCCACGAGATCGTCACCCAAGCCGACCCAGCGGTAGAGCAAGGTGGCGTCGAGTCGAGGGAGGAGACCGTTGCGAGCGTAAGCGAGTTGCAATTCCTTCTTCTTCAGCTCCCAACGTTGCGAGCGAAGTTCCGGGCGATAGGTGAGCGCTTCGTCGCTCGACTCCCACCAATCGAATTGAACGGCAGCTGAAATCGGCTCGTCCGCCGGACGCAACATGCGTTGGTCGGCATTCGCGAGACCCATCAACCAACGGAGGTTATTCTCGGCGTCGAGCAAGTCGCTCAGGGCCTGGATGCGTTGCGTACGGAAGAAGAAGTATTGCTCGCGGGCTTGAGCCAACTCGATGACCGCCGCGGCTCCCAATCGGCTTTCGGTTTCCACCTTGCGGTAGGTCGCCTGGGCCGATTCCTCACCCACCTTGGCCGCTTCATAGGAGCGGTAGGCGCTGTACAGATTCCAGTAGCGAATCTCGACGTTGCAAACCATGTTCTGCAACTGAGACTCGAGGTTGGCGATCTCTTGGTCGGTGCCGATACGAGCGATGATCACTGGCATGCGATTGATCGCTGTTCCACGGCCTCGCAACAACGGCTGTCGAACCTCGGCCTCGAGCGCGGTGGTGTACCAGCTGCTCAACGGCTGGAAGGCGGCCGGATTGTTGTTCCGCGTGTAATCGGTGACGTTGCGGAAGAAGAACTGAGTTCCCGTCGCGGCCTTCTTCGCCAACTGAGCCTGGAAGTTAACCGCGTCCTGCACGAACACGGTCGGAGCGAACGGGTTGGCGGGAATCGTATTGCGCGGTCGATCGGTCTTGTCCAGGAACATGCTGGCCGTGAAGTGCGTGTCGAACTCGGCCAACGCCGCTTCGACTCCCTGCTGACTCTCAAGACCGGTGTTGGTCGTGATCGAGCTGGCCGCGGAAACCTGGCCGGGAACCGCGATGAAGCCCGGCTCGCTTTCACGAACCGCGACATTGAACGTCGTGCCCGCGCCCGCCGGGTTGTTCGCCAAGGTGTCGACGCCCGCCGCGACTAGGGAACCTTGAAGACCAGGAGTGCCATAGCCACGAATGATCTTGCTGTTTTGCAGCGAGATCGAAATCGCGTCTTCCAGCGAGAGCTCCCAAGGTTGACCGAAGTCGGGATTGCGGAGCGTGACCGGTGGGCCGTTTTGAGTCACCTCGTCCAACGAGTCGAGTGCCACATCCGGGTACTCCACGCTCGTGGCGCGATCGAGGTAGTAAGAGAGATCACCCGATTCCCCGAAGTAGACGGGTTGGCGAGGCTGGCAGCCTGCCAGCGAAGCGATCCCGACAAGCGAGAGAGCGAGGGTCGGTAGATGAAGTCGGTTCATTGGGGTCCCGATCCAGCAATCGAGTGAGCCAAGATGTTCGATTACCAAAGTCCAAGCAGGCGCGGTCCACACCCAAAGCCGGTGCGGCCACGTTGCAACTCAAACTTCACGATCCCCCCTTACCAGTTGAGAGCAAAAGGCGTAAGCCCGATCTGTTCCCTAACCGGTATCACGGTTATCGACGGCACAACCGTTCGACTTCGCCTAAATAAGTCCGATCCGGCAGGTGCTAGCGATTAACCGGTCTCTTGGAGTCGGCTGGGCGACCCTAGAGTGACGCTCGCGTCGGACCGCCATTCCCCATGGCTAGGACTCGGCGCGAGGGGCAAGGAGATGCCGAGCGCTAGACGGCGGCTCGAATAAGAGAGCCGCCGATCGCACGGGGGCGGCAACGAAAGTTGGAGGGATCGGACTAGATTCCCATGCCCAGAAATCCGCCTGATTGGTCCGCTTCTCGAGACAGCTGATCGATTCGCTCTTGGGTCCGTGCCAAATCGCCAGCGTCGATATAGCGGTCGAATTCCACCATGACCGCCCGCCGCACCGTCTCGTGGAACCAATTCACGACCGGCTCCGTCAGCCAATCGCAAGTGTCGCCATTGAGCGAAATCGTCAAATCGGCGGAGCGAGTCAACTGGTCGGCCGCATCGGTCAGGACCGTTCCCTCGAAGGCAAAACGGAGCTCACCGACCTTCGCGGAATTGGTCAATTGATAGCGGACGATTCCGGTGTGGAGGTAATAGCTGTTGTGGCGGCCATGTTTCTCGATCGCCCCACCGATCCGCTTCACGAGCGCTTGAAACTTGGGAGAGCCCTCCGCGGGAGCCTCGGTGCTGCGAACGCTCCGCAGAGGCACGCAATCAAAAGTGATTTCGACTTGTTGCTTGCGACCGATTTCCATCGCGAGTCTTACCTCAAAGTTGGACGAGCGTTGCCGCTGAGCCAACGGGCTCTCGGCAAGGACGCGGAGGATTCCACCGAATCAAAGGATTTCAGCACGAGAGCCAGATTGCAAGCAGCGGTCTAGTTGGGGACCCTCGAGCCGCGAGTCTCCGCGATGGGGGATCTCCGGTAGCGATCCGCTCACTAAGAACATGCGCCACTATTGTTTCTGGATCGCCAGTGTAAGCGCAGGTGTGATTGCCCCGAGGCGCCAGCGAATCCCGACAT
>JAGQPS010000455.1 GCA_020426595.1 Planctomycetales bacterium
ATAGCCTGGACTATCGCATGGGTGGATCGTTGCTCCACGTGGGCAATCGCGAGTTCTTGTTCGACCACACCTCGAAGGACGCGACCAAGTACGACGCGCCGGTTCGAGCGCTTTACTTGCCGGTGATTCGCAATCATCTGTACGACTTGTTTGGGCTGTTTGATTACAACGACGCGGCCGTGCCGGTTGGGGATCGAGCCGCCACGGTGGTCCCCAATCAAGCCTTGTTCCTGTTGAATTCGCCCCTCGTGAGTGACTTGGCCAACTCGCTCGCCGAGGAGAGTCGCTTGGTCGGAGCGGATTCCGAAGCACGCTTGAATTGGCTCTTCCAGCATGTGTTGTCTCGCGATCCCACCGCGGCGGAGCGAGGGCGATTGCTGGGCATGGTCGAGCAATCGACGTCACCGGAGATGGCCGATCAACGGTGGGCGATGGTAGCGCAGGCTCTGTTGATTAGCAACGAGTTCATGTATCTGCCGTAAGCAACCATTCACGAATCGCGATCGGATCGAGCCATGGGTTCGACGAGGAATTCAGAGATGCCCCATCAAGATGACGCTTGCCATTGCCATCCCTCCGACGCTCGGCGCGGAGTTCTTTCGCGACGGCAATTGCTGGGCGGAACGGCGCTCGGGTTTGGTCAGTTGGCGCTGTGGTCGTTGTTGGGAGAGACCGGTCAAGCCGGGACCGAGGTCGTGGGGGGCGCCTCGCCGAATCCCCATCATTTCCCGCGAGCCAAACGTGTGATCTTCCTGTTCATGAAGGGAGGCCCATCGCACGTCGACACATTCGACTACAAGCCCCAGCTGCAAAAGGACGACGGCAAGGAGCTTCCCTTCGCGAAGCCCCGTGTGCAGTTCGCTCCGACCGGCAAGCTGCTCAAGAGCCCTTGGGCATTCAAGGCTCATGGCGAGTCGGGCATGCTGGTGAGCGAGCTGTTTCCCCACGTGGCCCAGCATGTCGACAAAATGTGCTTTCTGCACTCGGTTCATGGCACCAATCCCGCGCATGGTGGCGCGTCGCTCAAGTTGCATACGGGGAGCGACGCGTTCGTGCGGCCCAGCATGGGCGCTTGGGTGTCGTACGGGCTGGGCACCGAGAACCAGAATCTCCCTTCGTTCGTCACGGTCGCTCCGACGTTGGCTCATGGCGGCGTAAGGAATTGGGGAGCCGCTTTTCTTCCGGCTCACCACCAAGGGACTCCATTGGGGCACGCGGGTCTACCGACAAGCGAGGCGCGCGTGGCGTTTCTACGCAACGAGCATCGATCGCTTGACGATCAACGGGACCAATTGGCGATGCTTGACGTGCTGAATCAGGTTCACGGCGAGCGGCAAGGTTTTGACGGAGAATTGGAGGCTCGGATTCGATCCTTTGAGCTCGCGTTTCGCATGCAAACCGAGATGCCGGCGATCGAGGAGATGTCCGACGAGACGGAGGAGACCGAGCGGCTTTATGGTTTGGACGATCCGAAGACGTCGGAGTTTGGACGCAAGCTGTTGTTGGCTCGCCGATTCTCGGAGCGAGGTGTCCGCTTCGTCCAGGTGACTCACAGCGACTCGAACGTGCAATGGGACCAGCATTCCGATCTACTCGAAGGGCACACCAAGAACGCCGCCGAGGTTGACCGGCCGATCGCCGGACTGCTAACCGATCTTGACCGACGAGGATTGTTGCACGACACGTTGGTGATGTGGGGAGGCGAGTTCGGACGGACTCCGGTGGCTCAAGGAACCAATGGTCGCGACCACAACCCGGAAGGCTTCACGATGTGGATGGCCGGCGGTGGCACGAAACCTGGTTTCCGATACGGGGCGACGGACGAGTACGGCTACTATGCGGTCGAGGACAAAATGCATGTGCATGACTTGCACGCGACTCTCCTGCATCTGCTTGGGATCGACCACGAACGCCTCACCTACCGTCACGCGGGACGCGACTTTCGATTGACCGACGTCGCCGGTAGCGTCGCGACCAAGATTCTGGCGTAATCCATCGCTCGCATCACCGCATCGGGGCGCCGCTTGGCTTTCGGGGCTTGCGGAAGCGACCGTCGCCACGACACACTACGCTCCTTCTCTTCGAGTTCGGAACCGCGAATGCCGTAAGGCGGAAGGCGGACGTTGTGGGCGATATGTCGAGTTTGGAAGTGACCCAAGTCGCGGCGAATTTGGTGCGCCGCCTTAACGAAGGCGACCGCTCCGCCTTCGACGAGTTGTTGCGATTGAGCCAGGATCGGATGGCTCATTTGACCCGCAAACTACTTGGCAGCTATCCCCGCGTCCGACGTTGGGAACAGACCGAGGACGTTTACCAACAAGCCGCGATCCGTCTGCAGCAGGCGCTCAGTAGTGTTCAGATCGTCGATGTGCGTCACTTCTTTCGGCTGTTGGCGTTGCAGATTCGCCGAGAGTTGATCGACATGTCGCGGCGGCACACCGGGCCTCAAGGGTTCGCCGCCAACCATCAGACGCATAGCCCGTCGGCCCAGGCCGAAGGGGGCGAGGCAATCGCTTGGGCCGAGGGAGTTGATGACGACGATCCGCAAGACTCGGTGGAATGGAGCGAGTTTCACCAGAGGGTTAGTGAGCTCCCTGAAGCACTGCGCGAGATGTTCGATCTGATCTTCTACCACGACATGAGCCAAGCGGAGGTCGCGGAACTGATGGGCGTTTCGGACCGTACGGTCCGCAGACGGTGGCGCGACGCGAGGCTAGAAATAGGCGAGTTTCTCCCACCAGGTCTGGGCGGCGACGATTGATCGGCGCTCGTTGTCGACTCGGGTGTTGGAACGTGACCGCGTCGAGGCAATGGTTGGCTGTCCGCGTCGCGGTGAACGAGGGCGTTGGGGCAAGGCTTATCCCCTATCACGCCCGGTGAGCCAGGACGCGGCGTCTCTTCCTACGCGACGCCTTTTCCTACGCCTCGCCCGCTCTCTAGGCCGAACCCAATCCCGCCATGCGTCGCCAGGCGCTGAGTTGGCCGAGATGGACCATCAGGTGTCCGCCGCAATAGAAGGCGTGCATCGACCCGAGCGTGGGGAAACGCTTGGCCATCGCCTCATTCGGATTCGCTCGCTGCAACACTTCCTCGTCTAGCTCGCGTAGGCGATCGATGATCGTTCGATAGCCTTGAAAGAAGGCCTCGACAATCGTGTCGCGATGGGGATAGATCGACCCATCGGGATCGTCCTCGCATTGGGCGTCCTTGGAGAAGACGGTCTCGAAACTCGTCGGAACATCCACCAGGCCGCGCTCCTGCCCCCAAGCTCGAACGATTCTCGGCGGGTACAGGCTCAAGTGACCCAGCACGAACGCCGGATGATTGCTGGCGATCGGCTCACCCCCAGGCGCGGCGAAACGAGCGAACAACTCGGGTGGAATGTCGGTGAGCAGCTTCTCGGTGTAGCTGAGACAAAGGCGACACGAGTCGGCGATGATGTTGCCGGTGGAGTAGGTCATGGGAGGAGCTCCTTCCTGAAGCACGATCGAATCACGCCCGCGATCCGGTGCGCGACACGGAGAATGTTCACGGTGTCGTATAGGTTGACGGTGTTGAGACGGAACACGCGGGTCCGACTAGCGAACCAAGCTAGACGCGCTTAGCTGTCGTCTTCCTCGCCATCGTCGCCGAACTCCGTCGTCAGCTTGACCTCTTGGGCGTTGAGCATGTGAGCCGCGATGCGCTC
>JAGQPS010000456.1 GCA_020426595.1 Planctomycetales bacterium
ATCTTCAAAGCAGCAGAGAACCTGGCCATCCGGCAGGACTGTCAGGTCGCTGTACGCACTGGGGTCTGGTTCCAGAACGCGGCTGACCGGCCAGGTCGTCCCGTGATCCCGGCTGAGGTGGATGGTCAGATTGCGGCGACTCGAGTGCTTCCGCTCGGTCGTCTGCACATTGGAGAACAGGAGCAGTGGCCCCTTGAGATTGTCCGAACCCGGATGACTCACGATGCCAGCCATGCAGCCCGGTTCATACAGTTCATCGATGAATCGAGGAGTCGACCAGTCTGTCGCACCGTTAGAACTGGCTGTTGATATTCGCCGAGAGCGAGCATCACCGTTGCGGGCCGTCAGCAGGACGCCGCCGTCAGGCATCTCAGCGATGTTCGGTTCACCAGCGTCAAAAAGCGCGATCTCCCCGGGCACCCACGTGACACCCTGGTCATCGCTGAAGACGATACCCACTCCTTTGCCCCGCTTTACGCCAGGCTCATAGGTTGACATCCAGAACGGAACCACCAGCCGACCGTTTTGAAGCTCGATCGCATGCCCAGGCCCGGTCGCCATCGCCTGCCAGTCGATTGTTGACCTGAACGCTTCAAATGTCGTGGTGATCTCTACTGGCTTCGACCAGGAGAGCCCATCGTCGTCGCTGCGAATGTGAAAGCAACGCATGTATTCCACGCAGTAAATCAAGTGGACTGTCCCATTCCGGCAGGCAATGGCGACCGGGTTGTTCACGGTTTGCTCTTCCGGCCCGCCAAAGTCTTTGGCTTTCTTCCCCGGAGGCAGATGCGGATTGCGCGGCAGTCGGTCACCTAGATGAGCGACCTGCCGCGGGGGAGACCAGATGCGGCCGCCATCGGTACTGCGGCGGAGATGAATCTCGATCTCTCTCCGGTCCGCAGTCGAAAACTTTCTTGCCTCGCAATACGCCAGCACGCTTCCGCGCGACGTGACGACGATGCCGGGGATCCGGTAAAGAGTGAATCCGTCGTGCCCTTCTTCGAACAGCGTTACGCGTTCAAGCAAAGGTTCCGCACTCACTCCACAGTGAACCACGACCATTTGGCAAGTCAGCAGAAGTACTACACCTAGTGCGAATCTCATGTTGATATCTGTCTCGATGTTGTCGGAATCGGCTCGAGGGTGAAGATCGTGAGTCCGCGCAAGTCGCGGGTGTTAGGGCGCAAGCAACTGACGATATAGCCAACGCTGATGCACGTCGACATCCCGATCGTAATGTAGAGATAGCCATTCACACTGGAGTAAAAGAGTATATAGCAAAGCTCGTTTGGTAGCTCCCGGCTGGGATATCTATCATCTGGAACGAGAGTGGCGGGGTTGGATCACTGAACCGCCGCGCGACGGCGAT
This sequence comes from Planctomycetales bacterium, assembly GCA_020426595.1. Lineage (GTDB taxonomy): Bacteria > Planctomycetota > Planctomycetia > Pirellulales > Pirellulaceae > UBA11682. The sequence continues at coordinate 1,370 of JAGQPS010000456.1, forward strand.
GCAGCATTTCTAGGATTCTGTAGAAAGTGGTACGAGCGACGGGGAGCCGCTGGATAATCCGTGTATTGGAATGCGGCTCCTTCGCGAGCCGACCGCGACTGCGTTTCGACTCTTCCCCGGTAAAGCCCTTAGCCAGAGCAGGAATGAGGCTTGCGGTGTCTGGTCCGTATTGGGTTGCGTTTTCATACCCAAGCCCCCCTTTTTGCGTCGACGTGTGGAGCACGCCAAAGTAAACAAGTCCTTGTCAGCAAGGGACTTACGTCAAAACAGCCTTCCCGTGGCATCATTGTTTGCAAACAACTGCCGCTGGGGATCTTGGGTTCCATCGATCGACCAACGACTTGCGCGGCGAACATGCCAGGTGTGAGCTTGCGATCGGAGACTTCTAGCCATCCGATCTTGTCCGGGACGCCTTCGTCGCCCCAATCGCCAGCAGCGGCCACGAGATCGTAAACGGGTACATGCGTTTTGTATTTCGCAGATTCCTTCACGTTGATTTCAAGTTGGATCGGCGTTTCGGGGGCGCTATCGACAGAGTCGATCGGAAAACCCCTCACCCTAGCCCTCTCCCCTCGGGAACCTGCTGCGCAGGAGGGGAGAGGAAAATTAGAAACAATGCCTTGAGTTGCGACGATCGGATGCGCGAGCCATGGACCGTGCTGGGTCGAGAAGTGCACTTTGAAGTCGGTGCCTGGCAAACCGGCGTTGGGTCCAAACCAAGTCTGCAACAGCTGCCCCAGTTCGTTCTTAGTTCCGCCAAGTGGATTGGCGACGTTGCAAGCCACTTTCACAAATCTGAACTCCCAGGTTGTCCCATCCGGCAAGTGCACGTTGACTGGTCCGACCGGGCGCTCAGGATAAGTGGTCCTGTCAGGTAGGAACAGGATCGGTCGACCGCCTGCGTGGGAGACTTTGGCTTCGAAGGCGGTTTCGCCGGATTGCGATGTAACGAGTCTATGGGTCTTGGAATAGGCGGCCAGACGCCAGTGGAATAGTTCCTCAGTCAGGCTTTCGAGCGTGGAACGAAGGGCTGCATCGCAATCAATGGTCAGTTGGAAATCGTCGGCGATTCGCTAAAACCATTTGTGGCCGTTCTGCGCGTCAAGCCAACGATCGATGGGCCATTTGACCCTCCACTCAGTCCATGCGCTTTGGTCTGCCGCGTGATGATCTACGGCATGGCCTTCGCCTTCCAGATCTCGGCGGAGCACGGGATGGTTACGCATGAATGTACGGCATTGTTCAGAAAACTTGTGCAAATCGACGGGGGCGAACAATTGGGCTTGATCGAGAAGCACGCGGAGGACGACCATTTTGTAGGATTTGTTGAGGCTGGTCGTTTCCAAAGTCTTGAACCAGGGCAGGAATGCGTCGAGAGCTTGATGTTCGACGTCGGTCAAATCGCCTTCGCTGGCGATAAAGCTAAACCAACTGCATTCGCGTTTGCTCAGGTGAAGCAGTCCGGGCAGCTTGTGAGGCGAAGGTGAGTATCTCGCCGGATGCCGAATTGCTGACCTGTGGAAATTCGTATTTTGCAGAGACGATCGTGCAGGTTGCCAACGAGACTACGCTGGGTGCGTCACGACGTTTGGTGGGTGAGGGCAAACGGCCGTTGGCGTTGAATTTTGCGAATGGTACGGAAACAGGAGGTGGATTTTTGCGAGGCGCAACGGCTCAGGAAGAGGCACTTTGTCGATCGAGCTCGCTGTTCGCGACGCTCGTCGATGATCCGATGTACGAATTCCATCGCAATCGCGATTTGTGGGCGGAGGCCAGCGACTGGGCGATACTTTCGCCAAATGTGCCCGTGTTTCGCGACGATCGAGGGAGGGAGCGGGATGTGCCTTGGCTGCTGAGTTTCATTACCTGTGCGGCTCCCTACGCCCCTTCCGTTGGCCATCCGCAAGCAGGCAAGATGCTCCAGAAACGAATTGTGCGCGTGTTATCAATCGCTCGAGCGTATGGTTACTCCGAACTGATTCTCGGGGCTTGGGGGTGCGGAGCATTCGGAAACGATCCTCGACGCACGGCCAGTGACTTTCGCAACGCGCTCGAGGGTGAGTTCGCTGGCGCGTTCGGAGAAGTTGTGTTCGCGATTACCGATTGGTCTCCCGAGCGACGTTTCCTCGGGCCATACCGTCATGTCTTTTCAGGGGAACGGACTTCATGAGTGACTGGTTTGAGAAGCTGCTAGGTTTTGGTGAACGCACGCCGGATGAAGTGCGCGCGAAGTTGCAGTTGGACGGTACGCGAGTTCATTCAAAGAACAATAACGAATCGTATGAATGTGGCCCTGAAAAGGG
>JAGQPS010000457.1 GCA_020426595.1 Planctomycetales bacterium
GACGGGACGATCATTGGCGCCAACCAACTTTTTCTCACCTCGGTCGGATATCGACTCGAGGACATCAAGGGCCAACATCACCGCATGTTCATGCCAGTGGACGAGCGTCAATCAGCCGAATACGCGAAATTCTGGCCGCGTTTGGCCAGCGGTGAGTGCATTCAAGGTGAGTTCCAGCGTCTCAACAGCACTGGTGAGGAGATCTGGCTCCGCGGAGCTTATAGCCCGGTTTTCGATGGCGAAGGAACGGTAATCAAGGTGATCAAGACGGTCGCTAATATCACCGAGGAGGTGATCGCGAAGCGACATGCGGCGGAAGTCGGAAACTCGATCGCCCGTAACGTGACCGAGATGTCGCAGGCCATCAACGAGATCTCGTCGCGCGTCACGCGAACCGCTCAGCTCGCGAAAAACGCGGAGGGAAGCGCTGGCTCGGCTCGACAAGTCGTGGCTCAGCTCAATCAGAACAGCACGGCGATCGGCGAGGTGGTCAGCCTGATTCAAGATCTGGCGGAACAAACGAACCTTCTCGCGCTCAATGCCACGATCGAAGCGGCTCGCGCCGGAGAGTCGGGGCGAGGGTTCGCGGTCGTGGCTAGCGAAGTGAAGGAACTCGCCAACGAAACGGCCAAGGCGACCAACAACATTCGCGAGAGCATCCTGTTGATCCAACAGAACATCACCGATGTGGTTGGATCGATTGAACACATCACGGTCGACGTTACCGAGGTAAGCACGAACACGACCGGCGTGGCGTCGAGTGTCGAGGAACAATCGGTGCTGATGGGTCGACTCAGCTCGACCGCCGAGGAGCTGTTGTCGATCACCACCTAGCCGCGTCTCGCGGCCAATCCGACTCGAGCCCTAGTTTCACAAGAGATGCCTAAGGGGAGCCGCGAACCACGGCTCCCCTTGGCTTTTTCTTGACGCGGAATCGAGTCTCGGGCGCACGCCTAGCGACCGCTTCAAACGCGTGCGTCCCTCCCGCGATCTAGGCTCTCGCTTCCGCCTCGTCCTCGATCGCTCGGCCTTCGGCGATGCTCGTGTCGAACTCCATCCGCATGGTGACGGTCCAACGTCCGTCGACGTCGCCGCGAATGAGCCAATGGGGCATCAACACGACACTTTGATGAACCGCCTCGAAGCCGCCCTCCGACTGGCTCACGCATTCCACCGGGAATGTCCAGACGTGAGTCGGTCGATTGGCGGTCCATCGGACATCGATGCCGAGCCATTGATCAAGCAAGCACAAGTCCGAGACATACTCGAGATCGAGGGGCGTCCCGAGGTGCCCCAATCGCTGACCATCGACGCGGTGGAAATAGCGATCCTCGGCCCCCGCCGGGAGCCCGGCGAAATTGAGTTCGACCGCGAAGTGCAGAGCCTCGTCGCGCGGCACGCCTTCGAGCAAGTACGCGATCTCCAAGGCATGGGAATCAGCCTCGAGCGTCACACCTTTCGTAATTGTGATGGGAATGCCCCAGGCATTTCCCTCGCGGCGCAGCAACGATTGGACGCGATTCGGCCCCCGTCGAATCTTGGCCGCGTATTCCCCTTGCGAGAAATCGCCACGCTCCATCGCTTCTCCGCGCGCCACCGCATGCGGCGAGGCATCGGTGTCGTAGAAGTGATCCACCAGGCTCTTGCGGAGATCGGCGTCGTACTGAAGGCGCTGATCGAGCCCTTCCTGTTTGACCACGACTCGGTCGTGAATGCTCGCGACATCACCGTGTCCCTGTCCGTGCTGATAACGGATCTTCTCGTGATAAGCCTCGGGGCGTCGAGCCAGGGTCGCGAGCACATTCAGGCCAACGGAACGAATATCGAGCTCATACAAACGCCCACCGCATCGCGGATCGACCCAAGCCACCAGATGATTGTTGGCCAGACGAATCTCGTGTTCGGAATCGAAGTTGTAGTCATCCGCGGTCGCCTCGACCCATGGTTCGTCCTCGCGGAACGCTTGCTCGATGCGACGCTCGGCCGCGATCAGATGGGCGTAGATCGCATGTCTCAGATGAGGCAGATAGATGCCGCCGAACGCTCCATGCCAGTAGGCGCAGTTGCATTGACCGCAGTAGAGCTCGCGTCGTGCCTCATCGAGCCAAGCGGGATCGAGCCCTTCTTGCTCGGCCTGTTGCACCAATTCGCTGACGTAGAGCATCCGCGTATACATCTCGTTCGCTTCGGGATACTTCACCTTGAAGTTTCGCCAGTAGCCGCCACGTACGAACGCGCGCATCGCTTGCCACCAAGGCTGCGAACTGGCCTCGCGAGTCGTCCCCTCGAGAGCGAGTTGCCGCTCGACCGGCAGCGACCATTCGTTCATCTCGCGGTAGCTGCAATCAGGAATGTAGATTCGGCCGACGGCGTTGGTCATTGAATACGCGTCGTGCAACGTGACCGTCTTGAGCCACTCGCGCTCACGAGTCAGCGCGTCGAAGAACTCACGAAGCCAGCCATCCTGGTAGACGTGAGCATGCGTCTCGGGCCAAGTGCCGAACTTCTCTCCATCATCGCCGAACACGGCGACCGAGCCAGGGCGTCGCTCGGCTTGTTGCCGAAGCAAGTCGATCGTCTCATGGACCGGTCGGAAGGGAATCGTGTACCGCAGAGTCTCGCTGCCGGGGAAGAGATGAACGATGCGCCCATCATCCTCGCTGACGAAGTGCCCCAACAACTGTTCGTCGGTCAGCCCCGCGGCGCGGAAATGCACGTCGTCGAGGATGGTGTACGAGATATCGGCTCGAGCCAGATCGCTGACGAGCGTCTGCTCCCAGACTCGCTCTGGAGTCCACATGCCATGGATCGGCGTGGCGAAACGGTCCTCGAGCCACCGCGTGAAACGAGCGATCTGTCCCACGCGATCGCGACTCGGGATCATCGTGAGGATTGGCTCATAGAACGCGCCGCCGAGGATCTCGACGCGTCCCGCCGCGACGAGTCGCGCGATTCGCTCGACGTAGTCCGGGTGCCGCTGGGAGAGCCACTCCAAGAGCGGTCCGCTCGTATGCAAGGAGAGGCTGAGCTCTTGATAGGGCTCGAACAATTCGAGGAACGGGAGATAACTCTCTTGGTAGGCCTGCTCGATCACATGGTCGAAATTGCCGACCGGCTGGTGGTTGTGCAGGGCGAGGCAGAAATAGATCTTAACAGTCATGCGTATCACCGATCCGAGTGAACCGCGGCCCGTGCCCCGGCTTACGACGTTCCCCACCGCTCCAGCGGGGACCGAGCAAGGCCAGGAGGCAAACGCGAAGAAATGGGTCGTTCGTTCGGTTGATCGGCAAAACGAGAACGATCCGACCATTCAAATTCAACGGACGATTCGGTTGGGGTTTCGCAAGCCGGAAACTCTTCCTGAATCCTCCATTTTCACGGCGACTCGGCGTGGGTTGACGCGGCCTCGCGAAGACGCATCGCCGCCGTTTCGGGCGAGAGTTGTGTGATCATGCAACCAGTGGCCCATTCGAACCCCGCCGTCTTGTTGACTCGAGGAAAGATCTCGACCATCCAATGACCGCGAGGTTGCACCGGACCGCCGGGAATGCGAGGCGGCAGATGAATGACGATGTTGTATGCCGCGCCAGGCAGGGCTTGCTCCAAGGCCCTCACGGCCCGGCTCATCGCATCCGCCACATGATGCAAT
>JAGQPS010000458.1 GCA_020426595.1 Planctomycetales bacterium
GTGGGTGTCTGGTTGTGGGTGTCTGGTTGTGGGTGTCTGGTTGTGGGTGTCTGGTTGTGGGTGTCTGGTTGTGGGTGGGCCGGGGGGGGGGGGAGTCGCAAGATGAGAATCGCGGCGGCAACTTTCCCATATTGAGACCCGATTCGCGGGAGCGGACGGTGCTCGGTCGCGCCGCCGCGGGGCTACGAATGGTGGGTGCGCGGCCAACTTGGTCGCTGAACCACCACGGCACCGAGCGCGAGGATGAAAATTGGGCCAATTGAGCGAGACTTCTGGGGCGTGACCTCAGGAGTCAAGTTTCGGCCCGATGTTTGCTTCCAGAGAACTCTCGAGTCGCCAGCCTGCCATGGTCATTTGGGATGACGAGGTGAAATGCGGGGCTTTGTTCTCTTCGGCGGTTCCCTGTTTCGACCGTCGAAGACGATTTCAGCTCCGCTTTCGCGTAAGGCTCAACAGTCGCCGCGCGTCTCTTGTTTTGAACAAGGTTTGAGACGCGCGGTGGCGGTCGGCGCGAATGCCGGAAGGCTCGGCCCGTCTTCTTTGTGAAGAGAAGTAGGCCCTTTGAGAAGAGTTGCCGGCTTAGCGGTTTGCAAGACTCCAACTGAGGTCGTTGGCGACTCGGCGACGTTAGAGTGAAAGTCGGACTCGCCAAAACAGAACGCCGAGTGATTTAGCTCTCTACCAGGTCCGCGGTGCGTACGGCGGTAGAGTGCGATCGATTGGCTGAAATTGAAAAGATACGAACCGTGTGTCCTGAAACCAGCGTCTGGTTCGCAGGTACAACACGGGTGAACCTTTGCGGTGTGTTGGCGTCCGTTCTCTTGTTGACTCGTGTGGATGGTCAGCGCGAGACGGGGCGCGAAAACCGCACGGATGGTTGAATCGGCTCCCAAGCGATCAACCGACGACTCGCTCTCGTCGAGCTTTCTGGCAGCGGCTATCCGCCGCCCTGGCTCGTCGAAAGCCGAACGACAGGACACGGGATTCGCCAAGCCTTCGTGATTGATTTCACGGTTGCTTGCCCAGCAAGATCGCTAGTGAACTGGCGAACACGTTGTCCGGTTTACGCGTAGGTAGTGGAGCCGCGAGGATGCGGCTCTCAGTGGACATATCGCGGCGGGGATGCCGCGATCAGCTCCGGTGAATGGCGGACCGCGACCCCGGTGTCGCAAGGAGGGCGTCCGTCATCGGCTCCATTTCGATAGAGGGGTGCCGACATGCATCGGAATTACAAGAACGAGTTCCTGGCGGAGTTGCGCGATCAGCAAGTGAAGTTCGCGCGACGAGAGATCAAGATCGAGCAAGCCGAGCGCGCCGAGCGTCTCGTCGCCGAAATCGATCCCGCCCGAACCTATAGCTACGAATATCTCTGCTTCCGCATCACCGGTTTCCGCCCCGATGTGGCTGGGCTGGTGACGATGACCGGCGAGGACGCGATTCACGACCTCACCGCCTTCGTCGAGGATCTCACCGAGTCGGCCAATTTGCGAGTCGATGAGTTGGGCGAACCGGTGCACTCGGTGGAAGAACTCAGTCGCATGCTGAACGTCTCCACCAAGACCATTTCCCGCTGGCGGGCTCAGGGCTTGGTGAGCCGCAAGTTTCTGTTCGAGGGTGGGCGGCATCGCGTCGGTTTTCTGCAAAGCAGCGTCGATCGCTTCTCGCAGCTGAACCGAGAAAAGGTCCGCCGAGGCGAACGGTTCAGTCAGCTCTCCGACAACGAAAAAGACGAGATCGTGGAGCAAGCCCGTCGACTCGCTCGCACCGGTCTGAGTCAGTCGGAAGTCGCTCGGCGAATCGGATCGACTCTTGATCGAAGCAGCGAGACGATCCGCTACACGATCAAGCAATTCGATGATCGCCATCCCGAGCAGGCCATCTTTCCGGATCGAACCGGAGTCATCGATCAGCCGACCAAGCAATCGATCAGCGATCAGTTGCTCGGTGGAGTGTCGGTCGAGATCCTGGCTCGCCGCTACTCGCGAGCGGTCTCATCGATTTACCGAATCGTCAACGAAGTGCGGGCCCAGCGAGTCCTCGAGTTGCCGCTCGAGTTCATCGATAGCGATGAATTCAAGTTGCGAAACGCGGCCGATCGAATCCTCGCGGCAACCCCGGTGAACCCGGCGGTCCGCAAGACGAAGGCGCCTCCAGGATTGCCGGCCTACCTCGCCGCCTTGTACGACGTCCCGTTGTTGACTCGTGAGCAAGAGGCGCACTTGTTCCGCAAGTACAACTACCTCAAGTATCGAGCCTGGAAGCTGCGTGAGTCGCTCGATCCGGCAAGTGCGACGAGCACGTTGATGGACGAAATCGAGCAGCTTTACGAGCAAGCCGTGCGGACCAAGAACCAGTTGGTGCAGTCCAATCTCAGGTTGGTGGTGTCGATCGCCAAGCGGCACGTCAACCCGTCCGAGGACTTCTTCCAGTTGGTCAGTGACGGCAATATCAGCTTGATGCGGGCCGTGGAGAAGTTTGACTATGCCCGAGGCAATAAGTTCAGCACTTATGCCAGCTGGGCGATCATGAAGAATTTCGCTCGGACGATTCCCGAGGAGTTTAAGCACCGCGATCGGTTCAAGACCGTGGCCGAGGACGCGTTCCTAGCCACGATGGACGATCGAGCCAACCCGCTCGTGGAAGAAGCGGAGCATGCCGAGCGTAAGCATCAATTGAGCAAGATCCTGCACAAGCTGGATGCGCGGGAGCAGCAGATCATCATCCGCCGCTTCGGGCTCAACCAAGGCCAGGAGCCGCTGACGCTCGAGGCCTTGGGAGAAGAGATGGGGGTGACGAAGGAGCGCATCCGTCAAATCGAGGCGCGAGCTCTAAGCAAGCTCCGCGTCGCGGCTCGGGATGAGCAAATCAATTGGGAAGAGGTGAGCTAACGCCCACCGTTGTTGCCGCCACGCGGGCGGCGGCAGGGAAAACAACTCGCAGGGGTGCGATTGAGCCTCGTGGCGGACATGCCACGAGGCTTTTTTTATGCCATCGACAGTCGGCTTGGGACACGGGGCGGTTTCCCAGTTCCGCCCGAGACGCTCCGATGGAGAAACGCCGACTCATCGGCTCATCGGTGGTTTCCGGAACCGCTATCGCTACTCCAACGGTCGGCCAAGATCCCGAGCTTTCTCCGAACCTGACGCGTCGAGTCTCGGTCCTAGAGATCGGCGAACGCCCGAGGGGTCGCCCCGTGGATCAAAAGCGATACGGCTTAACAGCGATGCGGCTCAAAAAAAACAGAGCCCGACTCCATTTCGTATTGCTGCCGTGGGGAAGATCGGTATGATAGCCCGTTTTCCACGCCGTCTTGGTCGGCCAGCATGGCTCAGTTGCCAGCGTAGCTCAGTTGGTAGAGCAGCTGATTTGTAATCAGCCGGTCGTGGGTTCGAATCCCTCCGCTGGCTTTTCTTCGGTCGACCAAACCGAGGACGGCAGTGGAGGACGCCGATTGTCACTGGCGAGAGTCCTGGTCGCGAATCGTCCTTGTCGGCGACTTTCGCGGCGATTCATCGCACGGGCCCGCTTCTCGTGGTGGGTTCATTCGCAGGCCGGTGAAGATTGAATCGGTGAGAATTGGGTAGTTTGTGTCGGCGAGTCGTCGACGCGTATGG
>JAGQPS010000459.1 GCA_020426595.1 Planctomycetales bacterium
TGTCGGCTTTTGCTCCGCAAAAGCACGAGTTCTTAAAACGCAGCCGTAGTATCCGTACTTGGTCACCACCGAGCACGGAGCCCGGAGAGCGAGTGGCTCGCGCCGTTCGAGGCCCGCAATCGGTTGATTACGGGCCCGCGAATGGTCGCGTGCTTCAAGGCGAGTCCCATGTCGTGGCTTACTCGCCGGCGGCTTCGCGCGCCTTGGCGTCCTCGACTTCGCTGAGTTCGGGGTTGGGAGTCGCGTCGCCTTCCACCTCGCCCAGCATCCACTTGATTCCGCCCAGCAGCGAATTCTGGTAAGTCTCGTTCTCCCAGACACTTTCGTTGTGTCCCAGGCTCATGTGCATCACCTTGCCCTCGCCATATTCCTTGACCCAAAGAATCGGAACGTGGTAAGGCTTCTTGAGGCCCGTCTTTTCCATGTTGAGACTCATCAGCACGCGGACCTTTTCGGGCTGCCAGTTTTTGAACTGGTAAATCTCATCACGAATCGTAAACTCATCCCCCCATACCTCGCTGGCCGGATGGTCGGTGTCGTGAACGGAAATCGTCACGGTGTCGCCGGCATTCCAAGGATGTCCGTTGAAGGTGCCGCCGAGAGCATCCCAATACGGTTCATAGTTGTGGAAGGTGTCGGCCGCGCTGTGCGTGCCCAACATGCCGTGTCCTGGTTGCTTGAGCCAGTCGTTGAAGAAATATTCCAGGTCGGCCTCGGCGATCGGCAGATCCCCGGTCGTGTAGAACATCACGATGTCGTAATGCTGGAGCTTTTCACGTGTGAAGTCGGTGGCGACATCTTGCGTGCAATCGACTCGGAAGAGATTGCTCGAGATGCCGAGCTCGGTCATCACTCGCTCGGCTGGAGAAAGCGGACGCTCTTCCGATCGAGTCACGCTACCGTGCCGGAACCCTTGGCTCTGCGTCACGAACAAGATGCGGGCGGGACCGTCCGAATCTTGAGCCTTGACGGCGGAGGCTCCCAACGAGCAACTCCCGACAACGAGCAGGACCGAAAGCATCCAGTTTCGCAACAGCGAATAAGCCATCGCCAGAATCTCCTAGTGTGGTAAGAAGGCCGGCTCACCCATGATCGCCATGCGGCGAGTCCGAAAGCCGGACGGTATTGTAATCGAGACCAGTCGATGTGTTCGGCTGGCATGTTGAATTGCCCCGCCCCTCAGTCGCCGGGAGAAACGCCATGCGGAACGCTCTCCTGAAAATCATCGGAGTCGGTTTTGTATTGGGTTTGATCGGACTGTGGCTATTGCAGCAGGCGATCAACGAAATGCAACGAGCCCCCGAATTCTATAACGAAGCACTGGAGATTTCGCCCGACACCGCCTTCCGAGTCACCAAGGAACTCAAGGCGGGCACCGAAGTCGTCAAGGCGAAAATTGATGCCGGGGAGCCCTGGGAGCTGGTGCTCACCGAGGAACGCATCAACGCTTGGTTCGCGTACGACCTCGCCAACATCATGGCTCAACGCGGCATCGACCAAGTCAGTGATCCCCGGGCCAAGATCGAAGCCGAGGGCGTCACCGTCGCTTGCCAATGGCACGCTAGCGCCTTTTCAGGAGTCCTCGTGCTGCAGGCCAAACTCTCACTCGATGCCGATCATGAAAAGCTAACGATTGAATTGGGACAGATTCGCAGCGGCTGGTTCACGGTGAGCCGTGACCAATGGGAAGAGCAAGCGCGGGCCACGACCGCCAAGCTCAAGCTGCCCGTGTCGTGGGAAGCCGATGGGAACACGACGCGAGTTGTCGTCGACTTGTCGGATATCAAGACGGCTCAAGGACACACCGTCGTGGTCGAGGCATTGATTGTCGAAGACGGAGTGATCACGCTCCGCGGCTCGAGCCGTGGTACGTGAGGCAGGGTTGGAACACTCGCCGAGCCGGTTCGCGCCTTGGCGTCCTTGCGTCAACCGTCTCGCACGCCACGACTCTTCGCTTGACGTTTCGGAAACTATCGAGCCGCTGGATACTGAATCACGGTCATCGCTCCGTACCCCGCTGGCCAGTTGCTCTGGACCTCGACTTCACCCACGAAGTCCTCCTGCCCCATTTCGGCTCGAAAATCCGTGGCCAGCTTCTGTTCGCGGTCGACATGGATGCGGACCAGGTAACGTCCAGGAGGCAACACTTGTTCCGCGAGCCGCTCGGCCCGCGCGCTCCCACGCGGCGCGACGAGACTCAGCGTTTGTTGCCACAACTGGCCAGCCCCAAACACCGGTCGATCCGACGTGGCGACTCGCGTTTCCGACCAGCCGTCTCCTTCAGCCGCGAACAAGTCGACTTGCAGTAGTCGTTGGTCGAACTCGCTGGGGACTCCTTCGATCTTGAGCCAGATGTCGGTCACGAACGACTGCTCGCCGTCGCGTCGTGGTAGCTGCTCACTGGTTTGGTAACCGCCGTTCACCACCGCGGCATAATCATCCAAGAACGCGCGGAACTGTTTGTAGGATCGATCGCCAACCACCATCTTCTGACCGCCTCCATGATCCACCTGCATCGTCGGCTTGGTGAGTAGCGGGCTCGACGTGGGCTCATCGGTATCAATCAATCCGTTCGCCACCATGTAGTCAAGCGTTGCTTGAGGATCGTTCAACACGATCCACGACACGAGGTCTCCGTGCTCCTGCACTTGTTCGGCGTTTCGGTCGGGCGAATGGCAGGCGGCGCAGCGGCCAATTTCGGTCCAGATATTGTCAATGAACGAGGCAAGCACTCGGTCCTCGCGAGCATGTCGGACGACCTCGATCGGAACGCTCGGTCCGATAGGCCCCGCGGCGTCTTGCCGCGCCAACAACTCGGGCGTCTCGACCGCCGCATGAATCCACTCTCGAAACGCTTCGTATTCCGTTTGACGAAGTTGTTCGGTATCGAGACTCGATCGTGCCGGAGCTCGTTGGATGAACTGAAGCAGCTTCGACTCGTCGGGCGCTTGGGCATTGATCAGCCCGGCGGCGACCAAGGACGAAAACGTCTCTTGTTGCGTAGGCCGGATATAGTCGCGCAGATCAACTCCGCTCAAATGACACTCGGAGCAACTTGACGGATTCGGCGAATGAAAGATCGGCAAGATTCGTCGCTCGAAAATCCCCTCCGAGCGATCGCCACTCCCGGTCTCGCTGGTTCCTTGATTGGTAGTGGCTTGCGCCACTTCACCGGGAGCTTGGACGTTACCCGCCGTTTCGGTCTCATTACTCGGCTGACACCCGACGAACGCCCAGGGGCACACGATGATGGCCAGCAAGATTCTCGCGACGCGGAGAGAAACGCAAAGTGGCGTTTGCCTTTCTTGGCCGAGCTTTGATGGTCGACAAATTGGCAGGAGCATCGACGCGGAACCCTTTGTGGCGGTTGGCGAAAAAACGATCGAAAGACTCCATTAGCATATCGAGTTTCATCGCGCGAAAGCCATGTTTACCACGGAGACCTCGGAGATCACGGAGTGGCTGTGCCGGATGCCACGCGGTGAGTCGGGACGCGGAACCTGCTCTTGCGGAGCAATAGCCGAATCTGTCGCACGCCGGCGACCGGGCAAACCGCGGCCTCCATG
>JAGQPS010000045.1 GCA_020426595.1 Planctomycetales bacterium
GCATGTGGCCGTCGCCGTCTCCCTTGATGCGATTGCCGAGCCCCTTCATGGTCACGAGCTGGCTTTTGAAGGGAGCCAAGGGCTCGAGGATTCTCTTGACGTCGAAATCGGCGCCGGCCTGATCGGGCCAGAAGTGATCGGGAATCACGCCGTTCGGGCTGAATACCACGATGAGACGTTGCTTGCGCGAAAGCGCTGAACCGGCGGCGGTCGCCAAACTCGGCAAGTGCAGCACCAAGTTGGCCGCGGCGGCGCTGATACCGGCTTTGACCAGAAACTCGCGTCGGGTAGCCAAACTGCTCATATCAAAGTTCCTGCTCTGAAGGTGAGTCCTGCCGCGTCGCTGCGATCACCGCGATGTCGACCAACAGCGCTCGAATGTTATATCCGCTCGCGGCGAACCGTTCGACCAATTCATCGAGCGTTCCCGCGCCATAAGCGCCTGGGGGTTGTTTTACGAAGTGTTGGAAGGCCCGGTTCACGAACGCGCGAGTCGCGTCGGGGCTGTTCGCCAAGTAATGAGCCAATTCTCCGGCTCCGGTGAATGAAACCAGTTCATTGGACAGAGTGAGGTAGTTGCCACTCGCATCCACCGGTTGACCGCGTTCCTCGTTTCGGAATCGGCCCACCGCGTCGTAGTTCTCCAGCGCGAATCCGAGCGGGTTGATCCGAATGTGGCAGGCTTGGCAAGCTTCGTCCCCCGTTTGCAAGGCGACGCGTTGCCGAGTCGTCAGATCGGGATGAAGATCAGGACTGAACGGCGCGAAGGCGGCATTGGGAGTCCGCAGGGCTCGACCGAGCACGAACCGATTGAGGAACACGCCTCGATGAATCGGGCTCGTCGAATCAAGGTAAGCCAGCCGGCTCAGCACATAGGGATGAGTCAAGGCGCCAAAGCGATGCTCGGAATCGGACACCGTGCGACGGAGCCAACCTGCGGACTCTTCCTCGGATTCCCACGGCTGTCCGTAGAACTCTTGGATACGGTCGGTCGTGAAGGACCAGTCGGCGGTGAACAACTGTCGAAAGTCGCCCGTTTCTCCCCAGGCGACTTCATCCAGGAACGCATCGAGCGAGGCGCGCAGATCGGCGACCAAGGCTCGGTCGAACTCGGGAAAACTCTCCTCGTCCTTAACGACCTCGCGCAAATCGTTCATGTTGAGCCAGGCATACATCAAGTCGCGGACCTTCGCCTGCGTGCGATAGTCATTGAGCATGCGCCGAGCCGCTTGGCGCACCTGCTCTTCCGATTCGAGGCCGCCATTTTGGGCTTGCTCGAGCAACCACTTGTCGGCGGGAATCGAGTCGAGCAGGGTTAGCGCGAGACGGTTGGCCGCGCGCCACGAACGGCTCTGGTCCTCGTCCGCCAGCGGGTAAAGGAAACTCGGGCTCTTCAACGCCAGCACGACGACTCGCTTAATGGCGAGCGAGTCGTCCTCGGTGGCGTCGAGCTGCGCGTCGATGTGTCGTTGCCGAGTCGCTTCGTCGAGCTCACCACCAAAGGCGACCGAAACGAATTCGGTGAGGAAAGCCCGCAGCAACGAACGGTTCTCGTTTGGTTGGTCCTTGTTCCGTTCGCGATAGGCGGGCCACAACTCGTCGATAGCGATTTGAGCCATCTCGAACGCGGCCTGGGTCGTTGCTTCGTCCCACTCGCGGTTCACGGAGATGCCCCGTTCGTAACCGTAGCTGCGATCGTCGGGAGGCAATTGAGTCGAGACGGTGAACGTCGCGGGCCACCAGCCCGGAAGCAGATACCGCTCGGGGATCACTTGCTCGACTCCGCCTGGCGGCACCCAAGCCAGTCGAATGCGAGCCGGGGGGCGTTCAGTCTTCCGATCGCGTTGACGAAAATCGATCTTGAACGGATAGACTCGTCCGGCCGTGAGCGTCAACGTCCTGCGGAACTCGGTTTGATCGCCCGATTGAACATGGTTATCGATCAGCCGTCGCTCGTTGCGACCGAAATCCATCACGAACGAGCAGGTGCTGTCGACCACGATTTCGTATTCGCCGGTCACGTCGACCTTCAACGCGCCTTGCCAGTGAATGAAGAACGACTCAGGTTTGATTTCAGCGCCGGGCCCGTCGTCGCCCCAGTCGAAATCGATCGTCCCATCGACTCGTTCGATTTTCTTGTTCTCGTCATTCCAGCGATCCCCGTCGAAGTAGACGCCATTAACGCCCCGTTCCTCGGTGACCGAACGGATACCTTCGAAATGGGCGTAAAGATCGGCGAGACTTTGACGCAATTGATTCGCGGTCAGGCGACTGAGCTCTCGACGAGGCGGACGATTGCGAATGCGAGCCGCTTCGCTGTAGAAGGCAAAATGAATGTAGGCGGCCACCGCTTCCGCGTCGGCTCCCACGCACTCTTCCGGGGCCTCCTCGGGCATCGTCTGAGTGATGTCGTCGGCCAACTCGAGCACGGTCGCGTCACCCACGAGCTTGTCGGGATAGTGTTCTTGGACACCCTCGCCGAACGCTCCATGGCAGCTAGCGCATGCTTCGCGGTAAATCTGTTGTCCGCGTTTAAGCTGCTCATCCTGCTCGATCGTTGTTTGCACCGTATCGTCATCGACCGTGGCGAACGCCGCGACACGTGAAAACACCTCGGGAGAAAACGACACCGCGACCGCGAGCCCCATCCAAAACCAGGGCTTACGCCACGATGGAAGCCAACTTCGAGTGATACGTTTCATCATCGTCTCTCTCATGTCGTGCCCCTAACCGGGAAGGGCGAATCCATCTCGTCGATGTCGCGTAGAGCGAACCACGCGCGAGCCCATCGGCTCGCCTGTGGGCCATCCCGCTCTGTTTCACCCCGCATCGGACAAACGCGAAACGCTTACTTCAAGTACCGTGTCCGCCTCGTGCCGGGCACCGAGGGCGTCGCGTTGGTACCCGCCGCGACTACATGGACACGGGCAAGTCACGGCTCGCAGCAAACGGAAGGCCAACGGAGACACGCTGGTAAAACCTTGAGCTCCGCTGAAGTACCATCAGGGCAAGCCGCAATTCGGACTCGCGCCGCTGAAGTAACCGTGGCCCGAGACGTCCGCGCGATGAAGGTAGGTCTGGGGGCCCCAACTGACGGTCGCGCTTGGCGAAGGAATTCCTAGCCGAAACGCCACGTCGAGCAGCGCCGCGGGCAACGCGAGCGCTCTGGGACAGCCCATTGGCAAGGTGGGAATCGAGGAACCGACCCAACGACCACTGTTTGCGAGCGCCGGTCGGCCAAGTTGATTCTCGATCTCTCTTCATTCTAAGCCTGCCCGCCAAGAGCGGACAGCGCGGAATCAAGAATTCTGGGGCGTCGCGCCGAGTTGCGCGAGAATCTGAGCCACGCCATTGAGGTGGGCGAGGCGAGGGCCAAAGCGATCCACCAACTCGTTCAACATGAACTCGCCATCCGCCAGAGCCTCGGAATTCGTCGAGATCTCTTCCGTCAGCATGTTGAGATACTCGGTCTGGGCCCGACTCAGGGCATCCGCCGCAACGCGGCACTTCCGAGCAAGCTGGGGGTTCTGCTGACGCCAGATGCCCAATTCATGAGCCCGTTGGCGATTGGCCGACACCATGTGCTCCAGGAGATCCTCGAGTAATTCGTTTTGGCGTTCCTGTCCGATCATGAGTTGCCGGAGGAGCTCGTTGGTTTCCTCCACGCCCCCGCGATTCTCCGCTTCACCTTCGAACTGTTCGTCGAGGTTCATCCGGAACAGAGGCTGCGACTCGTCGGTCATGTTGGAACTCCCGAGGCCTGAGAAGAGTGAGTAACGAACTCGAATTCGCAAACGAGAGCCCAAGTATAAACAGCCGCGTTCGCGACTGTCGAGTTGCGACGTCATCCGGAATTGTCACTGTTTTTCTCTTACTCTTTGTTTCCTGCCTAGCCTGTTGACATTGGCTGTTCGAGCAACTCCGGCGCATGCCTCCAGGCCTTCCCATTCTTCCCGCGAGCATGGATTCCACCGACAGTCAAAACCGACAGGTAGCCGCCTCAAGATCGGCGCGTCGAAGCACGATTCTGATTCGAGTAAGTCACGCGGCCGAAGCGTTCGCCGAGCTGGACGACCGCTTCCCACCGCCATGACGCGGTGACAACCACCGCGTGACCAGCGAATGGGAGACGACTTCACCGACTTAAGGGCAATCGACGGACCGGAGTCGATTGCCAGCAGTCGGCGGAGCTCGACCTATTCGACCGAGAATCAAATCGTGAGGTGGTCGATCCATGACCTAGCGATCCATCGACGGGGCTAGCGAATCGACTCATGCGCTATTTCCGGCGACGAGACCTGTGAACCGAGTCGAGCATTCGACGAGCATCTTGAGTGAGAACGGAGTGGTATGACACGAGCAGCGAGTGGGCCAGTGGTTGGATTTGTTACGGCTTTTCGTAACGAGGAAGTTGGCTTCGTGGGAGGCCTGCTGGTGGTCAACCAGTTGGGGCGTCCACTGGAGTTCCATGCGACGACACCGGTGCGCCCGACTCGAGCTCACGAGATTCTCTATGGCCCAACGCTGTCGTCGTTCGTGATGGGCGAACGCATCGCCGGCACTTTGATCGATCATGTCAAAAGTAACTTGAGCGCCGTACTGACCGACGTGCCGGAGATCGCGGCGGGACTTCCTGAAAGCCGCATGCATCCAATCGTGGTGTCCTCGGAACAGGCGGGCCACAGTCCGCAAGTGAGCGTGACAAGCATCGATCAGCTGCGGCTGAGTGGCTGGTTGTTCGAGACGGTCGCGCGGCGACCGATCGACGGATATCGCGAGGCTCTGGAAGCGATGCGCATCGAGGATTGGCAAGAGCCATTCGAGCGAATTCGCGAGGCACTCGACGAAGCACAGCGATCGGTCCGAGCCGCGACTCCGCGTCGTGTCGGAGAGGCCGCATGAACGCGCGTCCCGAAAGCCGGCTCGATTCGGGAGCTCCCACCGCGGTGACCTTGGCGATCTCGGTGCATTCCGACACCTCGCTCGACTACGCCGACGCACTCGACGTGCGCGGTGGCACGCTGCCATCGATCGCCGTTCCCAAGGTGATGAGCCCGCCGTTGCCTTCGGCCAAGTTGCAAGTCAAGAGCTTCTTCTTCCCCGAAGGACCTTCCGCTGGCCAATGGACCGTGGGGAGCAAGACCAAGGCTCCGAGCGCGGCAGCGAGTGGCGAACCCAAGGTTCAAGGGAAGGAGCGTGGCAAGCGGACTCGAATGAAGCCGCCACGCGATGTCATCAAGCTCCAAGATCGCCTTTACTACCTTCTGCAACCGCCCCTGGAATCGTTGGTCTCCAACGGCACCATTCAGTTTCCCTTCGAACCGTTCCCCTATCAGTTCGAGGGTATCGCCTTTCTGTTCCCCCGGCACGCCGCCATCTTGGCCGACGAAATGGGGCTCGGGAAAACGATGCAAGCGATCAGCACCATTCGCTTGTTGCTGCACAGCCAAGAGGCGCGGCAGATCTTGCTGATTTGTCCCAAGCCTCTTGTCTCGAATTGGCGGCGTGAGTTTCAAACTTGGGCGCCCGAGATTCCCATCGCCGTGATCGAAGGTGACGCCGCGAAGCGAGCGTGGCAATGGCGACACCCCGGCTCACCCGTGAAGATCGCCAACTACGAGTTGCTGATGCGGGACCGCGAGGAAGTGCTCGATCCCAACTTGCACTTTGACTTGGTCGTGCTCGACGAGGCTCAACGCATCAAGAATCGAAGTGGCACGACCGCCAAGGTGGTCAACTCGATCCACCGCACGCGTTCTTGGGCACTGACCGGAACGCCGGTCGAGAATAGTCTCGACGATTTGGTTGGGATCTTCGACTTCTTGCAGGAAGGCTACCTCCGCCCCGGCATGCATCCCCGGACGATCGCGCAGGAAGTCCGCGAGTTTGTCTTGCGTCGCACCAAGGATATGGTGCTCGAGGATATGCCTCCCAAGCTTTACCGAGACGAGGAAATCGAACTCACTCCCGAGCAACAGGAGACCTATGCTCGCGCCGAGGATAGCGGCGTTATCCACCTCAATGAGCTCGGGGCCCAGATCACCGTTCAGCACGTCTTCGAGCTGGTCCTGCGTCTCAAACAGATCTGCAACTTCGACCCGGCGACGGGAGCCAGCTCGAAGCTCGAGCGGCTCGAGGCCGACATGGCCGAGGTCGCCGCGAGTGGCCAGAAGGCGATCGTCTTTAGCCAGTGGGTCAAGACGATCGAAAAGATGCGCCCCAGCCTCGAGCCGTATCGGCCGCTCGAGTACCACGGCAAGATTCCCTCCAAGAAGCGGGACGCGATCCTTCAGCAGTTCAAGGAGGATCCCAACTGTCACGTGCTACTCATGAGCTACGGAGCGGGCAGCGTTGGGCTCAATTTGCAGTTCTGTCGCTACGTGTTTCTGTTCGACCGCTGGTGGAACCCCGCCATCGAGGATCAAGCCATCAATCGGGCTCACCGCATTGGTGCCGCCGGTAGTGTCACCGTGACTCGCATGACGAGCGCCAACACGATCGAGCAGCGGATTCACGACGTCTTGCAGCAGAAGCGAGAACTCTTCGACACGGTATTTTCCGAGACCGGTACTCCTGGTCCGGTCGGCCTGACTCAGTCCGAGATCTTCGGGCTCTTCAACCTGGCGACGCCCAAGGGTCCAATTGCCAAGTCGGCCCAAGCCGATTTTTCCTGTCCCCGCCAACGAAGGTAGCGATGACGCGACGGTCGAGTTACCCGCGAGAGACTGGGTTGCTCGTCAGTTACGTCCGAGCCATCAGCTAGGGTGGTTTCTTGATCGGTAGAGTCGCGTTGATGGGGTACCGCCGGACATCGCGGTCGCCTGTCGGACCCCCGTCCCCCCAGCGGAACGGATCTCAACCGCCGCACGTCGCTTCGACTCAACACGCGAGGTCGCTCCGCGACTTTGCCCCTACAATCGCGCGCCCTTGGACAAACTAGCGTCGATCCGCTCGCGCGACCGGTCGTCCTTAGGACAATCCTGGGGCCTCTAACTATACTAACGACTTGACTTGCCTAAATTGCCGAAAGGCCGCAGCGGCCCCAGGCGCAAGAGTCTCTTCTCCCACCGTTGAATGATGCGATCACGCATCATGGCGGCTCGTGATCGCCGGGGGGTAAGGAAGGGACGGACAGTCGGGAGTATCGGGATGACCAACCGCCCAGCGGCGACTGAGAGTTTGCTCCAAGAGGCGTTGCTTAGCGTCCGCCGGCACATCGTGCTCGCGGGCTTCGTGTTCAGTTGTTTGATCGCGGCGGTCCTCGCGGTCCTGCTCTTCTACCCGCGACTCTACGCGAGTGAGGGAAAAATCTTCGTGCAACTGGGCCGAAGTGTCGCTTCTCTCGATCCGACGAGTTCCACGGGGCAAACCGTGAACGTTCAGGAGACTCGGGAAACCGAAATCCGTTCGATCGCCGACATCCTCGAAAGCCGGCAGATGGCTGAGAAGTTGGTCGATGAGCTGGGTGTCGAACGCATCCTTGACGATGGCTGGCCCGAGTGGTTGACCCTCCCCGCGCTGCCGAAGATCAGCCTCGAGGATGAATCGTCCGCTCCCGCGCCCAGCAACTCGGACGAGCCGGTCTTGACCGCTTCGGAGTTGGAGCGAGTGAAACGCCGCGAGTTGGCCGTCAACCGCATCATGCAGCGCGTCTCGATCACTCCGGGGCAACGCAACACGGTCATCTCGGTATCGGCCAAGGCGCAAACGCCTTATCTCGCCCGTGACATCGTGCAAACGATGATGGAGCTCTACCGCGTCGAGCACGTGCGTGTGCATCGTACCGAAGGCTCGCTCGAGTTCTTTGAATCGATGGTGGGCGAACTCAAGCAACGCGTGGAGACTTCCGAGGAGGCGATTCGCCAATTCAAGATCAACCATCGGCTCGTCACGATCGAGGGCGAACGATCCTTGCTGCAAGAGCGGATCGATCGCGCCGAGCTCGGGCTCGTCGACACCGGAGCGGAGGTCGCGGCCAGCGAGGCACGGCGCCGCAAGCTGGTGGATCTCATCGAGAACCTCGAGGCGACGGAAACGACGCAAGTCGTGCGGGGCAACGAAAGCCCCACGGCGAGCGGCATGCGCAATCGGCTGTACGAACTGCAAGTCGAGTACTCGCGACAACGTGCGTTGTTGACGGAGGAGCATCCCCGTTTGCGAGTTCTGGAAGAAGAGATTCGTTTGGCCAAGGAAGAGATCTCGGATGTCGATCAACTCGTTGTCCAGGAGACCGAGGAGCCGAATGAGCGCCGCCGCAGCTTGGAACTCGCGCTCGACCAAGAGGAAGCGACTCTCAATGGGCTCTATGTACGCGAACAGGCTTACCGAGACGACTTGGAACTGTCGCGTCAGCGGCTCGAGTTGCTGGCCGGCGTCGAGGTTGAGTTGGCTCAGTTGGAGCGAACCTACGACGTCGCGGTGATCGACTTGCGCGAGGCCAACATCAAACGATCCCAGGCCGAGGTCAACGCTGGACTCGATGAAGTCAATATCGCCAACCTTTCGGTTCAGCCGGCGACGTTGATTCTCAAACACATTTCACCGCGCGGCTCGATCGTGCTCCCGCTCGGAGGCCTCGCCGCGGTTGGAGTCGCGGTCGCCATCGCGATTTGGCGCGAGCGTCGGCGCCCGCTGACTAGCCCGCGAGAGATCGTGGAACGGCAACTCGATCTCCCCGTGTTGATGAGCGTGCCTCGTGTGGCGCCGGCGACGATGGATCGGGTTCGATTGGTGGCCTTGGAGCCCGAGCCTAGCGAGGGCCAACCCACGGCGGTGACCGTGGGGCATTCGGAAGGTCGGTAAGGCGCGAGGAGACACAATCCGGCGATGGAATTCGCCAGAAGATAAGAGAAGTAAACGACCTCCTCGCCGGCATTGGATCGCCGGTCGACGGGGCGCAGGTTGGAAGAGGTTTCTCGATGCTTGGATTTCGTTCGTCACGTCGCCGAGCCGCACCGCCTCCCGAGCCGAACATCATGGCGAGCGAGGTGGGACGACAGTATGCGTCGTTGTCACGCCAAATCGTGACCTGGTGCTCGACCAATGGTGGAGTCAAGCGATTGGGCGTCACCGCGGGGCGCAACGGTGTCGGCACCACGACAGTCACCGAGCATTTGGCGATCCTGCTCGCGCAAGGCGGGACGGGGAAAGTGCTCTTGGTCGATGGAAACCTCGACGCGCCGGCGCTCAGTCAAAAATGCCAAGCGGTTCGTCGCGATGGTCTGGCTGAAGCGTTGGTCGACGGCCATCTGGCCGCGGATCTCACCTTGCCGACCAACGTCAAGAACCTGCGATTCCTGCCCGCCGGTCGGCAGCCGCTTGCCGCGAGTTACTTGCTCGAGCGATTCGACGACGTGCTGGCCAGTCTGCTCGGAAGCTACTCCTACGTGATTGTCGACTTGCCTCCCGCCAGTGAGCTCACTCCCTGCATGGCGATGGCTCCGCTGCTCGACGGAGTTCTCTTCGTCTGTGGCAAGGAAGATCTCAACGATTCGGAAACGACTCGCTCCAAGCGACAGCTCGAGCAAGCCGGAGCCCGACTGATCGGAGCGGTTCTCAACGGCGAGTGATTGCTCGCCATCGGCGCCGCGGACGGTGCCACAAGATCACCAGTTCCACGCCCCCTTTGAACGACCACGTCGATGACTCAGCCAATGGATGCCTTGGTTCCTCATATCTCCTTCGAACAAGCCCGATCGCGCCACGAGGAACGAGAGTTCTGGACCGAAGCCCAAATGAAGCGACTCCTTGAAAAGGAACGCTTTCGCTCGGGGCGTCGAGAAATTCCTTTCGCCTTTTCGGTTTGGTCCCCAAGTCACACGTCCCCCGGTGATCCCGGACTCTGGAGTCGGTTTTGCGTGGAGGCCGCTCGCACGATGCGCTTGACGGACGAGATTGGCGTCTGGGAGCAAGGCATCGCGATCTTGTTGACCGACACGGATTTGGCGGGCGCTGAGATCGCCTGCGAGAAACTGCGTCAACGGGTGGTCGAGTTGGAGATGGCGGTCGCCTACGAGCTGTATGTCTATCCGGATGAAGGTCGTCGTGATTCGAGCGACGACGACTCGCATGCGCGTGGGCTGGACACCCTTCCTCACTCGTCCGCGATCCAAGCCGCCGGAGATTCGAGCGAGTCAACCGCCGCTCGGCGTGATTCACGTGAGTCGGCCAAGCCGGTCGCGATTCGCCGGGTCGATCTCTTGTTTGAACGTCCAACTCGAGGCGCCAAACGAGCCTTTGATGTCATCGCATCGACCTTAGCGCTCGTGGTCCTCGCGCCAGTGCTTTTGTTGGTCGCCATCGCCGTCAAGCTGACGAGTCGCGGGCCCGTCATCTTCACCCAGCTTCGCGAGGGACGAGGCGGCCGTGTCTTCAAGATGTACAAGTTCCGCACGATGGTCGTTAACGCCGAGGCTCTGCAAGATCAGCTGCGGGTGCATAGCGAGCAGGACGGTCCCGCGTTCAAGATGACGAACGACCCACGTTTGACCTCGATTGGAAGAATCCTGCGCAAGACGTGCGTCGATGAATTGCCGCAACTGCTCAATATCTTGCGAGGCGAGATGTCGGTCGTTGGGCCCAGGCCATTGCCCGTCAAGGAATCGCAAGGTTGCACGACTTGGCAACGCCGGCGGCTCGATGTGACTCCTGGTTTGACTTGTTCGTGGCAAGCCGAGGCGGCGCGGCAAGTCACGTTCGACGATTGGATGCGGCTTGACTTGCGTTACGCTCGTTGTCCGCGCTTGGCGGAGGATCTCCGCTTGATTCTTCGCACGGTCACGACGCTCCTGCGGGCCAAGGCATCGGTATAGATCGATGTCGAATTCCCTGGCTCCCGAAGCGGTGGAGCGACTTGAACGGGCGAACCACGCAGCCACCAATCATGTGCCTCATCAGCGGGAACGGCGGCAACCACCGAAAGACGCGTGGATGCCACGACAGGTTTCGGTCAATACGAATGGGACGAGCGCCAGCGTTCGATACCTGCCCATGAATGTCGAAATCGAACCTGGTGGCGAACTCCCCCAAGCATGGCTTGATGACTGGGTCGAACTGATCGAGTCATCGGATCGTTGGAGCAGTCCGTTTTGGCGACCCGAGCTGATTACGACGATGGCTCGAATTCGGCCAGCGATCCAAGTCGCTCGCCTAGTCGACTCGGGAGGTCGTCCGTTTGGGTTCTTTCCCTTCGAGAACAGTCGTGGGGTCGGAGAACCGGCTGGAGGTGTGAGCAGTGATCTGCATGGCGTGATCGGCGAACGTGGCCTATCGCGCCGGGATACGTTGCATTTGCTCAACCAATGCGGATTGAAGACGTTTCGTTTTCACCACATGCCGGACGACCAAACGGGCTTCGCGGAAAGCATGTACTTTCGAGACGTGGCCTACCAAGTCGACCTCCGTGGCGGGTGGTTGGCCTACCAAGCCGATCTGAAATCTCGAGGGTCGCGGTTGATCAAGAGGGTTCGCCAACGGCGCGGCCGGATCGAACGCGACCTTGGTGAGGTTCGCTTATTGGAGAGTCACTCGCCGGACGATCTGCGGCGAATGGTGGGTTGGAAGCAACGGATGTGTGAGCGGAAAGGCTGGCGCAACCTCTACGCCACCGCGACGAGCCAGACGTTGTACAGCGAGTTGATGCTCCGAAAAACCGAGTCCCTGCGTGGTCGGTTGCTGTTCCTGTATGCCGGGGAAACACCCGTCGCGGGGCTCTACTTGTTGCAGTCCTATCGATCATGGCATGCGTGGAACGTCGCGTTCGCTCCCGAAGCCGCTCGCTACTCGACCGGGTTGATCGCGTTTCTCGATTTGATGCGAAACGCCCACGCCTGGGGACTCGAGACACTTGAGTTGTCACGGGGTGAGGAGCGATTCAAGGCCGAGCTGGGCAACCGCTTGAGTTACGTCTGCGAGGGACAAACGGGCGGTTCGGCTCTAGGGATTGGCCTGAGACGTGCATGGCTACGGGGAAAACGGACGGTGCTCGGTTCGCGCTACGGCGAAACGGCTCGTCGGTGGTTTCGTTGGAGCCGTCGGATGGGGCAGCGAGCCTTGCGACTCGGGCGTCCCTTCTCCGGGGCGACTCCATTGACATGAGTCTTTCACGCCGCGACGGCGGCGGACCGGGGCGAAATCGGCTCGGTCCAGGAATTCCACGAACGCCAGATCCGATGCGTGATGGCGAGACATGAGGTTGACGCGAGGCGAGACAAGCGACGCGAGGTGTCGGTAACGCATGCAAAGTGAGCGACCAGAAGCGGAAGGCGAACCGGAGACCCCGGCGGGGACTTCCGCGCGCGCCCGTCCTTCGCGATCAGGCGCAGGCATCTGGACGATCATCGATCAGTCGCTCTTGAGCGGTGCGGGTTTGATGGCGACTCTCGCCGTTGGTCGATCGCTCGGCGAAACGGGACTTGGCGAATACTACATCGGGTTCCCGGTGATCGTCGTCTTGATGACCCTTCTCGCCGCGACCATCTCGATTCCGTACTCGATTCGACTGCAGGCGATGGATGCCTCACGGCGGAAGTCGTGGCTTGGTGCCGCGATCGTCGGACAGTTCTCGCTGTTGAGTCTCGTGGTCGTCGGAATGCTGTTGGTGAGCGCCGGCTTGTACCTCTATTCCGGTCCGTCGGCCGGTTGGTTTTGTCTGTGTGTGTGCCTCGCCGGCATCGGCAATTGGCTGCGGGAATTCTCGCGGCGTCTCCTGCTCGCCGATTTTCGAGCTCGGTCCGCCGTCCTCCTGGATGGCACGGTCGCCGGCTTGTTGTTGCTTCAACTGATTTGGCTCGCTCGAGCCGACTTGACCTCCGTTCCCAACGTCTTTCTGGCCGTCGGCGCGGCACATGGCTTGGGAGCTCTCCTCGGAGCGATCTTGCTTCGCGTCGAGTTTCGCATCGAGCGCGCGGCGGTGCTGCGCGATTGGCGCGAAGCTTGGGGCCTGGGACGCGGCATCCTCGGCGCGGCGATGCTTGGCACGCTGCAGGGATGGTCCATTCCTTGGATCGTGCCGATCGTCAGCAGCGTGGACGTCAACGGCAGGTACTCCCAGTGCCTGTTCCTACCCTTGCTGATCAATCCTCTCGCGATGGGTTTGGCCGCGTTTCTTTCACCCTACTACTCCCGCGCGCGGCACGAGTCGGGGCACGCGTCGATGCGTCGGTTGGTGGCATGGCATACCGCGGGACTGTCACTGTTCGTCGTGGGACTACTGTTGCTGGCCGGCTGGAAGGGAGTCGACCTCGTCGAGTTCGCCTACAAGGCGACCGGTTCGTCCACGACCTGGTGGACTCTCATGGCACTCACCCTGGCTCACGGGCTCCAACGACTCGTGCTGTTGCCTCTCGAGAACCTGTTGCTCGTGGAGGAACGAACCGACATTGTCATGCGGTCGTCGGGATTGTCGTTGGTGCTCACCGTCCTGGGCGTCGCCATCGCCACACCGTTGGCGGGCGAGCTTGGGACAGCGGTCGCGATTCTCGTCGCGACTCTGTTGGGCGAATCGATCAAGGTTGTACTGGGTCTGCGTTTGCTACGAGAGCGTCGTTCGGCGAGCCCCGCAACGAACTCCACTGTTCGTGATGATGACGGAGCGGATACTCCAGCACCGCAACTCGTCTCGCCCGCCTCTGGATCGGTGGTCGGCGGAACGATGGGCGCCGGTTCCGCCGTGGTTCCAGGGGCCAGCCCCGCACGAATGAACTTGGAACCAAGAGTGCGAGGCGTATCGAGCGCTCCGTTGGAAGCCGTTGCCCGGTCGGCTGGACGCGGCGGTCGCGAGGGAATCGCGCCTCGACGAACCGCTCGCTTCGCGCCTCGTTTCGTGGCGGACCCCGAGCGGGACCAAGCCGTCGAGGAGGCGATCGAACAAGGCCGAAACCGTCGGCTTTACTTGCTCGTGATCTGTATTTGGGTCGCGGTGATCGCGACGTTCTCGCCGCCAGGGCGAGACGAAATGGTGACCGCGGGTTCGCTGGATGTCGTGGCCAAGATCAAGTTGATCAGTCGCCTCATGGCGATGGGGCTGGCCGCCTACATGGTGTTCGATCGGCAAAGTTGGCGTTTGAATGGCTGGCTCCAAGCGATCTTCTTGCCGATGCTCGCCTTCCTGGGCTGGTGTTTCGCGAGTGTGAGTTGGTCACCGTTGCCCTCGATTTCACTGGGGCAAATCGTCAGCTTTAGCCTGGGTGTCTCGTTCGCATACCTCGCCGCGTGCAATGTGCGACATGAAAGAGACGCGTCGCTTCTCATCAAGCATTTCGCGGTCAGCACGGGCGCCGTCTGTTTCGTATTGCTCGTGGCCCACTACGGGATGCCGGACATCGGACGGTTCTCCCGAAACATGGAGACGGGCTTCATGCATCCGACGCAAATCGCGTCGACCGCCGCGTTCTCGTTCCTTGCGACCTTGGTGGCTGCGGTGATCTTTCGGTGGAAATGGGCCCTGCGTGGTTGGTTCGTGCTCATGCCGATACAGCTGATCACGATGTATGCCGCCGAGAACCGGATGTCCGTCGCGATGTTGGTGCCAACCACGGCCGGGGTCCTCCTCTTATACGCGCCACGACGGCAGTTATTGATTGGAGGAGGAATCGCGGCCGCCGTGATATTCAGCTACCTGATGGTCGATCCAGGCCTCGTGCTGGTCGACACCGTGCTCGGTGAGACCAGTGCCTTCGCTTCGCGCGGACAAACCAGCGACGAGGTCAGCAACTTCTCCGGCCGGTTTGAAATGTGGGCCGCGCAGTGGGAGTCGTTCCAGGACAGCCCTCTTCGCGGGCATGGCTACTTCGTGACGAGCCGCAAGGGGCTGATGTACGTCTGGTACGAAATGCAAAACTGGACGGCCCACAACATCTGGCTACAGATCGCGGTTTCGACCGGAGCGATTGGTTTCGCATTGTTCGTGGGGGCGGTCGTCTCTTGGACGTTTCTCATCGTGAAGGAAGGTCCTCGGCAGTCCCTGCATCCTCGCCTAGTTCCGGCGCTGGCCTGGATCGCGTTGTGGTTCTTGGGATGGAGCTCGATCAATGAATCGATCGCCGGTCCATTCCAGCCCGAGACCGTGGGTTTCTTCCTACTGTTCGGTATCGGGCTCGCCTCGGCCGCTCCGCGGAAGACGCGACAAGAGGAACCCAAGTCGAGTGGCCTCGAGCAGCAACGCATCGCGCTCCTGTCCGGTGGACGCAGGATGAGCCAAGGGGTGTCGTCCATATCCGCTCCCACCGGTTTGTTATCACGGGAGCCGTCATGAGGATTCTAACCGTCCACAATCACTATCGCATTCGCGGAGGCGAGGACGTTTGTTTCGAGGCCGACACCAAAATGCTGCGCGACCGCGGTCATGAGGTGATCCACTACACGCGGCACAACGACGACGTTGGACGGACGAGCCGCTGGCGGGAAGCTCGAGAGACTCTTTGGAGCCGACATACTTACGACGAGGTGACTCGCTTAATCAAGACTCAGCGACCCGACGTGATGCATGTGCATAACACGTTTCCGTTGATCAGCCCGAGCGTCTACGACGCGGCGCATGATCAAGGTCTCGCCGTCGTGCAGTCGCTCCACAATTTTCGACCACTCTGCGTCGGCGCCGCGCTCTGTCGAGATGGCCAATATTGTGACACGTGTCTCGTGAAGGGCTCGCCGTGGGCGGGTGTGCGACATCGGTGTTATCGCGACAGCTTGGCGGCGAGCGCCGTCTCGGCGCTGCTCAATCGTCGCAACCAACGCCGAAATCTCTGGCGGCGCATCGATCGGTTCATCACCTTCTGTGGCGCGGCACGCGACCTCTACATCCAAGGCGGTTTTCCGGCGGATCGAATCGAGCTCAATCCACACTACGTCGAACAGGAAATCGAGCCACGGGAACATACGGATCGCGCCTTCGTGTTCGTCGGTCGACTGAATCGCGAGAAGGGACTCGATCGGCTCCTGCAGGCTTGGGATCAATATCGAGGCGATTGGAAGCTGCGCATTATCGGCGAAGGTCCGTTGGCTGAAGCAGCGCAAGCGCAAGCGGCTCGTGATGCTCGAATTCAATTCATCGGCAAGGTGCCTCGGCAAGAGTGCCTCGGTTGGATGGCAAGTTCGTCGTGCTTGCTTTTTCCGAGTCCCGCCTTCGAGACGTTTGGCCGTGTCGTGATCGAGGCTTTCTCCCTGGGAATCCCGGTAATTGCTTCGCGGCTCGGGGGCCCACGCGACATCATCAACTCGCCCCTCCTTGGAACACTGATCGAGCCGACGGATGTTTCGGCCATGTCGGCGGCGTTGAGCGAGGCCGAATCTTGGTGGGACGGTTTCGCCGAGCGTCGAGCCGCGTGTCGGTCCCGTTACTTGGACGCCTACACGATCGAAACCAACTACGAGAAGCTGCTTCGGATATACGAGTCGGCGATTGAACGTCGCGCGGGGCGGCGCACGCGGGAGGTGTTCGCGTGAACTTCGTCGCCACTCCCATCCCGGGTGCGTTCCTTGTCGAGACGACCGCGCATGTCGATGCTCGGGGGAGCTTCTCGCGGTCATTCTGTGAGGCGGAATTCTCGAGTCACGGCTTGGCGGCTCGCTTTGAACAACACAGCATCAGTAGCAATCGCGAGGCGGGAACGGTGCGGGGAATGCACTTCTCTCGCCCTCCCGCAGCCGAGACCAAGTTGGTCCGCTGCATCAGTGGAGCGATCCACGACGTGATCGTTGACTTGCGCCGGGCTTCACCGACGTACCTCCAGACCTTTTCCGTGGAACTCTCTTCCACGAATCAAACCGCGTTGCTCATTCCGGTCGGCTGCGCTCATGGTTTTCAAACGCTCGTCGACGACTCGGCCGTGCTGTACTTGATCACTCCGTCATTCAATCCCGCGGTCGCGGATGGAGTGAGATACGACGACTCCCCCTGGCGGATCGTGTGGCCATTGCCGGTGACGAGTATCGCCGAGAAGGACCTGCGATGGACCGATTGGTCGCGGCGAAGTCCGATTGACTTCGCGGTGGGAGGCGCGGCCCAATGAGCGAAGTCTCGACTCGTGACGATGCCAGTTTGAGTTGGTGGAATTCGCTCCACCTCCCCGACCGGGACACCTGGTGCCGACAATGGCTTGAAAGGCTCTATCCACTTTTGCGGACCAGCGTCGGTTCGAGCGTCGCGGACACGTTGCGGGTACTACAGGAATCGATTCCGTTGAAGGTCGAGGGAGTTCCGACGGGAACGCGGATTGGCGATTGGACGGTTCCCGCGGAATGGGATGTCGGCCGAGCCTATGTCGAGGACGAGGATGGAACGCTCGTCATTGACTCCGCCGACTGCAACCTTCATGTCGTGAACGGTTCCGAACCGGTCGATCGGTGGCTCACGTTCGAGGAACTTCTGCCTCACCTGCACGTGGACTCTCGGCATCCCCAAGCCATTCCGTATCGCACCAGCTACTACCATTCGGCTTGGGGTTTCTGCTGCTCACAATCGCGGTTGAACCAACTCGCCCAGGCTGGTAGTTCGCGCCGGTATCACGCGGTTATCGAATCCGAGCGGAAGCCAGGACTGCTTCGCTGGGGCGAGTATTCGATCGCGGGTGAAAGCGAAGCCGAGGTGATCTTCTCGGCTCATCTCTGCCATCCGTCGTTGGCCAATGACAACCTGTCGGGAATGCTCGTCGCGGTTCTGCTGGCTCGGTATCTTGCTTCGAGACCTCGTCGCGTTTCGTATCGTTTCCTCTGGGGCCCCGGCACCATCGGTCCAATCGCCTGGTGGCACTCGCACGGCGAACCGCGCCGACCGTGTTTGGGTGGAGCGGTACTCGCCATGCTTGGCGACGATAGCCCTTTGAATTTCAAGCGATCACTCGCGGGGCGCACACCATTTGAGCAATCGCTGCGCAGCTCGGCCGAGCGATCCGGGACCGAAGTGCAGTGGCGGGACTTTACTCCCGAAGGCTACGACGAACGTCAATTCAATTCCGTGGGGATCAACTTGCCTCTCGGACGTCTATCTCGAGCCGATTGGACCACATGGCCGGCGTATCACTGTTCGCTGGACAACCTCGATTGCGTCGAGACGAGATCCATCCGCGACGCGTTCTTGTTGCTGGCCACGACTTGCGACCAGTTGGAATCGTTGACGTGTCCGATGGCGGATTGGGGACCGGGTGAACCGCAACTCGGTCGACATGGCCTGTGGAACTCACCTCGCTCCGATTGGACGGACAGCGACTGGCGTCGAGCGATTGGCTGGATCGCGACGCTGGCCGATGGCCGCATGTTGATCGAGGAGATGTCCGCCGTTTCGCATTGTGAAGTTTCCTTGTTGGTCGCCGCGGTGGACGCCATGACGGCACGCGGCTTGCTTCAAAACCATCGACTGATTGACTCGACCGGCACACCTGGGAATGCCCCGCCGCGGCCTCCGCGGGCTTGTGGAGAAAGATGAACAGACGTGGCGTTGGAGCAACAAGGCGTTGAGTTCTTGAAACACAGCCTTTCCCCTTGTCGCGGTTAACGCCGTCCATGGCCGATCGATTGGAATTCGAGTTGGAACTATAGGCAGAGCGATTTATGTCCAGTTCGTTAATCGAAAACACGATCGACGTCACCGAGTCGCGACTGTTCGCTTGTCGATGTTGTGGCTCGCGACGCCTTGAGAGCGTCGTGGATCTAGGAAAGTCTCCCCTTTGTGAGACCTATCTTTCGCGCCGCGAAACATTGATGGCGGAGTCCTTCTATCCGCTCCACGCCTTTGTCTGCCGCGATTGTTGGCTGGTGCAGCTTGATGAGTTTGTCAGCGGACGGGAGATCTTTCGCGATGGCTACGCGTACTTCTCGTCGTACTCCGATTCATGGGTCGCTCACGCGGCACGTTATTGCGACGCGATGATCGATCGCGAGGGAATTGCCTCGGATGCGAGGATCATCGAAGTCGCCTCGAACGACGGTTACTTGCTCCAGCACTTCGTGAAACGTGGTTACCGCGTGCTGGGAATCGAACCGGCGGACAACTGCGCCGCCGCGGCCGAGCTTAAGGGGGTACCGACTCGAGTCGCTTACCTCGACGCGGCGACGGGTCAGGAGATCGCCAATGAATGGGGACAGGCTTCCTTGGTCGCGGCCAACAACGTGCTGGCTCACGTCCCCGACTTGCATGGGTTTGTCGCGGGACTCAAGCATCTGTTGGCGGCGGACGGCTTGCTCACGGTGGAGATTCAGCATCTCGAGACGCTGATTCGTCTCCGTCAATTCGACACGATCTATCACGAGCATTTTTGCTACTTCTCGTTGCACGTCTTGATTGATCTGTTCGAACGTCACGATCTGCGCGTCGTCGATGCCGAGCTATTGCCGACACACGGCGGCAGCTTGCGAGTCTTCGTCCGACACCACGATGCCCGGAAGCGTGTGCAAGATGACGAAGGTCGAGCGCGAATCGACGCCATTCTTGATTCCGAGCGGGATGCCGGGCTCGTGTCACTCGAGGGATTTCGTCGGTTTGAGCGAGAAGTCCAAGAGGCGAAGTGGGGCTTGCTCGAGTTCTTGATCGCGGCGCGACGTCGGGGGGAACGAGTCGCCGGGTATGGGGCTCCCGGCAAGGGCAACACGTTGCTGAATTACTGCGGCATCCGAACGGATCTCTTGGAGTTCGTGGTGGATCGCAACCCATACAAGCAGGGCCGATTCCTACCCGGTACGCACATTCCCATTCATGAGCCCGAGATGCTGCGCGAGCGGAGGCCGGATTGGGTTTTGATCTTGCCGTGGAACCTGCGCGACGAGATTCGCGATCAGTTGCGGTCGCTCGTGGAGGCGGGGACGCGGCTCGTCGTTCCCATCCCGGAAGCCTTGGTTTGGCAAGGTGGCGATTGGAAGCCGTGGAAGGAAATGTAGCGAGCGATGGCCGAGGTATCGTGACGCGTCTCGGCCGAGTGAATGACCCAAGGCCGCTCCAGGGAGCCAACGGAGCGGAAACCAATTACCCGAATGCGATCGGGAGTGAGCCATGAAAGTCGTGCTGTTTTGCGGAGGCCAAGGCCTTCGCCTGAGAGACTATTCCGAGACCATTCCCAAGCCAATGGTTCCCATCGGGCAGCGGCCCATGTTGTGGAATGTGATGAAGTACTACGCGAGCTTCGGGCATCGCGACTTCATTCTCTGCCTCGGCTGGCAAGCGCAAGTCATCAAGAACTACTTTCTCGATTACGACGAGTGCGTGTCGAACGATTTTCAGTTGTCGGATGGCGGGCGCAAGATCTCGTTGCTCAACACGGACATCGACGATTGGAAGATCACCTTCGTCGACACCGGAGTCAATTCGAACATTGGTGAGCGCCTCGCCGCCATTCGGCCGCACTTGGCGGGAGAACGCACGTTCCTAGCGAACTACTCCGACGGCCTTAGCGATTTTCCCTTGCCGCTGGCGATCGAGCGACATCATCAGACCGGCGCGGTGGCGACTTTCCTCAGTGTCCGGCCGACTCAAAGCTTTCACGCCGTCGAATTCAGCGAGGAGGGTGGCGTTTGCGCGCTCACGCCAATTCGCGAATCGGATCTCTGGATGAATGCCGGGTTCTTTGTGCTGGATAGCTCGATCTTCGACGTGCTCGGATCGGGCGAGGAGTTGGTGGCGGAGCCGTTCGAGCGACTGATTCAACGTGGGAGATTGCAGAGCGTCAAGTACGAAGGCTTCTTTGGCTGCGTCGACACATACAAGGAGCGACAAATGCTCGAGGACATGTATGTGCGTGGGGACCGTCCCTGGGAGATCTGGCGTAGTGAGGCTCCCGTCGCGAAGGGTGCGACGATCGGCAAGCCAAGTTCGATCGAATCCACTTCCATTCCCCTACCGCGCAAGGCAAGGTAAGGCACGCCGTGGCTTCCAGGCAATGCGTGCCGTGCGACGCGGTGAATCCACCCGATCGCCGCGCGAATCCCGCGTAAATGGACCAAGGAATGATCTCGTTCGATTTGAGCTCCGCAAGCAGTGTGTTGTGCATTGGTGCCCATCCCGATGACATCGAGATTGGATGCGGTGGCACGTTGCTGCAATGGAGTGACCAAGGTCGCATCAGCGAATTGCGCTGGTTCGTGGGGAGTGGCGACGCGCGGCGCGAGGCGGAGCAACGCGCCAGCGCCGCGGGCTACTTTCAACGGTTCGGCACGGGCGAGTTGAACATCGCGGGCTTTCCGGACAATCGCTTTCCCACGATGTATGCCGAGATCAAACAGGCCTTGGTCGATTTATCACGCCGCATCAAGCCCGATGTGATCTTCACGCATCGACTCGAGGATCGGCATCAAGATCATCGTCTCTTGGCCGAGCTGACTTGGAACGTGTGGCGCGACGCGTTGATTCTCGAATATGAAATTCCAAAGTGGGAAGGGGACCTCGGCCAGCCTCAAGTCTATTGCGAGGTGTCGGCGGAAAATCAAACGACGAAACTTCGTTGGCTGCGGGAACACCACCGGTCGCAAACCGAGAAAGATTGGTTCGATGATGAGTTGTTCTCGGGGCTGATGCGTTTGAGAGGAGCCGAGTGTCGTAGCCATAGTCGGTTCGCCGAGGCGTTCACGGTTCGCAAGGCGACGGTCGCCTTCGGCGCCAGTAATCAACGACTCGGTTCAACGGGATAAAGCTCGGCCCAAGTCGGTAGGGATGAGTTCACGGGGCGAATCGCCCAGCGAACAGTCGAGCGGCTCTGGCCCAGAAAAGAACGAGACGACGCAGCAGGAATATCAATGATGAGCATCTCCGAAGCACCCACGGTGGCGTCTCAATCGCCCAGCCACTCACGTTCATCCGAGCCGCCGCGTGTCGACGTGCTCGGGATCGGACTCTCGGCCGTCGACATGTCGATGGCGGTCGATCGAATCGCCACGTGGATCGAAACGCGCGAGCCGAACTTCGTGACGGTGAGTGGTGTTCATGGCGTGATGGAAAGCGTGCGGGACGAAAGCTTGCGGCGCATTCACAATCAAGCCGGCATGGTGACTCCCGACGGAATGCCCATGGTTTGGTTGGCCAAACGAGCAGGTCAGCGTCATGTGACTCGTGTCTACGGGCCCGATTTGATGCTGGAGACTCTTCAAGCTGGCCTATCGCGCCAATGGAAGCACTATTTCTACGGGGGCAAGGAAGGAATCGCCGACGAACTCCGTGATCGACTTCGAGAGCGGTTCCCCGGATTGATCGTGGTGGGAACGGAGTGTCCTCCCTTTCGAGCATTGACCGAGGAAGAGGATCAAGCGGTTTGTGATCGGATCGCGGCGAGTGGAGCCGACATTGTTTGGGTTGGGCTAAGCACACCGAAACAAGAGCGTTGGATGGCCGCCCATGTTGGTCGCATTGGAGCTCCGGTGGCGATCGGTGTGGGAGCCGCCTTCGATTTTCACACAGGCAAGGTCAAGCAGGCCCCACGCTGGATGCAGGCCAATGGACTCGAATGGCTCTTCCGGCTCTACCAGGAACCAAAGCGACTGTGGCGGAGGTACCTGCGCAACAATCCGGCGTTCGTAACCGCCTTGCTAATGAAACGATTGAGGCTACGCCGATTCGGTTCGATCGACGATCGCTAGTCGAAGGCACTTGCGGAGGCGAAACGCGCGCGGATGTCGCGCTGTCAGCCATGGGGCGAAGCGGAAGTGTTGCCGGCGTAACGGGTTTGTGGCTTGAGTGAGAAGTCGAAGAATCCCTCGCTGACGCTTCGGGTTTCCTTTGGTTTTCCTACGCTTTTGAGTTGATTGGCTTGGGCAGCTTGTGGGTTCCCCTCTTGTGTTGGGACGGTAACGCACGACGTCAGGCGTCGGGGGCGCCGAGCGTGTAGGCGAGGGACCTCCGCGTGCCGTTTCGCTCATTCTTTAGTGTTCCGTGAAGGCCTGTTTCTCCACGCAAAACAGGCTCGCCAATTCGTTACGGAAATCCGCGAACGAAGTCTCGAATCCAAAATTCGCGTAACTAGACTGGACCGAGCGGGACGTCTCGCGGCCAAGCATTTGGGGCACTTGGCGGCGCGGACGCGAGTTGGCTCATGTCGAGTTCTCTCTTGTTACACTCGCGCCGGTTTTATCTGGCGAAGAGATGTCCTTGTGTAAAGCACGGGCCGTCCAATCGAACGGCCTGAATTGTCGGGAGTCTATTGAATGAACGATGTGGTCTTGGTCGCTGGGGCGGGCGGCTTCATTGGCGGTCATCTTGTCGCGGAATTGCGTAAACGCAATGTGGGCCCGATTCGGGCCATCGACATCAAGCCAATGGATCAGTGGTACCAGACGTTTGACGATGTCGAGAATGTGGTGGCCGACCTGTCTCGGCTCGATGCGTGCCAAGTCGCCTGCGTCGATGTGCGCGATGTATACAACCTCGCCGCCGACATGGGAGGCATGGGGTTCATCGAGAACAACAAGGCTCTTTGCATGCTGAGCGTGTTGATCAACACGCACCTGCTGATGGCTGCGGAGAAGGCGGGCGTCAAGCGATTCTTTTTCGCCTCGAGCGCCTGTGTCTACGCCGCCGACAAGCAGACCAGCGCGGATGTCGAGCCGCTCAAGGAATCCGATGCCTATCCCGCGATGCCGGAAGACGGCTACGGGTGGGAGAAGCTGTTCAGCGAGCGCATGTGCCGTCACTACCGCGAGGACTTCGGTCTCGAGACTCGAGTCGCTCGCTTCCACAACGTGTATGGGCCGTTTGGAACGTGGGACGGAGGTCGCGAAAAGGCGCCCGCCGCGATCATTCGCAAGGTGTTGGAAGCCAAGTACCGCGACACGGGAACGATCGAGATTTGGGGCGACGGTCAACAGACCCGTAGCTTCATGTACATCGACGATTGCGTGCAGGGCATCCTGAAGATCATGGACAGTGAGATCATCGAGCCGATCAATCTCGGATCGGACCAACTCGTTTCGATCAACGGCCTGGTCGACATCGTCGAAGCGATCGCCGAAATCGACCTGAAGCGCAATTACAAGCTCGACGCGCCCAAGGGAGTCAACGGTCGAAACTCGGATAACACCCGCATCAAGGAACTGTTGGGCTGGGCTCCCGGTATCACGCTCGAGGAAGGCATGGCCAAGACCTACGAGTGGATCCTCGAGCAGTATCAAGCTCGAGAAGAGAAATTGCAGACCGCCTAGTCGCGGTTGGTCGAGCCAGCCACCGAGCTAAACCAAAGCAAGGGCCGAGACACACCCTAGTGAGTCTCGGCCCTCGTCTTTTCTTGACCAATGAAACCAAACGCGTCCGTTCCGAGGGCGAGACTCTTCACGCTCCGCCCCAGTCGGCCAAGTCGAAAGCATGAAGAACCAAAGGAAACCCGAAGCGTTACGGGCTGTTGATTTAAACAGACGCGCCGCATCGAGCGGCCGTGAGACGCCCATCGAGG
>JAGQPS010000460.1 GCA_020426595.1 Planctomycetales bacterium
CAAGGTTACGCATTCAAGCGAAGATGTTGGCGCCATGCGCATTGGCGAGGCGTTTGCGAAGCAAGCGGCATGACAATGCGAAGGAAGGGGCTCAAACTAGCCCTGCCCTTCTATGGTCCAACGAGCCACTGAATTCATGCCAAAGATCGAGAAACATTGCCGAGTGTCCCACGGACACGGTTGGCGAGTACACGCTTCAAGCGGCAATGGACCTGCGGTTGCGAACGTTGCGGTTAGACTGCCGTTCAAAACGACTGTAGAGAAGTCGGATGGACCTGAGGTCGCCCGTCGATTTTCACGCGGCCCGTTTTGGCCCGTTGCGACAACATCTCACAGGATTCAATGTCCCAGGGCCTCAATATCCAGGTCAAGAAGAAAGCGGTGTAGCCTGGAATTGACGAGAGGCCTCCGTGTGAACAAGAAAGCATGCCGAAGGCGATGACGATCAGGGGCGAGGACCTTGAATGTCGCGAGCAGCTCGGCGGCGTGATCAAGTCGATGCATCGCAAAGCGGCTTGAGATTGGCCAGTGCCAGTTTTCCGTTGGCCGATCTTCTGCGTTCGTGGTTTGCGCCCACCGTGAAAATCAGGTCG
Source organism: Planctomycetales bacterium (assembly GCA_020426595.1). Lineage (GTDB taxonomy): Bacteria > Planctomycetota > Planctomycetia > Pirellulales > Pirellulaceae > UBA11682. The sequence goes on from JAGQPS010000460.1 coordinate 594, forward strand.
TCGCCGTCCGCATCAGGACCCTACCCCCGCTCTCCGCCGCAGGCGATCCGAGGTTCGAGCTCAGTTTTTAACCGTTGTCTTAACGCTTCGGCCCTGGATTCCGCCTGTCGAAACCATGTTCAGTCGTTTTGTACCGCGCGATGTTCAGACGTTTTGTAGCGCGTGGCGCCCCTTAACTCAAAACCGCCTGGCATCGGCGCGGCAATTAGGAGTGAAGAAAAGTTGAGACCTTCATCCTTTGTGTCCATCCAATCAGTCGTAGGATCCGAACTGGAAACACATTCCTGAAGTCCTCTTAGAAGAAAGTCGGGGATAAACGCGAGAGCTGCGTAGTCATTGCTAGTATAGGTGCTGTCATCGGAGGAATACCAGGCGAAAGCTGCTGAGGGAGCGTTTCTCATCGGTAATCGATCATTCAATTCCCGAATTGCCTGCTCAAGTTCGGCTATTTGCGTTGAACCCCGCCTCCCACTTCCGTCGATGTGACCATTTTCCTCTCCAAGAGTGCCGAACCAACTATTGCGCTGCGATACTTGGTAATGTGGCTGCAATGCAAGGCTCTGAAATACTCGTGTCTGTTTGTCGAGCAGCCGCTCTAGTTCGATGGTGGCACTGTTGGCAAGCCAATTCTCTGTAGGCTCGACGCCGAAGAGAAAGTAGTGATGCTCTTTGCAGATCGCGCGGATTAATTCGTCGAAACCAAATTGAACTACATACTCTGAAGCCGCCGCACTAGCAAAGTCCCGTGACGGCCGCCAATGCATCAAGCCATTTGCAGTCTCCAGGCGGATCTCCCCGAGTAAAGGTCTAGGGTCATTTACCACGTCTTTCGCTATAGAAATCGCCAAGATCGCCCGCGCAACTGCGAGCGACTCTGTCTCGGCGATCGTGTGGTTTAAATCAAAGGCTATAAACGGCCGCACGTTCGAGCCCTCAATCGGCGTCGCGTCATTGGCATTGCCAAGAATCAAGCTACTGACGCCGTTTTCGAAATCAAGAGACGTAAGCTGCGATGGTGACAGCCATTCGAAATCAAGTGTCCCTTCAATCATGTTCCTGCTATTGCGCGAATCAATCGGGATTATGCCAATTGAGCTAAACGAAGGCAGTTGGGCCGGGATGCCCTGGAGGCTGTGCTTCTCTAACGGGCAGGGCGTGATCGCTGATTCGGGGAGGGGTTCATCGAATAATGCAATCGCCTCAAACGCCAAATCAATAGCTCCGTGATCTGTGCCCACTGATCCAACTTTGAACTGTCCACCAATCGCTTTGAGATTAATAAGCCCAAATGTCCTTGCCAGGCGAACGCTCGCCTGATAGTGACGCTGTCTGTCAAGCGACACAAGGCTGCGAACAAACTGAAGGGCGAGTCGTTTGGAACTGCCTGTGTTAAAGAGGAATCGGGCATCGCCTGGCTCCGCCGGCGGTAAGGCGTCGCGGATGGCAAGGTAATCGATACTGGCCGTAATGCTCTCCGCGACTTGTGAGGCCGGTCCACTGATTGCATCGCGATCGTCCCGGCGAGTCTCTATGACAATCCAATATTGGCCACGAGTTTCATCGGCGTTGATGGAATAGGAAAGGTCCAGCTTTGTGAACCAGGTTGCCGCATGTGTTAGGGCATTCGCAATCTGGTTCACCTTGCCCTCGCAACAGTCGAGTCGTATGACGAACGTACACTCGTTGGAGCCCATCCAATAGAATGCAGATGGGCCGGCAAGGGTCCCATCAGCTAGGGCGGAGCATATTGTCGAGTAATCCTCTTCCGATAAGCAGTCCGTGCTATTTGCCTGTCCCTGAAGCCCGAGTGGTGTCTCGCTGTTCAAGTTCGCTTGTTGATGCAAGTGCTTAGACACGATTCGAAGCAGTTGATCGGAATTGTCGGTCCAAAGGCATGCGTCAGCGTTCGACGGGACATGAGAAAGGACGTCGTCAGAGTCGTGGGCCCCTAGGCCTTCCGAAAGCAATAAGACGAACATGGAGACGGCTGTCACGGCGACCCTTCTGGGCACGGATCTTGATACATCAAATCCGAACTGCCGTAAGGGCTTTCGACTGTGGTTCGCTGCGTTGTATCCAGTCATGGAACTCATTGCTGAAAATCCTCTCAACACGATGGCACTAGACCATGTCAGTCCCTGAAAGATTGGAGGCGCGCGCGGTACAAAACGACTGCTGACGTCCTTCAGGCTTTGGGCTTAAGTCGAATCGCAATGCGGACACGGCAGGCCAGGCGATTTGCCTTCACGCTGGACAGAGCCAACGCCCACTGCCGCTTAGCCGAGGGGTTAGTCTCGCGGATGCTCCGGGGCGAGGTCAAACGAAATCCACCTAAACCGAGCGAGATCATCGTTCCCTTTGTTGTCACTCTCTCGCTCACTTTTGGCCGCCGAAAAATCGCACGTTTGCACTTTCCGAGTCTCTCAGAGGGTGCGACCCGAAACGGCCTGTTAACCACTTCTTGAAACGGGACCGAGAGCGCGAGAGTTTGGGCGGAAAGCTGTTAACCAGTTCCGCGATTTTGAAAGAAGCTCACTGGCGTCGAGAGACTCTCGGATTGAGGCCTGGCTTCGCAAACCCTTGTAAACAAAGGGCAAGAAACGCGAAGAGCCGGAGACTCTCGTCTTCGGCTCTTGTTGTTTACTGGAGTGGCGGTTCAGGGATTGCCTAAACCTTCCGAGCTCCCCGTGCAAAACCATTTTCGAACATTCTCTTCTTGGTTTTCTCCCTCGGAAGCGGCAAGAAAAGTGGTTAACTGGCTGGTGGCAGAGTGCCTATTGCGTGGCCTGTGAGCGACTGGTGATGGCGTTGGCCCAGTCGTAGCCGGACGTGACCGGCGGGAGCGGTCTATTCTGTTCCTCGTACAGCTGAACGGTCTCTTCAACAATCTGACACAGTTCGGCGAAGACCACTCGTTCGTCGTTTCCGTGGCAGCCGCCGTAAAACAATCCCGGACAGCT
>JAGQPS010000461.1 GCA_020426595.1 Planctomycetales bacterium
GACACATAGCCGCGAGTGCCTATCCACGCGTCGCTATCGGCTCGCAACAACTCGTGGGATCCAGGTTGAGGCGAGTCGTTGGCGGCGATCACCATCATCGATTGACAACCGCCGTCGTGATTGCGGGGATGGGTCCGAGGGACGACGACCGGCGAGCTAGGGCGGGCCACGCCAACCAATCGCTGATTGGTTTCACAGGCGGGCGAAGCCGATGGGGTCGACCTGACCGATTGTTCGACCAGATACTGGTCTTCGTAGGTGAAGGCGATCCAAGTCCCATCCGCGGACCACGTGTGGACATGAGACCCACCGCGAAGCGCTCCACGCGTGAACGGTGGTGTGAGATCACGAGCGTCGAGAGTCTCGGGATGTTCCGATCCGATCGCCAGCACGACTCCTCGCCGGCGTGAGGCACCATAGCTCCACGATGCATCCGGATGCTCGGGGCCATGAATGAAGACGATTTCATCGCGATGGGGATGGCAGGTCACGACGCCACAAGCCGCGCCATGACGAGCTCGGTACAACGTGTCGACTCGTAGCGTTTCGACATCGACGCGTTCGATGCGATCGGAGTCGAACACGGATCCGGCCGCATCGGACCGACAGTCATGGACGATCCAACGACTGTCGGGAGTCCAAACGCCGACATTGGTCAAGATATGTCCGTGGGGAGCAAAGGTAACCTGCCGTGTCTTGAAGCGTCGCACGGCTCGATAAACCTTTGAGCTCGAGAGAAGAGAAGCCGGAAACGGGGCAGGGTGCGGTCGGCCTAACGATGTCGGCGACCGCTGTCAGTTGCCTTCCGGAAGCCGCCCCGTGCGACGGTCGTACTTGTCCGGTCTCAACTGGTCGATCCCCGGAAACGAATCGTTGGTCTCGGCTTGCCACTGGAGCAACGCGCCGTGCAATCGCTGTTGCAATGATTCGTGCTCGGGTTGATCGGCTTGATCGGCGATGCACTGACTGTCTTGTCGCCAAAGGAAGAGTTCGGTGCGGCCGCGCGGAGCCCGAAACACATCGCTTTGCACTTCGTTAAGCAACCCGTCCGCGTACATCTCCATCATCTTGACATAGGTTGGACTACGCACCGCGTCGGCGGGCGGAGTCGGCGGCAGGTGTGGACATTCGTTGATGACCAACAGTCCGTCGAGCGAAATAATGGCTCGTTCAAACGACTGATAGTCATGCCAGTTGTGCTCGGCGAACGCGTATTCACGGACTTGAGCGGTCGGGTCGTCGAAGGTCGGAACCAACGAGACTCCTTGGAACGTCTCACCAATCTCGACGCCCGCCAGTTCCAGGAAAGTCGGAGCGAGATCGATCGAAGAGACGAGACTGTTCGATGCGGTGCTTGGCTCGATATGTCCGGGCCAACGCATGACCAGCGGAGTCTTGACACCGTTGGCCGTGACTCGCGTTTTGCAGGAAGGGAAGGGGCGACCGTTATCCGTCATGATGATGACGAGCGTCGAATCGGCGACACCTTGCCGCTCCAACTCCTCCATCACCAAACCGACGTACTTGTCGAACCGACCGATCTCGTCGTAGTACGCGGCCAAGTCGGCTCGCACTTCGGGAGTATCAGGGAAGTAGGGAGGAACGACGACATCCGCCGGATCATGCGGTGGATCAAGCGTTCCGGGTGCGTAATCGCGATGGGGATCCGTGGCGGCCAACCAGAGAAAGAAAGGCTGGTCACGCGGCCGGTCTCGCAGCACCGGCACCCAGAATTCCTCAGCCCCCGGTCCACCACCTTGCTTGACCAGATCGAACTGTTCTTGCACGGCCGGTCCCAGATGCCACTTGCCAACCGCCGCCGTGTAGTAGCCCGCCTCGCGAAGTGGCGTCGATACCAGAATCTGTTCGGCCGGAACGGGCTGATGCAGCTGGCTCGCGCCGGTCGCATGCGGATAACGCCCCGTCAGGATCGACGTTCGACTCGGGCTGCAGGACGAACAAGTCAGAAACGCCGCGTCGTAGCGAACTCCATCCTCGGCGAGACGATCGATGTTGGGTGTCCGCACTCCCGGGTTGCCGTAACAACCAAGATCATCCCATCCCAGATCGTCGGCGATCATCACCACGATGTTGGGCGGCGATGCGACCTCGGAAGAACCGGAGTCTTGTCCCTTGGCGGAACTTGAAACCAACAGGCAGCCCACGAGCAACGTGCCGATCCCCAGAACCCAACCACGCCGCGAAGGGCGACGTCCATCGTGGCGAGTAACCAATCGCGGAAGGGACGAAATACGATGCGGACGTCTCATCGGGAAGCTCCCTGACTCGTTCGTCGTCGAAGTTCAGTTGGGTCGCTGGGCGAAGCCACGAGGGTCATGCGACTCGCGCGAGCCTGTCTCACGGTGGCCGTACTCGATTCGTCAAAACCGAGTACGGCCCAGCGATCAACCCTGGGGGACGTGACGGATTACACGTCCAGGTTACGCACTTCGAGCGCGTGTTTCTCGATGAATTCCCGTCGAGGCTCGACTTTGTCGCCCATCAGCACGCGGAACATTTCGTCGGCGGCGCCGGCGTCTTCCATCGTCACTTTGATGAGCGTGCGGTTCGCTGGATCGAGCGTCGTCTCGCGGAGTTCTTCCGCGTTCATTTCGCCCAATCCCTTAAAGCGAGTCACAGTGATGCCTTTCTCACCGGCCGAGCGAACGGCGGACAACAAGCCACGCAGATCCTCCAGCGGAATCTCGGCGTCACCACGACGCAACGCGTAACGGCTCTCCTCGACCCCGGTACGTTCGATCGCGTAAAGCGTATCGACATCGAATCCAAACTCACGCAGGTCCTTGAGCGCGTTGTTGATCGTCTTCACTTCGTGCAATTCGTTGATGATCAACTGATCGGGAGCCGCTTCCTCGGCATCCGACTCGCCATCGCTCTTGGCCTCGGGATGAGCTTGCAGGAACTCGTCGAGTTCCTGGCGAGTCGTCATCCAATACTCCTGTCGACCCAGGAAGACATGGTAAACGGGGAGCCGCCCGGTCTCGAAGTTCATTCGTTCGGCGTGCACCTTGAGGCTGATACCGCGTCGCTCCAGGGCGAGCACCGCCTCCTCCATGGTCGAGAGGACTCGGCACAACTTGACCATGGCCTCGCCTTCGATCAGTCGACCGTCACGTGGATCGAAGATCGAATCCTCGAGACCACGTTGCAGCAACTGGTTCTTCATTTCCTCTTCGGTCTGAACGTATTGGATTTCCTTCTTGCGCACCACGCGGAACAGCGGCGGCTGAGCCACGTAGACGTGACCGCAAGCCACGAGTTGGTACATCTGCCGGTAAAAGAAGCAGAGCAACAGCGTACGAATGTGCGAACCATCGACGTCGGCATCGGTCATGATGATGATCTTGTTGTACCGACGCTTGGAAAGATCCTGATCGGTACCGATGCCGCAACGAATCGCGTTGATCATGCTCTGAATTTCTTCATTGGCGAGCACCTTGTCCTCACGCGACTTGTAGGCGTTGATGATCTTACCTCGCAGAGGCAGAATCGCTTGGAACTCCCGCAAGCGACCACCTTCGGCGCTG
>JAGQPS010000462.1 GCA_020426595.1 Planctomycetales bacterium
CAGAGTCCACGCCCAGATCAGTCGTCTCCTCATGAAGATTCGGAATGGAGATTTTGATTTGCTATTCCATGGCCAAGGAAGCATCGAATCGAATTACCTCTTGCCTATCCCAGAGCTGGGAGACAATGGGCTTCGGCTTCATTTTCCTGGAGGCTTTTTGTCGCTGCCGAGTTCCAGAGAATAGATCGAGCCAGTGAAATCCTGATGTCACGCAAAGGCGCTAAGACGCAAAGGACTCTTTGGGGAGCCTTGTGTTTGACGGGGTGGGCGAACTGGATAGAGGCGAGTCGGTCATTTACTAGTGCGATGAACAGTAGGCGAACGAGGCGGTTTTACAATCGTACTTCTTTGCGTCTTCGCGGCTTGGCGTGAGTCCTCTTGGCGTGAGTCCTCCGGGAGGTTGTTAGCGACTCGTTTGATGCCGGTCTTGATCAGGGCTTCGCCAAAGTTGATGAGCAGGCCGAGGCGTTTGTTCGTCAGACGCAGGTAGGTCAGCAATTGCCTGGCATGCACGGGGGCGAGTTGTTCAACCGACTTTAGCTCGACGATCACCAAGTCCGCGACGATCAGGTCGGCTCGGAAGCCCTCGTGGAATGAGGTTCCGTTCCAGACGATCGGGACGGCGACTTGGCGGTTGACCACCAGGCCTCGCTCCCGTAGCTCTTTCTGCAAGACGACTTCGTAAACGGTTTCCAAGAGCCCCGGTCCAAGGCTTGTGTGGATCTTGTAACTCGCATCGACGATCTCCGCGGCGATGTCGTTCTCGGTCATTTTCGTACTCCATTTTTTTCTCTCGCAAAGGCGCTAAGACGCAAAGAATTGATTGGGATTCTTTGTGTTTTGGAGGGGTAGTCAAAGTTTGTTTTTGTTCGAATCAGGAACTAGGCCCAACGAAAAATGGGTAAACCAGAGAAATGGTCATTCGTATTTCTTTGCGTCTTAGCGCCTTTGCGTGAGACACCTAAGCTCACCCCAGCTTTAGTGCTAGCAAGTAGTTGGATACTCTTGTCGGGGCTTGGCAGGGAACGGGGCATCTGTCGAAAGCTTTAGGTGGCGGAACTGGGGTGGGACGTGGTACCGAATCCCAGTACTTTTCGCACACCACGCCAGGAACACTTCCCCCTCCATGACGGCTTCGCCTAATGGCTGACTCACCCCATCGCGCATCGTCTCTTGGTGCTCGCACGATCGTTCGACTGCTCTCTCTTGTTGTGCTCCTGGCATCCGCCGCGCCTTCCGCTTGGGCTCAGTTGCCAGCTCCCGGCATGAGCTACAACCCACCGTGGACCGCGCATGCGGATCCGACTGGGGCGGCAATACAAAATCCCCCGCCACTCGGACAATTCCCCGTCGCTCCACCAAGCCAGCCGGCCAGTGACATCTGGAGTCGTCCGCTCTCGGCGACTCCGAATCCGGAGAACCTTCCCGCGCCAGGGAACCTCGGCTTGCCCTCGGCATCGTTGCCTGAGTTCGCCGACCCCTTTGAATCGTCCGTGGTTCCGGGGCAGTTTCCGGGAGCCCCGCCCTCGCTCAATCAGCCCGCGTTTGATCAGCCTCTCGCCGTACCCGATCTCGGCGTCGACTTTGAGGATCCAAGGTTCTTCGAACCGGCGGACCCGCGGTTGATGACTTCGATTCCCGACAGCTATTTGGGGCGCGTGCAGTGGCGAGTCTCGAATGACTACACGCATTTCTACTCGCGCGACACGTTTATCGATTTGGGAATCGTCGCGGCGGTCGCGGCGACGCTCGCCAACACGAAACTCGACGAGGAATGTCGTGACTTGTTTCTCGACAACATCACTAACACGGGCAACGGAGGTGCTTCGCGGTTCCTCCATCAAATGAAAGGGATCGGCAACGGTAAGAAGACGTTGCCCATTTTTGCCATCGCCGCCATTGCCGGGCATTTCTCGGATGAAGTGCCCATACTTGAGCCGGTCGGTGATTGGGGAAGTCACTCCCTGCGAGTCTTTCTCGTGGGCGGCCCCGTCGTCGCCGCCGGCCAGATGATCACCGGCGGGTCTCGGCCGGGCGAGATGAGCCATGGATCCGCATGGCGACCGTTCTCCGACAACAACGGCGTGAGTGGGCATGCGTTCATGGGCGCGATCCCTTTTCTCGCCGCTTCCGAGTTGACCGATCGACGCGACCTGAAAACCGTTCTGATCCTCGGCTCGACCATTACTGGGTTGAGTCGCATCAACGACGACGATCATTACACGTCTCAAGTCGTCTTGGGTTGGACGATCGCCTATTTGGCTCATCGCGCCGCGTCTCAAACCGACCAGGACGAACGAGCCTGGCGTTTGACGGGCTGGCAATCGGCCGATGCCCAAGGTCTCGGCTTCATCAAACGCTGGTAGTTCTTGGGCGTGACTCCGCGAACCATTCTCGGGCCCGCGTTCCACGGAGTGGGTCGAGAAGTTGGGCGGTGGCGGTTACCATGTGCGGAACGACGATTCCGTCCGCCCGGAGCCTGCCTCGATGTCTCACACCGTTTTGTTTAGCGGCTCGCGATCCGCTGCTTCCGTCGCGCGTCTGCTTGTCGTGGCTGTCGCCGCGTGTTTTCTCGCGCTGACAGTAACGCCAACCATGGGCCAAGAGGACGCCGACGAATTCACACCGTTGTTCAACGGGCAAGATCTTGAAGGCTGGGTGGTGGTCAATACGGCTCCTTCGACCTGGCACTTCGAGGACGGCCTGTTGATTTGCTCGGGTCGGCCGATCGGCGAGATTCGGACCGAGCGGATGTATCAGAACTTCATTTTGGAAGTCGAATGGCGGCACATGGTCCCGCGAGGCAACGCCGGCATTTTCATTTGGGCCGACGACATCACCGCCAAGGGGCAGCCATTTCATCGGGGCATCGAGGTCCAAGTCCTCGAAAACGCCTACGGCAACACTCGCGGCTATACGACTCATGGCGATATCTTCCCCATCCACGGCGCTCGCATGACGCCGGTCAATGGTCGAGGGGGAAGCCGCGCATTTCCGACCGAGGAGCGATCCAACCCAAGTCCCGAATGGAACCACTACCGTATCGAGGCACGTGACGGACGAGTCACGCTCGCGGTCAATGGCAAGGTGGTGACCGAAGGATTGGAATGTTCGCCGAGCAAAGGTTACATCTGCCTCGAATCGGAAGGCGGAGTGGTCCACTATCGCGGCGCCCGCATCAAGGTCTTGCCCGATTCGCCGGTGGATGAACAAGACATCGCCATCGCCAATCGTGGCTATCGTTGTCTCTACAACGGCATCGACCTCGACGGCTGGAAGGCACCGACAGCGGACGGCGAGACTTGGCAACCGAGGAACTGGGTGCTGCATCACGCGCCCTCGGAGGATGGGTCATCCGATTGGCTCGAGTCGGACGAATCGTTCGCGTCGGGTGGATTCCTCATCGATTTCAAGTGGCTGCCCGAGACCCAGCAAGTCGTGCTCGAACCTCATGGCTCGACCGCGACTCGGCTGACGTTTGATCCGGCCGATGAATCGCTCAAGGACAAACTCGCGACCGATGGATGGAACCGCATCGAAGGCAC
>JAGQPS010000463.1 GCA_020426595.1 Planctomycetales bacterium
GACTCGGTGGGCGTCTTTCTCTTGTTCGGGATTCCACAACAGCAAGTAACCACCGCTGCTTCCTCCGGAAGCTCCAGCGATCCAACCATCCGCTACAAACGCGACCCGCCACACGACTCCCTTGAGATCACCGGTCTCCAGCGTGCGAGTCGGCTCGCCGCTCTCCCAGTCGTACACGAGCACGAGTGGATCGTGGACCGCGCCGAGTGGATTCGAGGCGTTCTGCAGCCCACCCGCCGCGAGCTGCTTTCCGTCGGCCGAGAAGGCCAACGACCGCACGCCTCCAAAGTCGACTCCTTGGCCGCCGTTGTAGGAATGTAGCTTCGCCCCATCGAACTGCCGCGTCAAAGATCCGTCGGATAAATTCCAGTCCCGAATGCTCCCCGCCAAGTCACCCGATACGATCGCGCCGCTAGGGTGGAACGCGACGCTATACACATGCTTCTCGTGACCCGTCAACCTTTGCAGAGGCTCTCCATCGGCCATTGACCAGAGGGCGACCTGGCAATCATTACCTCCGGAAGCTAATGTCGATCCATCGGGCGACAACGCCAAGGATCGCACCCAGCCCGCGTGTGCCTCGACGATGCGGACCGGCTGAGTGGCTCCGCCCGACAGGTCCCACCAACAGAGCCGCCCATCGCATCCGCCGGAGACCAACGAGAGGCCATCCTGGGAAAATTGCAGGGCATTCACCCAGCTTTCATGGCCGTCCAGCTCACGTCGCTCGTCGGTCTCGAGATTCCACAACACGATCCGGTTGTCCTGAGCCGTGGCGGCCAATCGCTTGCCATCGGGCGAATAGCGGCAGGCGATCAGAGGCGACTCGTAAACCAATTCACGAGTCACCGCGATCTTGGTCCAGTCGATCGTCGCCGACGTGGCGGACACCGGCAAGGCACTCGTCAATCGGCTCATGCCAACAACTCCGAGATCGGTTCGGCCAACGGATCGGCGATGGGCATCGGGCGTCCATCGATATCGAACGAGTCCGTCGTGTCGACTCCGACGGCTTGCAAATAGGTGTGGAACAAATGTCCGTGATTCACTTCTCGATCGGCGACCGCGGTGCCGTTGTCATTGGTCGCGCCGATCACGGCGCCTCGCTGGATGCCAGCTCCACCCAAGCAAACGCTCCAAGCGTTGCCCCAGTGATCACGACCAAAGAACTGATTGATGTTGGGCGTGCGACCAAACTCGCTAAGCACCACGATCAGTGTGTGTTCCAGTAATCCTCGATCCGCGATGTCCGCCACGAACGTCGCGAATGGGTTGTCGAACTCACCCAACTGCTCGAGATGAAAATTGAAGTTCTCGTTGTGGGTGTCGTAGTTCGAGTGCGTGACCTGGACGAAGGTGACTCCGTTCTCGATCAGTCGTCGAGCCAGCAAGCAGTGCCGCCCGAAGTCGTGTCGCCCATACCGATCTTGGTCGGCTTCACTTTCCTTGGAGACATCGAAAACCTCACGTTGAGTCATCAAGTCGAGCGCCTGCTCGTAACTCTGCGTGTAGGCATCGGTCATGGCCGTGCGACGTCGCGATTGGAACTCCTCGTTCAGCCGCCGTCGATACTCTTGCCGTCGCAGGTCGGCCTCGGCGGAGATCGCGTCGGGACGGGAGGAGTTTTGTGGCGGGTTGCCATTGCCCAATACGATGCTCGAGTAACGCGGTCCCAGGTAAGCCGCGTCATTACCCCGATTTCCACCCCCTCCCGGCGTGATCTGAATGTGGCCCGGCAACGAGCTGGCTTCGTCCGCCAAGGTCTTCGCGGCCACCGCGCCGATTTTCGGATAGTCGACTCCCGGCACCTGGGCGCGGCCGGTCATCATCATGAAGGCGCCCTTGCCATGATCGTTCTCCGCGGTGTTCACGCTGCGGATCAAGGCCAGATGATGCATCTGCTCGGCGGTCTTGGGGAGCAGTTCGGAAATGTGAATTCCGGGAACCGAGGTTGGGATGGCGCGGAACGGGCCTCCCGTGTCGGTGCTCGGCTTGGGATCCCAGCTCTCGAGCTGACTCAAGCCACCCGCCATGTTGAAGACAACGACATGGCGTTGCTGTTGCTGGAGGCTCTTGGCGGCCGCCGGGCGAGTCAACCAACCGAGACCCCCAACCGCGGCGCCCACGCCGGTGGAGAGACCGCCAAGGAACTGACGCCGAGCCCACAAGTGCTGCGGGGAACGGCAAGCGTAGCGACAATCCATGGACCGTACTCCTTGTCCTTAACGATCAAAACGGAATTCGACACTGGTGATCCAGCCCCAAGCCAACTCTTGAATCGCGGCGGAGCGATCCTCTCCCGCGGCCGGCCAAATCTCGGCGACCCACCGCACTTCCTCGGCCGTGGCATGCCGAGTGAAAAGCGTTAGGGCGAGTTCGTCGGCGACCTGTTGAGGATCGTCCAGCGTCAACAAGCGTTGTCGGAGGCTACGGCCACCGCTGCTAATCCAACCGTGCAACGTGCCGCCATTCGCGAAGAAGAGCGACTGGTCGGCGGTCGCGAAGAAGCCATCCTGCGGTTGACCGGCACCGTTACCAAACAGATTCACGAACACGTTGACCGAGCCTTGAAGTTTGTCGAGCGCGGCGATGGTCGCTTCGCGTTCGCGACTGGCGAGCCAAGCCGGGTCGGCCGCTTGTTCCTCGGTCGGTGGAGTCGCCGCGTTGAGCTCATTCCTCGACGCGTCGATATGGTTGGGCAAGACACCGGTAACCTGCATGATGCTCCAGGCCATCTGTTCGGGCGTGAGCGGATTCAAGCTCGCCAGCAGCCCCTGCGTCTCCGCTAACTCGACCCAGCGATCGAACTTCGAGCTCAGCGATTCCTCCGAGGCCGCCAACGACGAGGTGAACTCCGCGACTTGATTGGTCATCGCGTCGACGCTCGCCGTGACTTGCTCCAGTTTCCCCGTCAGCTCCGCCGAACGAGCCTCGATGCGGACTTTCTGTTCATTGAGTCGAACAAGGTCCGCTTCGTGGGCGGTCATCGCCGCGCGAGCCGCCTCGGCGGCATCGTTGGCCGTGGTTCGACGTGACTCGAGAATCGCGGTCAGCTCCTTCCAAGAGGCTTCGTCCTCCGGGAGCGCCTCGGCGACCGCGACCAAGGAGGTCAACGAGGCTTGTAGCTTCGCGCCCAATTCGGTCTGCGCCGCGGCCGTCGCGCGCTGCATCTCCAACGCGAGGGTCGTGGACTGGAGTTGGTTGAGGCACGTGGTCATTTCGGTTTGCAGCTTGACCAGCTCTTGGCGAGTCGCCTCTTGGTCGTTCGCCGCGACATCGAGTCGCGGACGTAGTTCGGCCAATTGGGCGTGGAGCGCGGCGACCTGTTGGCGCAGAGCCACGGTTTCCTGGGCGAGGGTTTTTCGCTCGAGGCTGAGCGACACGACTCGCGCCTCCGAACCTTGGCGAGTCAATTCGACTCGCGCATCCGACCAAGTCTTCCAAGCGGTCGCGAAGTTCTCTCGCGCCTGCTGAAGCGCGGCTTGCGATTCGGCCGCGGGTGCTTCGAGTCCGGGCACGGATTCCTGCGTGGTGGTCAG
>JAGQPS010000464.1 GCA_020426595.1 Planctomycetales bacterium
GGAGAACTGTGAGGCGTTGAGCAACGCACTACGGACCGGTTCGGCTTGAGCCGTGCCGAGCGTGATGAGATACCCCAGATCGACATAGGTCCCTCGGCTAAGAAAGCCGCTGGTGGGGTTGGTCGGATCGGCGAAGCCGCCCGCTCCATTCGCGGTCACATCGGCCATCAATACGGTTTCGAACGCCGAGTCGCCAGGTACCAGCGGAACGGTGCCGGTGCCGCCATGGAACATCTGGTCGCTGTAGACCAAACCTTGCGGGTCGAATGCCTTGATGTCGAATTCGACCACGTCCGAGATCAGCACGTCCTCACCCAGGAAGTTGCCGGTGCGGACATAGGCATTGAGCCAAGCTCGGCTGATCGGATACGGAAACGCGGCTGGCTGAATATTGGTGATCGGGTCGGTGGGGGCGAAGCCGATGAAGTGAGCGAAACGATTTTCGCGCTTCGAGAGATCTCCCAGGCTGTTGGCGACGAGGCCATTGGGAGAGACATGAACCGACAGGTCGTTGTTGGTGTACCAATTGATCAGATTGTTGTTGCCGGCGATCAGGCCCGTGGTCGGAAAGATCGAGCCGTCGTCGTTCAGATCGGGCCGAACCAGCAACACGCGGCGGTGCACGGTCATGTACTCGGCGATGTCTCGATCGAGCAGACCATTGCCGTTGGTGTCGTGCAGCACAGTCCAAATAGCGATCTCGGCGACGGGGCTTTCGATCGTCCGAAAACCACCGGCCAACGTTTGGACTCGTCCGCGGAATGGCTTGCCCGTGCTCCGAGCGGTGAACATCAGCACGTCATCGAGATCGCCGATCATCGTGTCGATGCGCCTGGGGTCGTCGACGACCACGGCGAATTCGGCGTACTCGAAATAGCCGAGTCCATCGGCGGGATCGACCCAAGGAGACACCGGAACGGTGACGCCGCGTAGATCGTTACGAATCGTCTCGCCCGAGCTGCGCAGCTGACCGGCCAATTCCAGAATCGCCCGACTGTCGGTGAGTTCGTTGCTCAAGACTCGAAAGGCGTTCACGAGAGCGGCGATCAAGACGAGCGTGACCGTGACCGCGATCAACATCTCGGTCAACGTCATGCCTCGTCGATCGGCATGACGCCGAGGCCGATACGGAGGGTGACCAGCGTCAGTCGAGGCGTGTGATGAAGCGGTCACCGCGGGGGCGAGTACGGACGAATCGATCATGGGCGGATGAGGCATCGAAATGTTGAGGTTGCTGACGAGCGACGACTTCCGTGAGGTCGCGCGCGGAGCGTCAAAGGGACGGGGAACCGACATGGCGCGTCTCCTGCGAGGCGGAATCGTGATCACGTTTCCACCTGAACGAAATGAGATGAGTGTTGTTGGCGTTGAGCCAAGACTTACGGCCGGTGACGAGGTAAAACAGGATGACGCAGAGGTTAGGAAGACAACCGTGGTTTCCTTACCGACTCATCGCTCCCACCCCGCGGCGGCGAACCGCGCGCGAAAACGGAGCAACCAGTTCAGTTGCCGAACGATGACGACTGTCCCAAACATGGGACCAGCCATGGTTCGACTCCCAACCCCAGCAGCAAAATGAGACAAGACCATCGGGGAATGCGCCTTTTCCATTCGACTGACACGCTCGGTCGGTGTCAAGAATATTCCATCGACCGGAGTGGCGTATCGCGTATCGAGATCCTTGTGATTTTGGGGTGTATCGTGCTCGGCGTCGCCCTGGCACTCCCTTGGTTGGTCAAGAATCGCGAGGCGGCTCGAGCCGGAACGTGCGCGGCCCGGCAGTTTCGAACGGCCCTCGCCATCCAGAGCTTTGAGAACGAGTACCTCTCGTTGCCCGGCTATCGAGGGGTTCAGATGGTGGCAGCCGACGGACAGCCTCAAGCGATAAGCTGGGTCTACCCCACCCTCCCCTACCTCGTGCCCCTCAGTTCAGCGATCACCTTGGTGGGTTCCGAGGGGGAGCGGACGCTGGATGGTTACGCACCGTTCGAACAGGATCCGGGCGAGAAGCTGGTCTTTCGACCCACGAATTATCTCGACATCTTCACGCGATACTCGGCCGCCGGCGATCCCGAGACTCGGGGCCAGACTCCCACCGAGCTGATACCCGAACTGCAATGCCCCGCGATGTGGCTCGAGGTTCGAGATCAGCCGACGATCCCCCGGAGCTTTCTCTCATGGCGGGTCGCCAGTGGCTTTCCCGACGTTCCGACGGCGAGCCCGCCCGACTGGCCCGAAAGCGCGCTGTTCGTCGACCGACTCGTTCCGGATGGTAGTTCAGGCACGAGCCTCCAAAATGTCGAGGCATGGGATGGCATCAGCTACACCGTGCTCTTCGCCGAAACCACGATTCCCGTCGCATGGCCCGAGAGCGACGAGCACGCCGTTGGGCTCGTCGCGGGCTGGGCCAAGGAACGGACCGCCGGACAGGGTGACGCCGCCTCCGAGGCTCCGGGAACCACCACGGAGCCGAATGGTTTTGATTTGGACTCTTGGCAATGGGCCCAGCTGGAGCCAAGTCCGGGCTCGCGAACTTCCGATCGGTGGGCTCAGGCCGGTAGCTATCACGCCACCGGAATCAACGTGACCTTTGGCGACGGCAGCACGCGCGAGTTCACTCGTGATCTCGATCCAAGAATCTGGATCGAGATGATCCTGCCAAACGATGCAGCCGCTCGATTCCCAGGCACCGAACAACGAGTGCGGCCGCTGCTGCCGTAGCCGTTGCATGGCCGCGCCGCGTGGCTACCAGCGACCCGGTCGCACGTCGGGCTTCGACGGCTTAGCGATTCCCGGTGGTTCGCGTGATCCGCAATTCACAGCAAGCGAACGGGATCGGCGCGTTTTTCTCTCGGGGAAGCGCGTGGATGGGAGCATCGATCGACGGCGGTCGAAATCGAAGAGCCAGATGCAAACGAGTCTGTGGAGGAAGTCGACTCAAGTGGTCGCCCAATTCCCATGACCCGGTTTCGTCGACTGTCAGCGTGCGTTCGCCAAGGTTGGCTTCAAGCAACTCCCAAGTCGAATCGACAACCAGGCGAACCGAGTTTCCCGAATCGAGTCCGGTGGGCACACGGAATGGGCGGGCGAACCAAATCGAGCCGCACTCGACAAGCGGCACCGAGACCGCCGCGGCCATGGCTTCGTCGAGTTGCTGGGCGTTGTCGCTTGGCAAAGTGACTCGTGGAGCGGCGGGCGGGACCGCTTGAGGCGGTTGTGAATCCGCGACGATCCACCAAGGGCCATGCAAACGAATCCGATGGGAATCTTCTGGCTCGTGAGTCATCGGCGACGGGTTCCGGTCGCGAGTCGTATACGCCGCCGTGATTTGAGCAGGCGGCACGGGGTCCAGCCGTCGTCGGCCGACTAGTTGCCGTCTTGATCGGCTTCAGGCGTGTCGTCGTCCGCGCTAGGATCGCCCATGCCGTCTTCGCTCGATTGATCCGAGCTCTCCGTGGTTCCCTCGTCGGTCGTGGAGTCGGCCGCATCACCGGAGTCGGCGTTGGCCGCGGCCTGGCTGGCCGCTTCGGCTTCC
>JAGQPS010000465.1 GCA_020426595.1 Planctomycetales bacterium
GAACTCCCGATAGCGACCGCGGTGGGTATTCTCGCCTCGCCACACCGGTGCGATGTGATATCGCTTGAATGGAGTGCCGAGTTCGGCGGCATGCTGGGCGCAAAAGCGAGCCAACGGCACCGTGAGGTCGAACCGCATGCCGACCCAACGTCCACCGGCGTCCTCGAAGCGATACATCTGGCGGTCGGTTTCCTCGCTCCCCTTGCCCGTCAGGATCTCGAGGTATTCAAGGACCGGGGTCTCGATCGGCGCGAATCCAAACGATCGGTAGACTCGACGCGCCGTCTCCATCAACTGCTCGCGACGGAGCATGGTGGCGGGCAGAAAATCGCGGAACCCCTTGAGGGTTCGCGGCGTGATCAATGCTTGGGACATGCGAGTTGTGGACCGGTTCAGTATGCGATGGGGAGAGGATTGGGACGTCGCGAGCGAAAGTTGTCGTCGTTCGGATCCGAGAACTTGGCGAGCGCGTACTCATGCACCTGTTCGGCCGTCTCGAAGTATTGCTCGTAAGTGAAATGGTCTTCGTACTCGCAATTGTCCGTCGAATACTCAGCGCAAATCTGTGGGCGAGTTTCGTAGATGCCGCACATGTGATCCTCGCGCAGATGTTTGCACGTCGTGTGGACCAGCAAGTACCAGATGTCGTCCTCGACGAAGACGGTCGCTCGATCATGCAGCAAGAACCACCGCACGAACTCGAACTCCGTGAACGTCTCGGGCGTGTCGATCGGCAAAGCGAAGTAGCGGCAGCACTTGGCCGTGCAGTAGGAGCAAAGGTTCGCGTCCTTCGGCAAGTCCTGCCGACGAGGCTTGGCTGTGAGAGTGACCGTCATGGATGTAAGCCTCAATGGCGAAGGAGTGCGGAGCGTTCGGAATCGCTTTGTCGATGAGAGATGAGCGGTGCTACTCCCGCGAGCCCAATTCATCGTGGCCGAGCCAATGACCGTCCTCGCGTGATGGAGCCCGATGGGTCCCATCGGGCTAACTCGCCCACCTCACACGTCGATCCCCGGCGTTCTCCGCGACCGTGGTCTTCGAGCAGCGTCGTATGGCCGACGATTCATGGCCCGCCGTGGGCCGTATTGTGAACAGCAAGATGCCGCGCGACAAGCGGCTTTAACGATTGGGTCCCTTGCGGCGGGGCGGAGGAGCGGCTTGGAGGGCGGCGACTCGAACCGAATACCGTTCCCTGGGCATCGGCATGCCGCGGTCGATGAGCCGAGAACCGAATCTCACCTCGACGTCGAGCCCCAAATCATGGCCGAGCTTCGGTCGATCCTCCGTTTGGCTGAGTTCGCAGGGGACTCGCGCCGCGGCGTCCGCCGGAACGTACCCGTCATCACCGAAGTCCCACGCGACCGTGAGGGAACGTGCTAGAGTGTCTCGTTCGAGCATTGTCGCCGGCAGTCGAGCCAAGGTACCGACGTGCCGATTGGGAGAGATCACCATGGAAGTCATCATTACCGCCGTCGGTCCGGATCATGTCGGCTTGGCCGATCCGATCATTCATCATGTGACCGGTTTGGGCGCGAACATCTCTGAAATCCAAATGTTCGACCGGGACGAGGCCGCCGTCTTCGCCATGTTGCTGCGAATCCAGCTGGCCGGAGCGGACTTGCCCACGCTCAAGAACAACCTGACTCAGATTGGCGATCTCAAGGGATTGAGTGTCCGCGTTTGGTCGAGCGAGGCTCGCCGGGTGCCTCGGTTGGCCATCTGCACGACGCTACGCAACGAAACGCCTCTCGCGGTTTTGCGGGCGATTCGTGACGGTCAGATTCCGGCGGAAGCGGCCGTGATGGTCGGAAATCGCCCAGCATGTCGAGGCTTGGCCGAACAGTTCCACGTCCCCTGGGAGAACATCGGGGACGAAAAGGGGAACCCGGACGACGAACTGATGGTCGACATCTTCGACCGTTACGACGTTGATTACGTGGTGTTGGCTCGGTACATGCGGGTCCTCCCTCCGTCGACCTGTTGGAAATATGCGGGGGGCCGAATAATCAACCTCCACCACGGCCTGCTTCCAGGGTTTCCCGGAATCCGTCCTTATCACGACGCTTACGCGGTCCGCATGCTCGTGTTTGGCGCGACTTGCCATTTCATCGTCCCGGAACTCGATGCGGGCAATCAGACCATTCATCAAAGTGCGTACAGCGTGAAGCCAGGCACGTCCTTGGAAGAAGTCATTCGGTTGGGTCAGGAGGACAACGAACCGCGATGCCTGCTCGAGGGAGTTCGCCGAGTGGTGCAGCGCGAGGTGAAGTTGCACTTTCATCGAGTCATCCCCGGCATTGGAGCGTCCTAGGAGAGCAGGTCGGGGGGCATCCTCGCGGCGAGCGTGTGGCTGGCTCGCGCTATTCCGAAAACTCCACGCATCCCATTCATCAAGGCGAGTCGACTCACGGCGAGCGTTGGCGAAGGCACCGTCTCGGCGAGAGCGAGCTTTACGACCGTCGCCGGACCTCGACGTTGGCTGGAGGGAACGACAACGCATCGCGGCGAGGTCGCGCGGTTGGTCGCGCGTTTTATCACACCGGGAAGCTGTATGTGTTGAGCCGATTGCGATCACCGACCGCTACCTGCGCGTCGTGTGTCGGTTGTCACTCTTGCTCTTCCCGCGACAGGCTCTCCGCCAGTCACTGCATGAACGCGCGACTCGGCGCCGATACTTCGGGAGCAATGATGGCGGACGCGCGCCGGCCACTTTCCCGCTCGAACAGGAGTTGACGGGAGAGCGGCGTCTCAAAGGCGCGAACGGAGCGAGGAGGATTCTCGCACGTGTCGGCCAAGTCGGGTCATGGAGGGAAACGGCGATGTACGCCCAACAGCAAGAGCACCGGAGTACCTCATGGCTGACAAGACGATTCGAGTCGTTACGCGAGCGGCCGACGGATCCTTGAAGATCAAGGACTACCAATCGTTCGCGAAGATTGAAAAGCTGCACGAACAAATCGGGATCGACGACTCGAGCACCGATCTTTCGCTTCGCGGCTTCCCGGTTTTCCGAGGCCTCATCGGCCCGATTCCCGAAGGGCGAGCCGTGGCTCGCTATGAATCACCGGAGGTCTTCGAGCAACTCACCAAGGAATGGGCCGCCGCTCCAGGCAAGAAGCGACGTCGCCGACGATCCGCGGCGACCGCCGAAGGCGCGGCGACCGTCGATGCGACCGCCGGCAACTAGACGGCCCAGGCTCGCTCGATCAGCGTTCTCACCACACTGACTCCGCGACGCTTTATCCGCGTCGGCCCGCTGACCGAAAAGCAATGCGCTGAAAGCCTCGCATTCGTCTCCCTACCGGCGAATGAACGAGGCTTTCAGCGTTTTCTGATTTGGCGAAGAGACCGCGGTCGTCTTGATGTCGCGATCTTCCCGCTTCGCCCAGGCCAATCAACTCAAAAGCGAGGGAAATCCAAAGGAATCCCGAAGCGTGACGGGCTGTTGATTTAAGCACGACGAATGCGATTCGTGCCCAAGCATAAGGCGA
>JAGQPS010000466.1 GCA_020426595.1 Planctomycetales bacterium
CGGGGCGGAACGAGCTGCCACCCACACTTGGGCGTGCGTGGCGCCATGGGGCGACCACCAGAGCGTCTTGGTTTCGAGGCAAGTAGAACAATTATGAATGTCAGGCTGGTTGCCAGACTTTTGGGGCTCATCGCGCTGCTGATTGGCGTCGCGATGGGATTCAGCTTGCCGTGGGCTTTTCCCACGCTCGGGCACCACACCTTTATCACTCCCGACCCGGACTTCGAGCAGCGAGGCGCGCTCGGTCTCGTTGGTTCGATGTTGATCAGCTTCGCGACGGCCGCCGCCTTGCGCTGGATCGGTCGCAACGAATCGGGACGACTGTTTCGCCGTGAAGCCATGGCCGTGGTCGGGTTGAGTTGGGTCTTGGCCACGATCCTCGGTGCCCTGCCCTACGTGCTCAGTGGCACGGCTCGCGGGCCGGCGGTGCGGACTTTTGGAGCCGACGAGCCGGTCATGGCGGTCAACCATGACTGGCGAATGTGGATTGAATGGCATCCCCTCGCCGAACTCGAGACGCCGGAACAGTACGAGCTCGTGGAAGCCCTGTCGAACAGCGGAGCCATTGGTCTCACGCCCTTCGAACTCGGCGCGGAGACCGGGATCGAGAATGTCTCGGAGGTGGTTCAACAAATCCGTGGACTCTCGCCACGGTGGCAGTGGGTATTGATCGCTCCCGATGAGGAGATCACCGGCGACCGTCGCGAGAAGAACTACCGGATTCGCTGGGTTCCGATGACGATCATCGACGCGTTGTTCGAATCGCAGTCGGGATTCAGCACGACCGGCGCCTCGGTGCTCAGTGAGTTGGAGGATCCGTACCTCGTTCCCCATTGCCTCTTGTTTTGGCGGAGTAGCACGCACTTCCTAGGTGGGCTGGGCATCATCGTGTTGTTCGTCGCCGTCCTAGGGCAGGGTTCGGCCGGTAAGGCCTTGATGCGCGCCGAGATGCCAGGACCGACCAAGGAAGGTTCGACCGAACGAATGCAGCACACGGCCTGGCGGTTCGTCTACATCTATTGTGGTCTCACCGTCGTGCTCGCCGCGGTGCTCGCACTGTGCGGCATGAGTGTGTTCGACGCCCTCTGTCATTCGTTTGGCACGATGGCGACGGGCGGTTTCAGCACGTACAACGCGAGCCTCGGGGCGTTCGCGAACGGTTTTGGGCAGGAGTTGGGAGCGACCGTCGAGTACATCGTGATGATCTTCATGATGATCGCCGGTAGCAACTTCACGCTGCTCTACCTCACCGCGATCGGGCAGCCATTCCGCTTGGCGGGAGATACCGAGTGGCGGACCTACCTGCTGTTCATTGGCGGCTTCTCCACGGTCATTGTCTGTTTCGGTTTGTTCGCCAACGACTTCGGGGATTTTGGTAGCGCCTTGCGTTATGGCATGTTCACGGTCGTCTCGGTGATCACCACCACGGGGTTCGTGACGGCCGACTACGACGCCTGGAATAATTTCGGACGAGGCGCCGTGTTGTTGCTCATGTTCGTCGGAGGATGCGCGGGGAGCACGGGTGGTGGCATGAAGGTGATTCGCCACGTGTTGTTCCTCAAGATCTTGTGGCTCGAGGTGGAGCGAAGTTTCCATCCGTCCGTCGTGAGGCTCCTGCGGCTGGCGGGCAAGCCGGTGGAGGATCAGGATCTCCGTCGCAACGTGCTCGTGTTCTTCGGACTGATCTTCTTGATCTTCGCCTTCAGTTGGTTGACGATCATCACGCTTGAATCGGAATCGACGTGGGGAGGTTCGGCCGATCACAAGCTGGTCGATTCGGCGAGCGCGGTGGCCGCGACGCTGAATAACGTCGGTCCCGGCTTGGGCACGGTGGGGCCGACGCGGAACTTTGGTCACTTTGGTCCGATCAGCAAGTTGTTGTTTGTCTGGCTCATGATGCTCGGTCGACTCGAGATCTTCCCAATTCTTGTCTTGGGCATTCCCCGATTCTGGAAGGATCGTTAGCGCGGTCTCGTTCGCCCGAGACGAGCCAGACGCCGTCGGCATGACGCTTGGGGCGAAGCCGCCTATCGCGTTCATGACGGCGTTTTCGGGGACCATGGCGTGCCTCGTCGCCCCGACGCGATTATGCTGAACCGCCGAATTTACTTGGATGCGGCGGCTGAGGTTGGGGAAGCCAAGATGATCGTTTTTCGTTGCCCGACTCTCGTTAGGTTCGACCCCAAGGCGGGCGAGTACGTCGCCTGTGGAGAGGAACTACGAGTCGATGATTCGTCCGCGGGTGGGCTAACGGAATGCACGGCCTGTGGCGAGCTTGTCAGCGTGCCTTCCGCCTCGCCGAGCCCGACTCCAGCGGTTCGTCCCAATCCAGGAACAGCGGCCCCTCAGGGAGCGTCCGGGGCCAATACCAAGTCCGAACGCGCCCCCTCCTCCAGCTCGCGGCGGCCGTCACCGACGGTTGGGACCGAGGAAGGCGGAGCCGCCAAATCTCGGACAGCCAGTAACCCGCGTACGGCGACCGATAACCGCCCAACCACGGCGACGACCGCGAAGTCGGCCCAGTCGACGGTCGCGGCAAGTTCCATTCCGGTCGTTGTATTGGCCGATGAGGACGAGGCGAGTTCGGATCTTCCCCAGGCTCAGTCCACTTTGCGCGTTCGACAAGCGGGGTTCGAGCCATGTCGTATCTGTCTCACCCCGTTGCCTCCGCTTGCCACGACGTGTCCCAAGTGCAACGCGCCACGCCGCTCGATCATGGGACGCGATATGGATCTCGAGAAGATGAAGGTCGAAACGACCGGATTCCTGTTGTCGCTTGAACGCGGCGCGAGCTCGGGGCTCAAGGCCAAGCACATGGGATATACGGCCATCGCCATCATCGCGACGCTAAGCATTTTCGCGTTTGGTCTCGGTGTACTCGGATCAACCACCGCCTTGGGAGTCATTGGAATCGGGCTCGGAGTCTTTTGGGCGATCGTCATTCTGTTGTGGCGGGAATCGGTTCGCATCGCGACCGTGCCCGGCGCGGACCTCGGTTGGGTGCTACGCCCGCTCTGGAATCTGGTTGGCTTCGCGATGTCGCTCGGCGACTGGAATTTGCGAGGCAAGATACCTCCCGAGGAACGGATCGAACTACGCGGCCGGGAAGTCACCGATCAGACCGTGTTGAGCACCCGCAATATCGGCAAGGTGCGTTACATCGATCTGCGCAAGTCGTCGATCACCGATGAGACCGTGCGGAGCATGCGGGGGTTCGTCAAGCTGCGATTCCTGCGTCTCAATGGAACCAACGTGAGTGCCGAGCAAGTCTTTCGGCTACAGCAAACCATTCCCCAATGCTGGATCTGGTGGTGAGACGCGATCGCGTGGCCGCCCGTGCACGGCACTGTCGGCTCAGCCCAAGCGAGATGGGCCAGAGCGTGCAAAACCAAAGGAAACCCGAAGCGTCAGTTTTGATGTTGCGCTTTTCACGCTTCGCCCAGGCCAATCAACTCAAAAGCGTGGCAAATCAAAGGAAACCCGAAG
>JAGQPS010000467.1 GCA_020426595.1 Planctomycetales bacterium
CCGTCCATCGACGAAAACGGCCATAGACGGACTTCCATTTTCCGAACTCTGGCGGCAAGTCCCGCCACGGACTCCCTGTCCTCGCGATCCAAAGGATGCCGCTGATCACGTTTCGGTGCGAGAGCCAAGGTCGGCCCCGTCGGCCTGTACGTTCCTTGGGGAGCAGATGACGTATTGCTTTGAACTCTCGATCCGTGAGACGATGACGGAGCATTTGGCTTCCTCCTTGGAGCACTTTGGTAGGTACTCCGGGAGGTTGCCGAATGCGCTAAAATCACGCCAGACCGATTTGTGAGACAGTGCCTAGGAACGGTCCCGCCGGTAACCGCATGAACCTGTTCATTGCTTGAGCCGATAGAGTGGTTGAATGGCCTCGGAGGCCCCCTGTTTTCCTCGCTGGATTCATTTTCACACCCGGAGTAACCCATGGCGGAACGGAGTCGATACCAAGAGAAAGTCATTCGCAACTACTACCAAAACCGCGATTCGATCGCGTTGCAGCGGATCCAGGAACTCCTCTCCGACCTGTACCTAGCCGAGGGGAAGAAGCGGGAATCGGTCTGGAAGAGCCTCGCGACCCACCTCGAAAAGGCGGGGCTCCCGGCCGCCGAAGTCGCCCACCTACGCGAACAGGACAAGCCGGAGCTCGTGGCCAACGTCATCAAGCGGCTAATGGAAAAGTCCTGAGCAAGGGCGGACCGGTTGGGCGGTGGCGAAGTGCATCCGACCGCCCGCCGTCACGCTTATTCATGCGGTGCATCGATTTCAGGCCGTGCATCGATTCCTGGGGGCTATGGGCCCGCCGAGTGACTCGTCCGGTCGACGTCGGCTGGGCCACACCCAGGCTCTCGCGATCGGGTGGAGCGACGCTCCCTTCTCGTAGGTCTCTGGTGTTGGGCGGCTCGGTGCGGGAGACTGAGCGACTCGTCGACCGGGCTTCAAAACCGGTTCACGGATCGACCTTCGACTGAACCGAGTCCCACCGCGCGGACGGTGTTGGCTCACCCTAGCGCGACCTTCCCGGAGCGACACCGATATGACCGCCGCGACTCCAGCTGACTCGGGCTCACCCACCAAGCGGTCGACCTCATGGCAGTTCCATTCCGCCGGCCGGATCGTTTATGGACCTGGCTGCGTGAGTCAGTTGGGAACCTTGTTGGGCGAACTCAAGATTAGCCAGCCGTTGATCGTGACCGATGCCACGCTCGTGGGACTCGGGCTGCTCGACGGCATCCTGGCCGCGCTGCGGGAAGTGGGGATCAAGCCGGTCATTTTCGATGGCGGCGAAGCCGAACCAGCGGTCGACGTCGCGGACCGTGCCATCGAGCTCGGTCGAGCCCACACGCCCGACGCGGTGATCGGAGTTGGCGGTGGAAGCAACATGGATGTCGCCAAGTACGTCGCCGCCGCGTTGACTCATGGAGGCGGACCACGCGATTACTTTGGAGTCGATCGAGTGCCGGGCCCCGTCTTGCCGCTGATCGCGATTCCAACCACTTCGGGCACCGGCAGCGAAGTCTCTCATGCCGCGGTCCTGACGGACACGCAGGCCGAGGTCAAGGTGAGTTGCCTATCGAATCATCTCCGGCCACTCATTGCCTTGGTCGATCCCGCATTGACCTACCAATGCCCCGCCAAGGTCATGGCTCATAGCGGCATCGATGCGTTGACTCACGCGATCGAGGCGTGCACGAATGTCGATTACGACCAACTCGAAACGCCGGGCGGACAGTTCGCCGCGTACTACGGTCGCTTTCCCATCGGAGACTGTTTGGGGGAACGCGCGATTCGTTTGATTGGCCATCATCTCGAGCCCGCGGTCCGCGTCCCTCAAAGCCGAGCGGCTCGAGATCAGATGAGTCTCGCGGCCACGCTCGCTGGTCTGGCCTTCAGCAATTGTGGCGTCGGCATCGTGCACGCACTCGAATATCCGATCGGAGCCGCCGTGCACTGCTCCCATGGCGAAGGCAACGGTTGTCTCTTGCCGTATGTGATGCGATTCATCTTGCCGGTGCGGACTCGAGTGCTCGCGGACATCGCACGCGCCCTGGGGTGTGCCGAGCAAGGGGATGACCGCTCCATGGCCGAGGCGGCGATCGATCGAGTCATCCAATTGCGACAAAGCATCGGCATTGCCCATCGCCTCCGCGACCTGGGAGTCACCGAGGATCAATTGCCGGAGTTCGCTCGCAAGAGCTGGCGGATCCAACGATTGATGTGGTTGTGCGCTCGCCGGCCCACCGAGCAGGATTTGCTCGACATCTTGCGGGCCGCGTTCTAACGCGCGAGTGACTCGCACCGTGCCACCCAGGCCAACCCTATCCCGTCCAAGAAGGCCGCCATGAGTGCTCCTAGTAATGTCCTCGTGCTTGGTACCCGCAATGCCAAGAAGCAACGTGAGTTGGAGATCCTGCTGCGAGGCACGGGGATCGAACCGGTTTCATTGAGTCACTACCCCAACGCGATCGAGGTCGACGAAACGGGAACCACCTTCGCGGAGAACGCACGCCTCAAGGCCGCTCAGCAAGCTGTCGCGCTCGGGCAGTGGGTATTGGGCGAGGACAGCGGGCTATGCGTCGATGCTCTTGGCGGCGCCCCTGGTGTGATCAGCGCGCGGTTCTCGGGCCCCGATGCGACCGACGCGAAGAACAACGCGTTGCTGATGGAAAAGCTCGCGGGAATATCGACCGAAGGTCGCTCGGCTCATTATGTCTGTCATGCATGCTTGGCCGATCCAAGCGGTGCGATTCGGATCGACGTCGAGGCGATCTGTCGAGGAAGAATCGTCGACGAGGCTCTGGGATCCGGAGGTTTTGGTTACGATCCGTACTTCGAGATACCTGAGTATCATCGGACCTTTGCCGAGTTGGGAGACGCGGTCAAGTCGATGATCAGTCACCGTGCTCGGGCGATGCGGTCGTTCTTGGCGGAGCTAAAGAAACTGGTCGTCGATGGGCATTGGCCCGACACGGTCTCGGGCTAACGGAGAGGTATTGTCGCTCATTCCGTTGGAAGAGGGTGGTGGGTTGTCGGCTTGTCGGCGGAAGCATCGAATTCCCGCGGACGCTTGGTAAGTCGCGCTTGCAGAAGTGGGTTAGACGGAAGTGTTGGTGATCAACCGAGTCGTTGACTTGTTTGAGAATTTGAAGAGTCCCTCGCTGACGCTTTTAGATGTTGCGCATTCAGGGATACCGCGAGTCGGAAGTGTTGGTTGCGTAACGGGTTGATGGATTTTTGAGAAGGCGAAGAATCCCTCGCTGACGCTTCGGGTTTCCTTTGGTTTTTCACGCTTTTGAATTGATTGGCCTGGGTGATGCGTGAAAAGCGCAACATGAAAAC
>JAGQPS010000468.1 GCA_020426595.1 Planctomycetales bacterium
GCCGTAGAAACGCCCCGGTATGACTCGTGGTGCACGCCGCGATCTGTTCGGGAGTTCCTTCGACGACGATGTCGCCACCCCCTTGCCCACCCTCGGGCCCCAGATCAATCACCCAGTCCGCTTGGCGAACAAGATCCAAATGGTGTTCGACCACCACGACGGAATTGCCCGCGTCGACAAGTCGGTGAATGACCTTGAGCAAACGGTCGACGTCGACGAAATGCAATCCCAGCGTCGGCTCGTCAAAAACGAACAACGTGTGCTGACTCGATGCGCGGGCCAACTCCGTCGCGAGCTTGACGCGCTGCGCCTCGCCGCCGGAAAGCGTTGTCGCGGGTTGACCTAGTTTGAGGTAACCCAAGCCGACATCCGAAAGAGGCTGGAGGATCTTGACGATGGACGAAATGTTCTCGAAGAACACCAGTGCTTCATCGACTTCCATCTCGAGCACATCGGCGATCGAACGACCGCGAAACAAGACCTGCAAGGTCTGACGATTGAATCTCTTGCCACGACACTGCGGGCAAGGCACGTAGAGGTCGGGAAGGAAGTTCATCTCGATGCGTTGCACGCCGAGGCCTTGGCAATCCTCGCAACGACCACCCTTGGCGTTGAAACTAAAGCGGGTGGCTCGAAAACCGAGTTGCTTCGAGAGTTTCGTTTGCGCGTAGACCTTACGGATCTCGTCGAACACGCCGGTGTAGGTCGCCGCGTTGCCACGTGGCGTGCGTCCGATCGGGGATTGATCGACGACGATCAGCCGCTGCACCTGGGACGCGCCTCGCAACGAATCATGCGGACCTGGCTTAGCGCTCGGCAAACCGAGTTTCCGCTGAATGGCCGGAGCCAACGTTTCATTGATGAGCGAGCTCTTGCCCGAACCACTCACGCCGGTGACGGCGACGAACAGTCCGAGCGGCAAATGCAGGTCAACGCCGCGGAGGTTGTTCGTGCGGGCGTTGGTCAGCGTGATTTCCGAGTCGCTTTTGCGAGTTCGTCGAGCCCGCCCGCCGGTGCCCTGGGCCTCGTTAAGTCCTCCGACGGCCCGTCGTTGGGAAAGGAACTCACCCGTCGGACTCGCCGCATCGCGCGAGACGTCGGCCACCGTTCCTTGAGCGACGACTTTCCCACCCCCAATTCCCGCGTGAGGTCCGATATCGATCAACCAATCGGCCTCGCGCATCACCGCTTCATCGTGCTCGACGACCACGACCGTGTTGTCTTGACGTTGAAGTTCCCGCAGCGCGCCAATCAGCCGAGCATTATCGCGAGGATGGAGTCCGATCGATGGCTCGTCGAGGATGTAGCAAACACCGCACAGCCCCGAGCCGATATTGGTGGCGAGTCTCACTCGCTGCAATTCCCCGCCGCTAAGCGTGTCGGCCGAGCGATCCAGCGAAAGGTACTCCGCGCCAACCTTGACCAAGAACTCCAGTCGCCGGTTGATCTCACGTAGCAATGGGCGAGCGATCTGCTCGTCCGCGGTCGGTGCGACTTTTTCTTGGAAGAACTCCAAACACCGATCGATCGATAGCCCCGTGACTTCGCCAATCGTCAGTCCAGCGACTCGCACATGATTCGCCTCGCGCCTCAAACGCGAGCCTTCGCACTCGCGGCATTTCACGCGTCCCCGGAAGGCGCTGAGCTTCTCGCGACGCGCTTCGTTCGTTTCGGTCGAATACGCCTTCTCGAGTTGGTCGAGAATCCCAAGGAACTTGGGCTTCTTGGTCGAACCGTGGAGGAACTTCTCCCAGACCGCTCCGGACCATTGGTCCGGGGGTGAATCGAGCGTCAGCTTGGCGGATTCGAGCAACTCCGCGACGGCGGTTTGTTGCGTGGTCAGCGTCGACTTCTTGAGCAGCTTCCATGGGAGCAAACCGCCGTCCGCGGCCGAAACACCGCGGTCAGGCCAGACCATTTCGATGTCAAAGCGTTCGACGACACCGAGGCCGTCGCAATGTTGGCACGCTCCATACGGACTGTTGAAGCTAAAGGTACGAGGCTCGAGCTCCTCGTAACTCAGTCCACATTGCGAGCAAGAGTACAGCGTACTGGCGAGCTCCTCGGTCCAAGGCTCCTGATCGCCCTCGGGACCTGGCTGCTGGTAGATCGAGGTGACGAGTCCCTGGCCGAACTTGCACGCGACTTGCACCGCTTCCGAGATACGTGATTCGCTGTCGTCCTTGACGATGATCCGATCGATGATCGCCTCGATCGAATGGTTCTTGCGAGGATCAAGAGCCGGCACATGATCGACATCGTGCAATTCCCCATCCACGCGCACTCGCACGAGTCCCGCCTTGCGGATCTCGGCCAACACGTCTTGATGAGCCCCTTTGCGACCGCGCACCATCGGCGCGAGAATCATCAAACGGGTTCGCACGGGGAGCGCGGCCAGTCGCTCTTGGATTTGTGTCGTGGTCTGTTGCCGAATCGGGGATCCACACGAGTAACACGAGACTTCGCCGCACCGCGCGAACAGCAAACGCAGGTAGTCATAGATTTCGGTGACCGTGGCGACGGTCGACCGGGGATTGAAACTACCTGGGTTCTGATCAATGCACAGCGTCGGCTGCAACCCCGTGATCGAATCGACCTCGGGGCGTTCCATCTGGTCGATCATTTGCCGGACGTAGATCGACAAAGTCTCGATGTACTGGCGTTGTCCCTCGGCGAATAGCGTATCGAAGACGAGACTGCTCTTACCGCTTCCACTGGGTCCCGTCACCACGACAAACTGGTTGCGGGGAATATCGACATCGACGCTCTTGAGATTATGGGTCCGCGCTCCTCGAATCCGAATCCGTTCGTCGGTCAGCTCCACCGTACTACCTCTTTTCGCGACTCAGGCTCTCTTTAAGAATCGAGCCTCGGGAAATCGATGCGGAGTTCCGAAGTGGGGGCGTCCGCCGCAAAGGCGACATTTCCAATCGTTGGCACGCTCGCTTCAACAACAAGCGAAACGAGGACCGTGCCAACCGAGTCGGCCTCATTCCCGACCCAGGGCATCGATGGCGGCCTGCAATTGGCTCAGCGCCGCATCGTCATTCGGAATGGCCTCGGGTTCGAGGGCGGGCAACAACTTGTCCCACACCACGTTCAATTCCGCCTGCATGTCCCTGCAGTTCGCCGTCATCGCCACGACCACGTCTTGCTCTGGGATAACGATACAGAACTGTCCCGCCATGCCATCACCGCGAAAGGCTCCGTGTCGACAACGCCAAAACTGAAAACCGTAGCCTTGGTTCCAATCGCTGTTGGGATTGGAGCCGTTTTCGACTTGCTTGCTAGTCGCTTGCTCGACCCAAGTTTCCGGAATGATCTGCTTGCCGTTCCA
>JAGQPS010000469.1 GCA_020426595.1 Planctomycetales bacterium
AGCGAGAACGACTTCATCTTGGCCGCCAAGATTGATCAACTGCCAATTAAACTGAAACCA
This sequence comes from Planctomycetales bacterium, assembly GCA_020426595.1. Taxonomy (GTDB): domain Bacteria; phylum Planctomycetota; class Planctomycetia; order Pirellulales; family Pirellulaceae; genus UBA11682. The sequence goes on from JAGQPS010000469.1 coordinate 61, forward strand.
GCGACCTAGGCCCAAGGCCCCGTCGATCCGTCCGCTCTCCCGCTTCTTATTCACCTTCGAGCCACGTGAATGCCGAGTCAGCGATCGCCCTATGGATTCTGGATCGCCGTCGCCGCCCTGGTGTTGCTTCCCCTGGTGTACGTCGTCGGTTTGGCCAGCTGGGACATGCTCGAGGCATTGCGTCAAACCCGAGCGGTCAATGGCTTTCGATTTCAACCGCGCATCGATTACCTCCTGTGGGACCGCGCGGTGGAGATCGGTTTTGGGATCTGGTTCTTCGCCCTTGGGGCCTCGGTCGGCAGTTTTCTGAATGTGGTCGCTTATCGGATGCCGATCGGCATCTCGTTGGCGCGCAGCGGTTCACGTTGCCCGCGTTGTCGGACTCCCATTCGAGCCCAAGACAATATCCCGGTATTTGGATGGCTCGCTCTCGGCGGTAAGTGTCGTGCCTGCCATCTCGGCATCTCGCGGCGTTATCCGATTATCGAGGGCCTGACCGGCGCGGCGTTCTTGCTTTTCTATTTCGCTCGAATCGCGTTCGGGAATCGATGGCTACCGGGTGCGTCTCCTTTGGATGACGCGGCGGTCGCGCAGATCCTGCTCGATGGTCGATGGGACATCCTCTCGGTCTACTTGCTGCATGTCGTCGGTTTCTCATTGCTATGGGCGGCGACGTTGATGATCCATGATGACCACGCGCCGCCGGCCCGGTTTTGGTGGTCCGCGTTCATCGCCTTGCCGCTCCTATCGACCACGCTTCCTTGGCTGGTCGATCCGCTGACTCAGTCACCTCAAGGTTGGCGTTTTCCGCTAACGTCGGCCATGCCGTTGCCAGCCTGGCCAAACTCCGATGCCTGGCCGCCATCCCTTGAGAACTTGGTGGCGACGCTCGTAGGCGGTGGGGCGGGACTCGGCTTGGGAGCCATCTCCCTTTTGCTCGCCCGCTGGCTTCCTGAAAAGGAGCAATCCATCGATTCGTCGCCGGACGCGACGGCGGTTGCGCCGCCAATCGAGACGGTGGCTGCCGACGAGCGGACACCTTCCGAGGAGTTGGAACCGTGCCAGGTCGACAGTTCGACGCTAGGCGAGCCTTCGGCGACGGGTCAGAACGAACCACGAATGGACAGCGCAGCCTTGGACAGCGATGGGAATGCCGACGTGGGACAGGGCGGCGAGGGCGAGCCGGAAGCTTGCCTGGAAGACGCCATTGGCGCCGAGACACCTGAGCCGAATGGTGAACTGGGACCGCCGCCCATGTTGCTCGATCAGCCCGAACCAGTCGTCGTCGGCAGTGCGGGGGCGGCGACCGGAACTTGGCTGGGAGTCGCCGCGATCGTCGGCATGACCTGGGGCTGGCAGACTTTGCTGATGGCGACACCGATCATGGCCGGCGTCGTCGTTCTCCAAACGCCCTGGATTCGATATCGGCACGACGCGATTCGAGCCATCTCGATTGGCTACTGCGTGGCCGTACTGGTGATCGCGCCGTGGTGGAGTTTTTTCGTCCGGCCGTTTGCTGCCGCGACATTCTAGGGCGCGGCGACTGACGAGACGCCGATGCGTCGGGCCAAGTAGGTCTAGCCGCGATTGCAAGGTCGAGACGCCTCGACCCAAGGTGACTCGATTGGACGCATCGTTGGACCGCCGTTGGCATCGAGTCCCCCGGCGCGATCAGCATGAGGCCAAACGCGCCCAGGGGCTCGATCCACTGCGTCTTCCATCAGTTTCGGCTCCAACCACACGAACCTTGCCCGGTTCCCGCGAGCGACGATCGCGTCAGCTTCACGAAAGCGCGAGCGATTGCCGAGCGCACGATGCCTCAATCAAGAAGGCTCAGTCATCGTCCGAGCCGAAAGCGAGGAGTCCCGACAGCATCGCGCCGGTCGAGACCGGGCGTTCGCCGGTCCGTCCCAGCTCGTCCAGGGTGCGACGTTGCCCCACGCTATGCCAGGAAGCAACTCCTTGCAGTTCGGGCATGACCTCGCAGAGCTGCTCGACCAAGGTTTGAGCCAGTCGTTGCACGGCCGGCTTCTCGGACATCTCGCGAATCGTCATGACGGTTTTCATGAGCCGTACGAGCCGGGCTCGTTCCATCACCGGTCTCGAGAGAGGCACATCGGTTTCTTCCACCAGATCGGCGAGAGGCACTTCCAGAACCTCCTGCCACTTCCGCAGTTGACTGATCTTGAGATCCGCCTCGGGCTCCTCTTGGGCCCTGAGCGATCTCATGTCGAGCTTCATGCGCCGCGCACAGGTGCGCAGCGTGACCCCCTGTTGCTCACGAATTCGCTGAATGCGATTCAAGGTTGAGGAAGGGGGAGGCGCGAGCGGATCATGTCCGCCTTCGCAATCCGAGTGCACCACACGTAGTTTTGCCGTAGCCATGTTGCATCCCTCCCGGACGCCTCACCGCAATGAGGTGCGACGCCCGTCCGATGTGGCAGAACGCCACGAGACGAGAAATTGGGAATCGATGGCACAACGCGATAGCGATCGAATCACCCGTGGCCACTGGGCCGAAGGTCATTCCATCCAAGAGTCACGAAACTAGGTTCCGCGACCGCTAACGAGTTGTCCCTTGCAACATGGGAATCCCGAAACCAAGCATCGGTGTATGAACTGACTTGAATCGTTGGTTCGCAAAGCCGGAAAGGAACCGACGATTCACCGTTGCTGGATTCGAAGAGTCGCTTGTCTGGCCCTACAACGAGTCGCCTAGCGGCTCGAAGCCGGAACGGGCTCGGCAATCGACTGCTCGAATGTTATCAGGCGACGCCGCCGCGAGGCAATTGAATTGCTCACGATTTTTGTCGGCTCCAAGATTTTTTCTGAGTCGCCCATGGCTGTGGCTTTCGAGGATATCCGGCCGGTTTCCACGACTCCAAACTGACGACCAAGTCCTCATCGATCGCGGACTTGCGACGCGGGAGGCGCCACCTTTTCCTAGTCACGGTCCGGCTATTTCTCGCCCCACCCCAAAGGAAATCAGGCCGAAATCATTCCGGCCGTCGTTTTGATTTCGCGCTGTCGTCGGCCAAGTCGGCCAAGTCAAAAGCGTGGAAAGACAAAGGAAACCCGAAGCGTGAGCGAGGGATTCTTCGACTTCTCAAACAAGCCACAAACCCGTTACGCCACCAACACTTCCGTCCAGCGGTATCCCTGACGGCGCGACATCCAAGAGCGTGACGGGCTGTTGATTCAATCAGACACGCCGCATCGTGCGGCCGGGAGACGCCCATCGAGGTCGTCGCCCGGATTGGAATTGGG
>JAGQPS010000046.1:0-11903 GCA_020426595.1 Planctomycetales bacterium
CGCAATGCGACGAACGTGCCGGCTCAGTCACTCATGCTGCTCAACGACCCCACCATTCACCGTTGGGCCCAAGCGTGGGGCGGTCGTGTGAACGGCATGGTCGATGCAAGCGACGCGGAACGCATCGAACGGATGTTCCTGACGGCGTTCGCGCGCGGCGCCAGCGAACATGAGATCGCGGCGTGCTTGGAATTGCTTGATGAGTTTCGCACGATTCGCGAACGGAGCCAGGCGGATATCACCCAACAGGCGGCGCTGCTCGAGGAACTGAACCAACAACTCCTCGCCATCGAACGGCCCTACCGCGAGCAACTCGAGGGTACGCGCACGACCAATCCCGTCGTGGCTCCGACTCCGCTTCATGAATGGAACTTCCGCGACACCGACCCGAACGAGGAAAGCGATCTCGCGTTGACTCTATCCGGTGACGCGCGTCGCGGAACCGATGGATTGGAGTTGAGCGGTAATGGCTGGGCGGCATCGGAAACGATTCCCGTGGCGCTGGAGGCAAGGAGCATGGAAGCATGGGTCCGGCTCGCCACGCTCGACCAGCAAGGGGGAGGCGTGATGTCTCTCGAAACCCCGGATGGAATCACATTCGATGCGATCGTCTATGGCGAACAGGAACCGCGACGTTGGTTGGCGGGCAGCAATTTCTTCGATCGGACTCTTTCGTTCCAAGGGGATGACGAGTCGGAAGCGACGGAGCGATTCGTCCACCTCGTGTGGACGTACGCGGCCGATGGAACCATTCGCGCCTACCGCGATGGCGAGCTCCATGGCCACGGCATTCGCAAGAGCCCGTTGGTCTCGCATGCCGCGGGGACAACCCGCGTGTTACTGGGGCTGCGTCACTCGCCCGCCGGCGGCAATCGCTTGCTCCGAGGCACGATTCTTTCCGCCGCATTGTTCGATCACGACTTGTCCGCCGAGGAAGTGTCGCGGCGTCAACAACTCGGTCCCAGCCATGTGACTCGGTCCCAATTGCTGGCCGCCATGAGCCCCGCGGACCGGGAACAGTGGCAACTACTTTCGAAACGGCAAGACGAGGCCGAGGCACGTTTGAGCGAACTGCGTAGCGCCGCTGGGGGAACGATCGATCCGGCCGACGATTGGGCTCAGCTCGCATTGACGTTGCTCAACCTCAAGGAGTTGATGTACGTCGACTGACCGTCCCTCCAGCAAACCCGTCGATCGTGAGATTCCGTCTCGCTGCTCTTCCGCAAGTGAATACCCGCCATGTCAAACCACCATGAATCCAACCTTCCGTCCCTTCGCGGAATCGGACCTTCGCGCGGCACTCGTCGCGCGTGGCTGCAGCAAGCGGCCTCGGGCTTTGGTTGGCTTGCCGCGGCGAGCCTTCTGAACCAGGCGACGCGTCTGGGGAAGGCCGACGATGCGGACGGCCTTCCCGCGCCCCATCATCCGGCGACGGCCAAGCAAGTTATCTTCTGTTACATGTCGGGTGGAGTGTCGCAAGTCGATAGCTTCGACCCCAAGCCGGCATTGAAGCAGCTCCATGGCCAACCGATTCCCTTCGCCGCCGCGCGGACTCAGTTCAACAACAACGGCACGATGATGGCGAGCCCGTGGGGCTTTCGCCCCTATGGTGAAAGCGGCATCGAGGTCAGCGACCTGTTTCCCAAACTGGGCCAGTGCGTCGACAAGATGGCGATCGTGCGTTCGATGACCGCGAAGTTCAGTGAGCATGCGCAAGGCAACTTCTTCATGCACACCGGTTTCCCGTTTCTTGGGCATCCCAGTGCCGGCGCCTGGATCAACTATGGACTCGGCTCGATGACCGACGAGCTACCAGGTTTTTGCGTGCTCGGTAGCGGTGACTCGACCGTACCGCATGGTGGTGTGAGCCTGTTTTCCAGCGGCTTCCTGCCGGCCAACCATCAAGCCTCGCTGCTCACGGTCGATCGAGACGAACCGCTGCGCAACGTGAGACCGCGCGAACTCGATCAGGTGCAGCAGGGGCGTTTGCGATTCCTCGAACAAGCCGATCGCGAGTTCGCCCGGCAAGTGACCGACACCGACCCGATCGAGGCCGCCATTCGCAACTATGAAATGGCGTACCGCATGCAGACGGCGGTTCCCGATCTGGTCGATCTCAGCGACGAAACCCAAGCGACGCGGGAAATGTATGGACTCGAGGATCCCGAGCCCAAGACGGCGGCCTATGGGCGACAATGCTTGCTCGCTCGACGCTTGATCGAACGGGGAGTCCGTTTCGTGGAGCTCAGTTGCTTGGCTTACAACCTAGGTGGTGGCAACGGAGCCAATCCGTGGGACCATCATGGAGCCCTGCAAGAAGGCCATGGCAAGATGGCCCATCAAGTCGACCAACCGCTGGCGGCGCTGCTGACCGATTTGGAACAACGTGGATTGCTCGAGAGCACTTTGGTCGTTTGGGCGGGCGAGTTTGGCCGAACGCCCTTTTCACAAGGTTCGGATGGCCGGGACCACGACCCGTTTGGCTTCAGCATCTGGATGGCGGGAGGCGGAGTGAAAGGGGGTACGGTGTACGGGGCGACGGACGAGTTGGGTTACCAAGCGGTCGAGGACCCGTGCGATGTGTATGACCTGTGGGCGACGGTACTGCATGCCCTCGGACTCGATCATGAGCGGCTGACCTATCGCCATGCGGGGCGGGATTTCCGGCTGACCGACGTCCATGGCCGAGTGTTGAAACAGGTGCTTGGCTCCTGAGCCGATGTTCGCCCGCGGGGTCGGCTTTTCGCCCGCGGGGCGGTGCCTGAAAACGCGGGGCGGCGAACCTCGCGACGCGAAACGTTCCGTGCGTCGACACTCGAACGGGTACGCGATACACTGCGGCTCACCCAACAAGGACCCACCAATCCTCGGGACGCCATTGCGAGTCTTACTCCGCGTTTGAAGGACCTCGACCATGTTCGTCATCTACGGCTCACGCTACTACTTCCAACAGCGTTCGGTGAAGAGCTTTGGGCAATGCCTCGCGTGCAATGGCTTTGGCTGGCAAAAGAGCTACGACGGTTCCAATTTTGGGCACCTCTATTTCATCCCGTTGATTCCACTTGGTTCGCGTAAGCGGGTGCTCAAGCTCTGCTCTTCATGCAATCAGATGCTCTTGGTCGATCAACCCGTCTCGATCGACATGGCGAATTCGATGATTGAAAGTTGTCGACAGGCGATCGAATCCGCGAAGCAGGGACAAACCACGCTGCCAAGCAACGAGGGTGAGCCGGAACCGATCGACTCGTTCCTCTTCTCGTCGGTTGACATGTTGGTCGCTCTGGATGCGACCGATCAGTTGACTCCGTTGATCGAGCAACTTTCGCTCGATCCGAGCATGAAGTATTACTACTCGGTCATGAACGCCGCCCTGGGGCACACGAAGGGCCCCAAGCCGGAAGTGGAGGCGTTGTATTTAGAGGCGATTGAGAACGCGGATGATCCCGACTTCATGATGGCCATGTTGGCTAGGTATTACTTTAGCGCGGGACAAGTCGATCAGGCGATCACGAGTTACGAGCACGTGTCCCAGATGCACCCGCAGGATCCCCACCCGATCCTGGTTCTTGTCGACCTCTACACCAATACAAGGCAGTTCGATAAGGCCGCGGAAAAGTGGGAGCAAGTCTTCCAGTTGCATCCAGCCCTGATGCAGGACAAGAAGTCCTGGAAGCTCTACGCGAAAGTCTGCAAGAAAGCGGGACGTCAGCCGGTGGCCGCCGTCTAGGCGACGTCGAGTCGCGGAGAGTGCGTCGTGTGCCGTCTCGATCGAGATGTCGGGCGGCAGGCGATCATCGGGACTGGCCGAGCCGCGACTGGCCGAGCCGCGTCTAGCCGAGCCACTGCCAAGTCAAGAAGAGCAACCACAAGCCAAATAGGGACAAAGCCACCACGAGCGGGATAAGGCGTGGCTGAGGTGGATCGGCCGGAGTCCGGGCTCGCCAAGCCGGCTCGCGCGATGCCGCCGGTTCGACACTCGTGGGCTCGGACGGGCTGGGCCGTTGCTTGGATTTGCTCATGCGAGTCTCTTCGTCGCGGGAATGCGGACCGAAAGGTGGCGGATGGCATGGGGCGCGAGACAGCCACACCGCGCTACGACTACCTCGAGGCGCCCATCGCGCTTCGGCTACCGCGCGGTGGTCATGGCCAGTTCCTAGTCCCGCACTTCAAACCGATACTCTTGCCGGAAGACGATTTCAAAGTCATAGACATCGTCGAAGTGCTCACGCCGATCCTGGCGACTCTTGCGCATCATGCCAATGCCGATCAAGTTGTAGACCACGTTGCCGAAGTCACGGGTACAGTGCATGCCCAGTCGATTCAACACGACTTTCGCCATGTACCCATACTGCTGCAAGGAATATCGACGAATCGCCTCGCAAAGGTCCTGGCCGGTCAGATGACGTTCGGTGAGATCTTGTTCCTCTCGATCCTCCGACTCCTCGTCGGCACCCATGTGAAGGTCTTCCTGGGCGAACTTCAACGCGTCGTAGATGAACCGATAGGCTTCCATCGGATACCGCCGATCCCGCTCGAGCAACGGCAGCAAATCCGTATCTTGGTAACTCATTCTTCCCCTCGTGTTGAGTCGCTCGAGTCGCCACTCTCCGACGAATCGGCTCCCGCCGAATCACTCGTGCCGCGTTGCGACGCTTCGTCATTCGAGCCCGCGGGACGATCTCCGCTCGGCGGCTCCCCTTGTCGGCCTCGCCCCTTGCCACGTGAGCCGCGACGACGTCGATTGGGACGACGGGCCTCTCGATCAACCGACTCATCGTCACCCGCGGCTTCCGAGCCGGTGCTGGGTTCCGAGGCTGAATCGGGCATCGCGGGAGCGTTGGCTCCATCGCGCGGTCCGTGAACCGGAGCTGATGGTCGGTCGGAGCCTCGGGAGGTGTCTCGGTCGGACGGAGCGGGCCGATCGTCTCGCTTCAACTCATCGGCCACCGCGGTATCCTCGAGTGGATCGAGTCCGGCGCGCCGATCCGGCTTGTCGTCGCGTGGCGCTGGGGGAGCGCCAGGCGCGTCGCGGCGTCCTCCGCCCGCGCGACCGCCTCGTTCGCCGCGCGCGTCGTTGCCATCCGGACTTCGATCGACCGGCGGCCGTCGCCCGGCCGAACGGGCTTGTCGATTCGAGCCTCGCCGAGTCACGCTCAGCACCTCGCTCGAATGAATCATCGTTCGACGCATGTCCTCGGTTTCGACGAGCAGTTGTTCGGACAGAATCTCCTGAGCCAACACCCGAGCCTTACCGTCGCGCGTCACGATCTCCGAGCCAACGTTCGGCATTTCCTTGATGATCGCTTCGTAGGTGTCGTATTCGTAACGCAGGCAACATTTGAGCCGGCCACATCGCCCCGAGATCTTGTTGGGGTCAAGCGTCGCTTTTTGTAGCTTGGCCATCTTCATCGAAACCGGTGGCATCTTGGAAAGGTGCGTGTTGCAACACACCGGCTTACCACAGTCGCCATAGTCGGCCAACAACTTGGCTTCGTCACGCACGCCGATCTGCCGCATCTCGATACGAGTCTTGAGGTCGGTGGCGAGGAGTTTCACCAGGTTGCGAAAATCGACGCGGTCCTCCGACACGTAATACACGACGACTCGGTCTCCACCGAGCACCTGCTCGACGTCGACCAACTTCATGTCCAATCCCTCCTCGGCGATTCGCTGACGACAGGTCTTGTAGATCTCGTTCGATTGGGCCGCCTGAGTCGCCGCTTGAGCCGCGTCGTCCTCGCTGAAGAGACGAAGGACCTGCCCGTGCGTCGGCTCGTCCAGATGGGAGAGAGCGTCCTCGGTGGCTTCGCAGAGCACCTCGCCAAGTTCGATTCCCCGCGGCGTGCGCGCTACGACTCGATCACCTCGACGGAGACCTTCGGGGCGAGAGTTCATGACGCCGAGCTGGCGCATCGATCCGTAGCGAACAACGTACTTGGCCATGGAGATCTAAGGGTCGTTGGGAGGAGGACTCACGAGCCAAACGCATCGCGTGGCGAGACGTTCGGGAGCGGGACAACTTCGCGGGAGACACCACGTCTCGACGGGTCGGTCCGCACCGCCAAGCCGAATGAGTCATCCGTGGCGGAGTCGCTCATGATTGGCTCGATGTCGTGGCGGCCCAAGGGGAATCCCTGGCAACCGCCGTCTGAAAACTCGAGGCCACGCCTCCAGCTCACGCAGCGCGCAGTATAGCGTTCGCCGTCAGGAGAAGGAACAATGTGGACCTTCTGGCAAAGCCAGCCCCGTGGTCGTCGCGACTTGGACGCGGTACGAGAGTAACGCCCGGTGAGCGCGATGTCCGCGAACGGACGCGCCGCCACCCCCGTCGAACCGGGCGAGAAACTTCACGATTGGTAGGAAGAGGAAAGTTCATCATGTCGAGAATCGCGAGTCGTGTTTCCACTCCCAATCGTTCCGCCCTGTTCCTTTTACTCGGACTTGGCACGATTCTCGTCGGCTGCGTCGGCGAGGTCTCGGCTCAATCAGCCGCCGCGACGCCGGTCGCCAACGCCCAGGCCCCCGACTCCCGAGCCGAGACTCGCGAGATCTCGGTGATCCTGCCGGCGGATGCCAAGCCGATCGCGTCCTCCGGCCGGCTGCTGGTCTTCTTGACCCAACGAGGCGCGGGGCGAGTGACCTTGAGCCCATCGTGGTTTAGCCCCGAGCCGTTCTTTGGTGTGGATGTCACCGATTGGCGGCCAGGACAGACGCGACGGATCGACGATCAGGCCCTCGGTTTTCCTGGACCGCTGTCCGAGCTGGCTCCCGGTCGCTATCGCGTCGCCGCCATTTTCGATACCGACTTTTACTATCCGGATCCCGAAGCGGGCGTGGGGAGCTACTACTCGCAAGCCGCGATGCTCGAAGTGAGCGAGGATCAGGGTTTCGAGCTTTCGCTTGAACTCGATCAGGTCGTGACGGCCACGCCGTGGCCCGAGAGTCGTTACGTGCGTCAGTACGAGGAACGCAGCGAGTTGCTCAGTGATTTCCATGGGCGAGAAGTGCTCGACCATGCGGCCATCATTCTCCCAGCGAGCTACTACGACGAACCGGAACGCCGGTATGGCGTCATCTATCGCATTTCTGGTTTTGGTGGGCACCTGCCTCAAATGGCCGCGTCGGCCGCGCGGTCCGCGGGCTCGCCGAGCGATGACGAAGTCGAGTTCATCCAGGTGCTGCTGAGCGGGGAATGCAAATGGGGGCACCACGTTTACGCGGACAGCGCGACCAATGGTCCGCGGGGAAGGGCCTTGATCGAGGAGATGATTCCGACCATCGATTCCCGTTTTCGCACCGTGGCCGACTCGCGAGCCCGTTACGTCACCGGCCATAGCAGCGGCGGGTGGTCGAGCCTCTGGTTGCAGGTGACCTACCCGGAAACATTCGGTGGCGTTTGGAGTTCGTCGCCGGACCCCGTCGACTTTCGCGATTATCAGCGCACCAACCTTTACGCCCGTCCCGCGGAGAGTCTGTATTTCGAGGCGGATGGCTCGCGCAAACCGCTCGCCCGTCGAGGCGAAACACCGGTGGTTTGGTACGTTGATTTTGGCTTGATGGACGACGTCCTCGGACGCGGCGGGCAGTTGCGTTCCTTCGAGGCGGTCTTCAGTCCACTCGATGACTCGGGGCGACCGGCCTTGATGTGGGATCGGACTTCGGGGGAAGTGCGAGCCGAGGTGGCCGATGCCTGGAAACCCTACGACATCAGCCTGACCTTGCGAGAGAACTGGTCGGAGCTCCGCGAACCGCTCGCGGGGAAACTGCACGTCGTCATGGGAACGCTCGATACCTTCTATCTCGAGGGAGCGACGATCCTGCTCAAGCAAGAGCTGGAACGGCTCGAAAGTGACGCCGATATCGAAATCGTGCCGGGGGCCGATCATGGCTCCGTTTTGACTCGGGAATTACGAGCTCGACAGAAACGGGAAATGACGGAGACCTTTCTTCGCTATTTCGATCCGCAAGGACGGCCTCGCTGAGCAGTCGCGAGTCGCGCGATGAGCAAGAATCTCGCCTTGCCCCCATCGCTCGGTCGACTGGCGGACAGCCCTTATGGCCGCGTGGATCCCTGTCGGTCGGACTCCGTCGAGACCTCGGTGCGACCGACAGCGAGAAGCAACCATTCTCCCGTGCGAGACCGCAAGGGCGAGGATCTCCCCACTGGAACGGATCGAGCTGTTCCAGTGGTCATCGCGTTCACGGTTTCGTCCGGTCGAACGATGCTTGAATCTCTCGGCGGAGGCGACGTTCTCCCTTGCCAGGAGAACAAACACCACGACGGTTTCCGCGAGCCGCCCAGTGACTCGCGGCCTTCGGGTCAAACGGCGGCGTTTCTCGGGCGATCCGTCAAGACCGAGGCCCGGCTTGTGGTGTCCAGGCCGAGTTGGATAATTGCGGGTAAGAGAAGCGTCCACCAATGATCGTGGGAGAGGGTCGATCCCTCGCGAGCATTCGTCGCTGCTGTTTGCCAAAGATGGGAGATTCCTCAAATGCCTCTGGTTCCGCTGCGATTGGTTCTGGACCATGCCGCTGAAAATGACTACGGCGTGGCCGCGTTGAACGTGAACAACATGGAACAGATCCAGTCGATCATGGAAGCCGCCGACGAGACCGACTCGCCGGTGATCGTCCAAGCTTCACGCGGCGCTCGCAAGTACTCGCAAGATGCCTATCTGCGGCACTTGATGCTCGCGGCCACCGAGCTCTATCCCCACATCCCGGTCGTGATGCACCAGGATCACGGAAACAGCGTCGCCACTTGCTCGAGCGCGATCGACAACGGCTTTACCTCCGTCATGATGGACGGATCGCTGATGGAAGACGGTCGGACTCCGGCCGACTATGCCTACAACGTCAAGGTGACCGCGGACGTCGTCAAATTGGCGCACGCGAAAGGCGTCAGCGTCGAAGGCGAGCTCGGCTGCCTCGGTTCGCTCGAGCACGGCGAGGGCGAGCAGGAAGACGGTCACGGCGCGGTGGGTAAGTTGTCGCACGACCAGCTGCTCACCGATCCGGACGAGGCCGCTCGGTTTGTCGAGGAAACCGGAGTCGATGCCTTGGCGGTCGCGATCGGCACGAGCCACGGAGCCTACAAGTTCACTCGTAAGCCGGATGGTGAGATCCTGGCGATGAGCCGCATCGAGGAGATTCACCGACGCATCCCCAACTGCCATCTCGTGATGCACGGCAGCTCGAGCGTGCCTCAAGAGTTGCAAGACATCATCAACCAGTTTGGCGGACAGATCCGTCAGACCTGGGGCGTTCCGGTCGAGGAGATTCAAAAGGGAATCAAGTCGGGTGTTCGCAAGATCAATGTCGATACCGACAATCGGCTCGCGATCACCGGTGCGATTCGCAAGGTGCTGTTCGAGCATCCGGAGAAGTTCGATCCGCGCGATTACCTGACTCCGGCTCGCACCGCCATGAAGCAAGTCTGCATCGACCGCATGGTCGCCTTCGGTCAAGCGGGCAACGCGAGCAAGATGCGAGCCGCCGGGCTTTGCTAACTTGTCGACCGCGCTAGTTCGCGGTCGTGCCATCGGCCCTTTCGCGCGAAGCGGGTCGCCTTCGTCCCAACGAGGCGACACTCCCACCACCGCGATGGGCTCTCCTGGCGAGAGCGACGAGACGTGACAGCGCGAGTCTCTAACAATGGGGCTCGCGCTGTTGTTTTTAGACCTGGGCGCGCTCCCCGTTCGTCGGCTTGGGATCGAGCGAGCCGCGCATGGGTCTCACCGAGTTCGATCACCGAGTTCGATCACTGAGTTCGATCACTGAGTTCGATCACTGAGTTCGATCACCGGGGCGGGAGCGGATGGCATGAGCGACGAGAATTCGCCCAAACCGATGGTGCCCCTGATCAACCCAGGGGCTCTGTTTCGATATCGGTTTCCGCTGAGTCGCTTCCAAGGCTCGTGGGAACGGGGAGGCGTGGAGCTCCCCGAATCGGCCAAGATCCCAACGTTCGCCGAGTTGGCGGGGAAACGTCCGTTCGCGGATGTGCGCGGGGCTTGGAACGACTCCGGCTTATTCTTCACCACGCAGGTGACTCGAAAGCAACAAGTCTCTTGGTGCCGCGAGGGCATGGCCGCCGAGAGCGACGGATTGCATGTGTGGATCGACACGCGAGACACCCACACGATCCATCGAGCGAGTCGCTTTTGTCATCGGTTCATGGCCGCGCCGATTGGCGCGGGTAAGGCGGGCATCGATCCCTATGCGTTCATGCTGCCGATCAATCGAGCTCGTGAAGCCCCCAAGACAATGACCAACTCGCGATTGCCAGTGGTCTCCAAACGCTTGCCCGATGGATACTGGCTGGCTCTGCACCTTCCCACGACGGTGCTCTCCGGTTTCGCGCCAGATGAACAACCACGGCTGGGTTTCTTCTACCAGGTCGTTGATCGCGAGCTGGGCTCGCAATGCTGGAACCTCGGCACGGAATTTCCTTTTGCCGAGGACCCAAGTCTCTGGGGAACACTCGACCTGGGCTGATGGAAAGTCGCGAAAGCGGTCGCGCTCCATCGTCGCCTCGAGAGCGTCACTCTTGGATGAGTTTCATCGTGGCGAGTACCCGACGGCATGGGAGATACCCTGGGTTCGCCCCTGATTCGAGTTACCTCATTCGAGCCGACTCGCTTACAAACCGCTGTTCCTCCCCGCATTCGTGGTGAAGCTATCGGCCACGGCCCCTTTATACTGGGCAGCGTGGTCATCGAGCCGGCGGATCGCGATGAACGAACGAGTGGTTTTCGTTTCGAGCGAGTCGCGAACTCCGTCACTGAACGGCCGTGTTTGACCAATGTTTGTGGACGGGGAGCCTTATGTCCGGCGACTATTCGACCGTGCAGCACGTCGTGGCGGCACTGGCCTCGGTCGATTACCAGATTCCACCATCGACGATTCTCGACGCCTTATCAACGGCTCTCGCCCAGCATCGATCCGTTGTCGAGGTGCTAATCGAACGGCAATGCTTGTCGGCCGATCGACGTCCAAGCCTGGAGTCTCGCGTCGATGAACTGATGAGTCGCCATGCGGGTGGCTTATCCGAGATTCTCTCGGAACTCCGCGTGCCTCCGTCGCTGCGGGCATCGCTCACGGCGACCGCTACCGCGCCTCGGGCGACCCTGCCGACGAGTTCTCCAGCCGCCTCGCCTCCGCCGGATGACGATCCGATCAAGCAGGAGTCGGGTGACGGGGATATCAATGCGACCTTGGCCATGAACGCAACGGTCTCGTTGAAACCCAGTGACGGCACGCCGATCGAATCCAGCGTTGATGAAGTGGCTCACGACCAAACCGTCGTCGGAACCGCGACTCTCGCGAGCCACCCAGCTGGCGATGCGTCAGTCGGGCCGACGCACGACTTGAATCGATCGCTCGATCCGCGGACTCCACGGTTCACCAAGATCTCGTTCTTGGCTCGCGGAAATCTGGGCGAGGTATTCGTCGCGGAGGATCGGGAACTCAATCGACGGGTGGCATTGAAGGAGATCTCGCCGCGCAGCGCGGACCAACGAGAGAGCCGGCGTCGATTCTTGGTCGAGGGTGAGGTGACGGGTCGCCTCGAGCACCCTGGCATCGTCCCCGTGTACGGCATGGGATTTGGTGACGACGGTCGACCGTACTACGCGATGCGACTGATCGAGGGACGCAGTCTCAACGAGGTGTTGAAGGACTTTCATCAGAACAGGTCGGAACGAACGCGGCTTGCGGGAACACTCGCGGTCGAATTTCGCCAACTACTCAGTCGCCTGATTCAAGTGTGCGAGGCGATTCAATTCGCTCACTCGCGAGGCATTCTTCATCGTGATATCAAGCCGTCGAACATCATGGTCGGTCCTTTTGGAGAGACCTTGGTGGTCGATTGGGGATTAGCGAAGTCGCTCGGTGGTGGGACG
>JAGQPS010000046.1:12001-23396 GCA_020426595.1 Planctomycetales bacterium
ACGTTCCGAATCGCTGGACCCGCTCGGTGACGCGCCACCTTCTGAATCGCCGATGGCCGAAGTCGACGCCATCAACACCTTGCCTGAAAGTCCGCGAACACATGCCGACGCGTCTCACACCTCGCCCGGCTCCCAAGCCACGCTCGACTCCGAGCCGAGCGCCAACGAGCCCGTGATTCCTGGGCTCAGCCCGGCCGCGGAGACGATCGCGGGAGCGATGGTGGGAACACCGGCTTACATGAGTCCCGAACAGGCCTCGGGAGACACCGACTCGATTGGGCCCGCCGCTGACATCTACGCGCTGGGAGCGACGCTTTACCACATTCTCACGGGGTCGCCACCGGTATCGGGTCGAGATCTCACGACGGTGTTGCTACAAGTTCGCTCGGGCCGAATCGATCCGCCGCGCAAGAGTTGGCGCGCGATTCCCCGTCAACTGCAGGCGATCTGTCTCAAGGCCTTGGCGAAGGATCCGGGACAACGCCATGGTTCGGCTCGCGAATTGGCCGAGGATCTCCAACGTTACATGGCGGATGAACCGGTCAGCTGTCACCGAGGTAGCGTCTTGGAACGCTGCGCGCGTTGGGCCCGCCACCACCAGCGACTCTCGGCGAGCCTCGGCGCGGCGAGTCTCGCGCTGGTCGCCACGCTGACGGTCGCCTTTGGAGTCGTATCGGCGACCAATCAACGGTTGTTGTTGTCGGAAGCGGCGGAGCGGTCGGCTAAGGATGCCGCGGCCATGGCCTTGGTCAGCGAGAAGGACAGCAGTGATCGGGCCATTGAGGAAGCCCACAAGGCGAGAATCGCCCAACAAGAGGCGTTGGAAGCCCAAGAGCGGGCTCAGGACGCCGAGCGTATCGCGCTCGAGAACGCCGAGGCCGAGCGGGCGGCCAAACAAGAAGCTCTGGCTCAACAAAGTCGAGCCGAGCAGACCGCGGAATTCCTCGTTGGTATCTTCCAAGCGGCCGACTCGCTGGGACTCAATGGAGTCCCATTCTTCATTCCCCGTAACACCGGGGAACAGCTCACCGTCAACGATCTTCTGAGTCGGGGCAAGGAGCGAATCGAACAAGACCTTGTCCAGGATCCCGCGATTCGGGCCTCGATTCTGAATTCGATTGGCAACGCCTTTCGATTCTCCGGTGAACTCGAACAGGCTCAAGAGGCACTCGAGGAGTCGTTGCGCATTCGCCGCGAGTTGGTGCCACCGAACGAGGCGGATATCGCCAAGTCGGCGCACAACCTCGCGTTCACCCTGCATGAACTTGGGCTCTACGATCAAGCCGAGGAGCTTTACCGCGAGGCGTTGGAGATCCAACGCCGTTTGGACGGAGGCGAGTCACCCGAGACCGCTTCCATCGAGTTCAACCTCGCTTGGTTGATCGGACAAGCTGGTAACCCCGAGGAGTCGGCCGAACTGATGCGGCACGTGATCGAGGTGCGCAAGGAGCAAGGTGATCCACGATTGCTTTCGATCGCACAAATCGGGCTCGCGATCGCCTTGCTGGAAACGGGTGACAAGGCGGGAGCCGCCTTGCCGCTCACCGCGGCTCAATTGCGACTCAATTCGCTTGAGGGGAATAGCTTGTTGAGCTCGGCGGTCTTTGAATTCGCTTGGGGCTACATCGACCCATTTGGTGGTCAGGCCCACTTTCAAAAGGCGCTCGAGAACGTCAAGGCGACGCTTGGCGACCAACATATCTACACCGGTTTCGCGCACTACTTGATCGCCGAGAAACTCGCGGAGAACGACAAGTTCGACGAGGCGCTCGTACATATGGAACAAGCCTGGGCGATCGCCGAATCCCAAACTCGACTGAGACACCCGAGAATTGTTTTCCTCGCCAATTTGTATGGCTACGTGCTCACCCAGCTCGACCGACGTAGCGAAGCACACGTGCGTTGGCAGACCTTTCTTGAGGCCCAGGAAGCGGCGTTTGGAATCGAATCGCCGCGCTGTGCCGAGGCTTGGTATGAGTATGCGTTGTTCTGCAATTCACGAACCGAAGCGACGACTCGACGCGATGCGTTTAAGATCGCGGTGGACGGATTCGCGTCGGTGCCGGTGGAGGAGATTCCTCCTTCCTTGCTCCGATCGTATGAGGACGCCTCCTACCGATTGGCCTTGTTGTTGGTGAATCAAGGATCACGTGAGGATGCCGAGGAGTGGTTCGCCCGTTGTGAATCACTGCGTCCTCTCGTCGCCTCCAGCACCGATCATGACGGCCTCTACGCGAGAGCCGAGCGAGTCTCCAATCTTTCACGACTCGGACGCCATGACGACGCGATTCGCTTGGCGGAGGAATATCACGACCATTTGAGCCACTTGGATGTGACGGGAGAAAAGGCCCGCGACTTGCGCGAACATTATTATCGCACCGAGGTTGTTTGCTATGCGAACGCTCAACGTTGGAGCGATTCGCTGGCGCGGTTCGAGGACTATCGACAGCATGTCGAGCCCGACGCCGACGGCTGGTTTCGTTTCTCGCAGTTGGCGGCTTCCGCGGGCAAGTTCTGCCTGACTTCCAATGAGTCGGAGCAGGCCTTGTCCTTCCGTTCACTCGCGATCGAGGGATTACAGAAAGCCGTGGATCTTGGTTGGCGGGATTGGGATTCGCTTCGCGGCAATTCGAATTTCGAACCATGGCTTGAGGATCAAGTCTTTCTCGATGCGTTTCCAAGACTGAGGAATGACACGAGTAGCGAAACGCGCATCCGCGACCTCGCGACCGAGACGCCGGCCGGCGACAATTGACAACTCGAGCCGGACACGAGACGATCGCCATTCCCGCGTCACCACCGGAGAATGGTTAGATGAAGATGCTGCTGTTCAGCGATGTGCATTGCGACGCGACCGCCGCCCGTCGACTGGTCGCGGCGGCCGAGCGAGTCGATGTGGTCGTCGGCGCGGGTGACTTCGCCTCGGCTCGCAATGGCTTGGGCGAACTCACCGACACGTTGCGGCTCATCGATCGGCCGATCGTGCTCGTGGCGGGCAATGCCGAAACTCACGACGAATTGACCGAGGCCTGGCAAGGTCACGCCTCGGCTCATGTGTTGCATGGCTCGGGATGCCGGATTCAGGGAGTTTCATTCTGGGGAGTCGGCGGCGCGATTCCGGTGACTCCCTTCGGCTCGTGGAGCTTCGACCTGACCGAGGAAGAAGGCGCGGCGCTGCTGGAGCCATGTCCTCCGGGCGCGGTCTTGGTGACTCACGCTCCGCCTTTCGGTCTGCTTGATCATGGCTCTCGGGGCATTTCCATCGGCTCGAGGAGCATACTCGCGACCATTGAGCGTTGCCGTCCGCCGCTCGTCGTCTGCGGCCACGTTCACGCCTGTTCGGGTCGCACCTTGACGTACCAAGAGTCGATCGTGATCAACGCGGGACCGCGAGGCGTCGTTCACGTGCTACGGAGCCGCTCCGATTGATTTGACCTCGAACAAGCTCGTACCGAGCTCGGCACGCCCAAACTCCTCGATGAATTCGCGAGAAGACGAATCCACCATCGCGTCGAATACCCGGCTCGCCTCGCCCCCGCTCCCCATGGGTCGGCGCTCGGCGTTGATCAACATGAGTCGATACTCGTTGCGTGACTCCTCTCCGCGCACGGCGTACTCGCGCAGCGCCAGATTCGCGGCGTGCCGAAGAAACGTGGCTCGATCGACGATCGCATAGGCCGAAAGCTCATCCGCGACTCGCAGGGTGGCGGCTTGCCCCAGCCCCGTCCGCGACACCCACGATCCAGGTGAGATGCCCGCGGCTTCCCAGATCTTCATTTCCCGTTGATGAGTCCCCGACTGGTCGCCGCGCGAGACAAACGGACTGTTCGCGGCGGCGATGCGTTGAAAGGCGATCCGCCAATCCGTTGCGTCTCCGATTCGAGCCGGATCGGCCGCTGGCCCTACCAGAATGAAATCATTGTGCATCAGCACTTGGTGGCGCTGGACGATCCCCTGGTCCAGCAATCGCCGTTCATGGAGCGGCGCATGCAGCAGCACCAAATCGGCTTCGCCGCGAATGGCGAGATCGGCCGCTTGACCACTGCCGACCGCGAGAACCTCGATGCGGGCATCGAACCGAGCGTCTAGCCAATCGGCCCAGGGTTCGAGCAAACCACTGTCCCGCACTGACGTGGTCGCGACCAAGCGGACCGTCCGATCCTCCGAATCGGGACCACCGCGTTGACGGCATCCCCAAGCGGCGGCGAGCACGCCACACATCCACGCGCGTCGACCGACCGTCGTCATGAAGGCAGCTCTCCCGTGAGAAATCGCCGCAACAGCTCGGGCTGAGTCGGCGAGTCAAGCTCCTCGACCGCTCCGTCCGCCAAGAGCTCTCCTTCCCAGAGAAACGACCAATGCCGAGCGATGCGACGCACCTGAAATACCAAGTGCGTGGTCCAGACGACCGTCATCCCGCGGGTCGCCACCGCTTCACCAACGAGCTGTTCGACCAGCGCGACTCGTTGTGGATCGAGTCCATTGGTGGGCTCGTCCAGCAGCAACAAATCCGGCTCGACCACCATGGCTCGAGCGAGAGCAACCAGCTGCGTTTGGCCTCCGGAAAGGCGATCCACGCGGCGGCGAGCGATTTCCCGCAAGCCCCACTGCTCGAGTACGCGATCAACCCGTTCGGTGCATTCCTGACCACGGAGCTTCAAGCCCAAGGAGAGGTTGTCGATGACGGTTCCCGCGACGAGCGTGGGACGCTGAGCCACCCACGTCACGCGACGTCGTGATGACAAACTGGTTGGGTCAAATTCGGCTCCAGCGGGATCCGACCAAACTCCTTCGTCCGCCCGCCCGACACCAGCCAACAACTCGAGCAACGTCGACTTGCCCGACCCGGTGGGACCAAGCAGTGCGGTCACGCCATGACGCGCGACTCTCCAATCGGCTAAGTGCAACACGAAGTCGCCTCGGCGTCGCCGGATATCGCGCCCGCGCCAAGAGCCGCCGTCTTGGCCGAAGGATTCGTCCTTGGTGACTTTGGCCGAGTTAGTTGACATCGGCTCGCTTCCGCATGGTTACGGCTAGGACAACGACATTGGCGAGAAAGGCCAGCACGAGCAAGACGCCACCGAGCCCGAGCGCTTCCGCGTAGGCTCCCTCTCCGGTCTTCGCGACGATCGCCGTCGTCAGCACGCGTGTCTTGCCGACGAGATTGCCGCCGACGATCAACACCGCTCCCACCTCGGATAGACTCCGGCCAATCGCCGCTCCCACGATCAGAGCGAAGCTTGGCCGCAACTCGCGGAGTATCCACCAGACGACCTGCGACCTGGAGGCTCCTAGTCCCCGCAGTTGTTTTTCGAATGTCCCAGGCAGAGCCCGAATCGCGTCGGCGAGAATCGCGATCGGGTAGGGGAGGACCAATAGAAACTGCGCCAACACCATCGCCTGCCAAGTAAACAGCCACTCCCAGGAACCGAGAGGGCCTCGCCGAGACAGCACGAGCATGAGCAACAGGCCCAGCACGACGGGCGGCATGGCCAAGCCACTCCGCGCGACGAGCAACCCGACGTCGCCGATCGGATGACGAACGCGGCCAAGCCACCAGCCCAAGGGCACGCCAACCGCGAGCGCGACACTCACCGCCGCCCCGGAAACCTGGCAGGTCCGCCAGGTGATCTCCCACCAGGACGAATCGAAGGCCCCTGTCACAACTTGAGCGAGAAAGCCGGTCACAACTCCCCTTTGACTCAGACCGCCGAGCGACTCCCTCCCGTCCACCAAGTCGCGGTGACCTTACGGGATCGGGAGGTGTGCATTCTAGTCGACGATCTGGTCGGTCGCTCGTCCCGTCACGGCGTGAGCGCTATTGCCGCGGGAGCATGCGGAGATCGGCTCCCACGCCGCGGGGCTGGGCATGCTCGTTCGAGAAGAAGAAGATCTGCCCTACCGTCGTGTGCCCGACGATGCGATAGCGAGCCGGCTCTTGCGCGGTCCGCACAAAGATCAGGGATCCGCCCAACCAGTGACTTGTTTCCCCTACGGCGGTCAGATTCGGGCGTGCTTGTAAGAGCCTCCGAACACGCTCCGATAGGGGCTCGATATCAATCACGCACCCGTAGGTCTGTTCCTCGGGATCGTCGTTGAAGGCCGGGTAATTCACGAACTCCTCGGCCAACCCCGCCTTCCCCGAGCAAAAGTCGTCCCATTCCCCTTCGTTCCGTCCAATCGCCTGGAGGCTGCCGATCATCACGTGCTGACTCTGAAAGAACTTCTCGAGTGACTCATATTCATCGGCGATCACCTCGATGAGACATTCGTCGGTCTCGCGACGCAGGAGTCGTGGCATCTCGTTGTCGGCGGACGGTGTTTCGGTCTCGGATGCCGGAGCCTCATCGCCGTCACTCGCCGCCGCGATGACCGGATCGTCGCCGGGGGAAGTGACATACAAGGCGACCGCTCGAGCCGACGTCGACTCCGCCTGACCAACCTCGTCTTGGCGGCACGCGACTTGAGACAGGCTCAGCACGGCAAGGAGCGTAAGGGTCAACGTGGACCGGGATGTGGCGATTCGCATGGGATGTTCCTGACGGCACATGGGAGTGAGGAGCAATCCAATTCGCGGGAAACGACCGCGATTCGAGCCCCTGTCGAGGGTCACCGTGAATCGGCGGACTCCTTGCCGACCCTGTTTGGCACAGCGAAAGTATAGGCGAGCACGACGAGCCACCCCGTAACTCGCTTGTCACATCGCTCGGGAATCGGGCGGCCCTTTAGGTAGTTTGGTCGGTCGAGAACCTCGCCTCATAGGGAGCGAGCTCGTTTCCTTGGCTTTCGACAAGTGGCTGGTAGAGCTCGGGGCGGCGTCCCCGGATCCATCGACGCCCGGTGCAGCGATCGAGCAGTCCGGCTTCGAGATCGGCCACCACCATGTCATCGGCTGCCCGATTGGTTTCGGTGAGAATCCGACCATAGGGGTCGAGGATCATCGCGTTGCCCGTCCGAACCTCATCGTCGTCTCGCCCGATGCCGTTACTGAAGATCAAGAATAGTCCGTTGTCATGAGCTCGGGCCGGAAGCCACCGCAGCAACCATTCGCGTCCCTTGGGCCCGCGCAACTCGGCTTCAATGGCGAGGGGATCTTCCTGGCGACGTTCCCAGAGTTCCGGATCGATCCGCCCCATCGCATGCGGACTACGTGAGTTACAACCGCCGGTTTGATGGGGAGCGATCAGTATCTCGGCACCCATCAGCGCCGTGATACGGACATTCTCGACGAGGTTGTTGTCCCAACAAATCAAGATGCCGGCTTTCGTACCGTCGGGCAGTTCAAAAACGGTGTAGCGATCGCCACTCGAAAAGCACGGATGGATGAAGCAGTGCAGTTTGCGATGGCAGGCCCACCCGCCATCGGGCATGGCGACGACGTACGAGTTGAACAGACGCCCATCGGCATCGGTTTCGATCAGCCCCGCGCCGATGGAAAGATCAAAGTCTCGCGCCCAACTCAGCAGCGTCCGCAAGACTCGGCTCTCGGGGAGTGGCTCCGCCAACTCGAGAATCTCGGGCCGAGCCAAGCGATGAATGTGCCAATAACCGGTCACGCACATCTCGGGAAAGACGACGAGGCGGGCGGACCGAGCGGCCGCTTGTTCCACGAACGGCCGCATCCGCGCGAGGTTCTCGGCTTTGTCTCCCGGAGCGTGTTGGAACTGCACCGAGGCGACTCGTAGATCGTGCATCAAGGACCTCGCGTGGCGGGGGCGTGTTTCGGTCGACCGGCGTGTATCGTACCGTTTGGGTTCGTGCGGGGGCGAGAGCGCCGAGATCCGCCGGGTTCGGACGAGTCGCAAATGACAACAGCGGCGGTGAAGACGGGCTCCACCACCGCTGTTGCGTTGTTATTCAACCATGTCCGCGACGCGGACTTGGCTTGGACTAGGCTCGGTCGTTGGCGTTGTTGCCATTGCCCGGACCTCGGCCACCCGCGCCGCCACGGCCACCAGGACCGCCCGCGCCACCACGGCCACCGGGGCCACCACCACCAGGACCGCCTGGGCCGCCCGCACCGCCTCGACCACCTGGGCCGCGACGCAGTTGGCTCACGTCGAACTCCTCACCCTTCATGTCGTCGAACTTCGAGCGTTGCGACGACGAGAGGATGTCGAGAACTTCTTCCTCGAGCTCGGCGTTCATCTTTTGCATTTCCTCGCCGAGCGCTCCGAAGCCGCCGCGACCACCACGACCGCCTTGGCCTCCAGGACCGCCTTGGCCGCCTTGATCGCGGAGTTCTTGCATGCGCTCACGCATCTTCTCGCCAAACGAATCGAACGCGTCGGCGATCTTTTCCTTTTGCGAGCTGGTCAGGTCGAGTTCCTCGGCGACCCGATCCGATTGCAGCGCGCGGATGCCCTGCATTTGGACTTGGATCTGCTGCAGTCGCTCCATTTGCTCGGGCAGCAGAATTCCCTCGATCTTCTTTTCCATGTCGGCGCTGAGTTCCTGCATCTTCTCGCGGAACTCTTCCATCTTCTCGGTCCGCTCGTCTTCCGGCAGATCGCGCAAGGCCTGGAAGTCGAACTCGGGCCGATTCTCGTTCATCTCTTCCATCGCCGCTTCGATATCAGCGACTTGCTCGTCGAGCAGATCGAGCTCCTTCTGAATCGCCTCGTTCGTCACGAGCATGGCGGATCCGCCGCCGCCAGGACCTCCCGGTCCACCGAAACCGAAGCCGCCTCGGCCACCCCGTCCGCCGCCAGGTTGAGCCATGGCAGGCACCGCGAGCACGGCGGTCATCACCGCCACCAACCCCAAAACCACCGTCCGTTTCATGATCAGCTACCTTTTACCCTGTGGGCAGTCACCGGATCTCGGAGAAAAGACAAAGGCGAGATCCCAACTCACTACGCCTATGTAACGGAGACGCCTTCGTGGCGATTACACCCGCGGAACAAATCGAACAAGAATTGTTCCGGGAGCACTCCTTCGCGCTTTCGAGAAGGCACCAATCCCCTCGAAAGGAGATCGATGGTTCATCGTCGTGGTTTTCGACAATGAATCCCGGCAATTAACCCCGGGCCGGCGGGACAAGTTCCGCCAAAGGCTGGCGACAACAAGGCTTTTTCGATGTTTTGCCGCAACTTGTCAAACCGCTCCGTTGGCCCATCCACGGGAACCGTCGCTGGGCGACGATTCCACGAACAAGCGATGGAAATTCTCTCATTCCAAGTTGGGCAAGACAGCGCCAGGAAAGAGCCTCAACAGCAAATCATGATCGGGCTGCCGGGCGTATTCCGCGATCTCGAAAGCCTCGACCAAGGCCTCTTCAGCGCGGATTCCATCCAGAGCCGCGCCCCATCGCTCGGTTCGCCATCGGGTCCGCTCGAGAAACCACTTCCGTAGCCACGAGAGCCGCTCCGCCGGGTTGGTGGGTACCGGTTCCGGGGCGCCAAAGCTGAGCGGCAAGAACTCATAGAACTGAGACTCATGATTCCCCAGCAAACCCACGATCGCGTCGATCGATGACGTGACATCCAGCAGGCAATGAGGCTCAAAGGGAATCGGCTTCTGGAATGGGTCGGCCATGTAGGCGACCACCGGATCTGGCTGCAACGGAGTCGTACCGGGTAGGATTCCCGGCACGGTAACCAAGTAGCAAGCGTCCTGCACGGCTTGGCCCAAGGCCCGATGGTCCGGATGGTAGTCCCACGGGCGATGAGTGAGCACAAGGTCGGGGCGAAAGGCGCGGATCTCGCGAATGATGGCTTCCCGCAGTTTCAGTTCCGGCATTAGATAGCCGTCGCGAAACCGCCAAACTTCGCATTCGACATCGGCGGAGGCGGCACTCGCCGTCGCTTCTCCACGACGCCGTTCAACCAAGTGGTGCCCCGTGAGTTGATGGTGACCGGCCGAGCCGTCGGTCACCGAAACCCACTTCACCGCATTCCCTCGAGCCCGATAGGCCAGGCTCAGCCCTCCCGCATGAAACTCAGCGTCGTCCGGATGCGCTCCCAGAATCAACAGTCGAGCGGTTGGCTTCATCGTCGGTTACCCATCCCACTTGCTCGCGAACGAGTCGGCCCACGACCGACGACGCGAAATAGAGATCGATCTTATGTTGCGGTCCGACATGACGGCTGACATCCCACTGGGCCAAGCGTTGACCCGCATCGTCCAAACGGTGAGCCGCCAGTCCCAAGCTCCCCATCGCCACGTTCGACGTGGCTCGATCCACGAACCGATACAACTTGAGCGCTCGATCCTCGCGGTTGTTAATCAACACCAACCGTTCGATGAGCGGATAGGCGGGAGCATATCGTTGCCCCGGCAGCAGGCTACTCGGGGGCGCGGCCGCCGCGATTAGTGTGACGCGCATCGGCGGCGGCGCGTAGCCGGAGGGAAGCGAAACGTGACGCCCCCAGAGCGACTCGCCCGAAAGCATCGAAACGCCTCCAAGCACGATCCGACTTCCGTAGCTGTAACCGATGAGATTCAATTGTTGATCCGCGGGCAAGCGGCTTAGGAACGTGCCAAACAAACAACCTTCCAAGTCGGCTCGATCCGCTTTCAGGCGAAAATCGCGGATTCCCACCGAGACCTGTTCACTGGGCCAAGCCCAAATGACGAATCGCACTCCCTCCGGCGCCGGTGAACTCGCCACGAACGACCGATAGGCCTGCATGCCGCGACGAACCGCATAGGACAAGTCGGTCCGGTTCCCATGCACGAAGATGACGGTCGGTTTCGGGCTCTCGAGCGAATGGTCAAAGTCATCACGACGCATCGATACCCAGCAATCATCCAAGCGTCGCTGGTAGGTCAACCCGCCCACATCGCAGCCCGGGCAAGCAATTCCGCGTGAGCTAACGAGCCAAATCTCATCGAGCTCGCGATCCATCGAATCGGCATGCTCGGAGACGGGCATCGGTTGCTCGATGAGACGAGACTCCGCCGCCACTTGGGGTCCCGACAAATCGCCGGGCCCGGATAACTCGATCAACGAAGCGGGAGGCGCCGCGGATAATGGCAGGTCCGAAGGGGAGGCTTCTTGGGGAGCCGCCACGTCGCCACGTAGCGGTTCGGAGTCTCGTAGCGGCTCGAACTCAATGTCTTCCACCGCCAGCGGCTCGATACGGATCTGCCCGTATGCCTCGGATGACCCATCGCCGCGGATGACCCATGCGGCCTGTAGGAGTATTCCCAACAGCAACACGCGCACCCAGTGCCTACTCGCGATCAACGATCGCAGTGGTGGCGCGAGGTAACACGTCACTTTCCGATTTGGGAATTGAGCAGACATCATCTCAAAGGCGTCTCCGACTGGCCTTGCACGATCCTTCGCAAGAGAGACGGGCGAACAAGATTCCTAACGTTCGCCGCAGAAGTTTCACAGTCCGATGTGGCGTTGCGGAAACAACGTACCACGCCATCAACACTCGGCCAG
>JAGQPS010000470.1 GCA_020426595.1 Planctomycetales bacterium
AATCCCTCGCTCACGCTTCGGGTTTCCTTTGGTTTTCCACGCTTTTGAGTTGGTCGACTGAGGCAATGCGTGAAAAGCGCAACATCAAAATGTCGGCCAGGGCCTGATTCAAACGAAGGCTCTTGCTCGACTCCGCCGCTGTTCAACTACGCCGCGTGTCGCGACGAAGCGGGTGCGACAACCTGACGGCGACGACCAAAGAGCTGAAACGCCTTCTCGACTCCGGCGACTCGGCGCATCAGGTGGTACGAGCGATTGATCACGGCGTGCATCCGGTCGCTTCCCGACAGTCCACTCCAGTCGCCGATCGCCGCGGCTGTCTCGATGTCGAGTCCCGCTTCGATGAAGAAGCGTTCGAGGCTCTGCTGGGAAAAGGTGTAGGTATGCTCGGGCGCCCAGAACTTTCGGTACTTGGGGCCGAGGCGTTTGGCCTTAGGACAATTGGCGTCGGGCGTCTCGATCACGAGCAAGCCGCCCGGTCGCAAGACTCGGCTCCATTCCCGTAACGTCGTGCGTACATCTTGTACGTGCTCGATGACATGCCAGGCACAGACAACATCGAATGAATGACTGTCGAAGGGCAGGTCGAGAGGCCCAACGACTTCCGCGGAAAAGCCTCGCTCGCGGCAAGCCGCCACGGCCGATTCGCTCACGTCGACACCGACCGCGTCCCAGCCTCGCTGGACCGCTGCCTCGAGCGTCGCTCCCACGCTGCAACCGATTTCAAGCAATCGGGCCGAGCGTCGGTCCTCGAGCAGCGAGGCGATGCGATTGAGCCGCAGCCTAGCGGTACGGACCTTG
Source organism: Planctomycetales bacterium (assembly GCA_020426595.1). Lineage (GTDB taxonomy): Bacteria > Planctomycetota > Planctomycetia > Pirellulales > Pirellulaceae > UBA11682. The sequence goes on from JAGQPS010000470.1 coordinate 802, forward strand.
TGTGGCCGATGCTTGTCGTAGCCCGCATGGTACTCGTCTTCGTACGCGTCCTTTTCGACCATGCGACCTTGCTGGTAAAGCTCGCAGTGCGGGCAATACTGCAACATCGTCGAACCGGGCACATCGAACGGCTCCAATGGACCTTGATCACAAAGTTCACAGACGAGAGGGGCCGTGGTCATGTTCGACAATCCTTTGTCGCGTCGCGGGAGGCTCTCCGTTGTCGGGGGAGAACCACGAATGAGACCGGCGCGCGGATTTTCCGCGGACCAGGTAAGGGGTCTTATCGGAAGGAGCCGATCCAGGTCAAGGTCGATCGGCGAACCTCGGTCCCCGCCCTGGGGAAGACGTCTCTCGCACAACGCGACAGGGCCTGCTAAGTAGAAGTGAGATGCGTGCCAACCGTTTGGGCCGAGCGTTCGGCGCCGCATCCGGCTCATCGGGCCGTTTCGTCTCAACGTCTTCCGACGAAACGCGTTCGCCCCCCAATGTGCATCACTCGCGATCGTTCGCTGAAAGGACAGGGACTCGTGACTCGCTCGCTGCCTGAGTTGTACCCGTTGCGTTTCGAGCCGATTTTCCGCCGATACCTTTGGGGTGGTCGACGTTTGGGGACGGAGCTCGGCAAACCGATCGGTCCCGGTGAGGACTTCGCGGAGAGTTGGGAACTGGTCGACCATGGTGACGACCAGAGTGTCGTCGCGGCTGGTCCCCTTAAGACTTGGACGCTGCAGCGTCTGTTCCATGAGTATGGCGGTGCGCTGTTCGGAGCGGAGTTCGACGCTTGGCAAGCGGTGGAACGTCCTGAGGCTCTCGCGCGACGATTTCCGTTGCTCTTCAAGTTTCTCGATTGCCACCGCGACCTATCGATCCAGATACACCCGAATGACGCCCAGGCTCGAGGGCAATCACCGCCCGATCTTGGCAAGACCGAGGCATGGATCGTCATGCATGCGGCTCCCGGCGCGACCGTGTACGCGGGACTCAAGGAAGGAGTGGACGCGGCCGGGCTGCGGAATGCCATCGAAACGGGCAGGATCTCGGAGGTGCTCCATCGGTTCGAACCACGAGTGGGAGACTGCATTTTTGTTCCGGCTGGCACCGTCCATGGCTTGGGGGCCGGATTTTTGGTCGCTGAAATCCAGCAAGCGAGTGACACGACCTTTCGACTTTACGATTGGGATCGAACCGATGCGCAAGGTCGCGGTCGCCCCTTGCATATTGAAGAGAGCCTCGCGGTCTTGTCCGACTCACCCGGCCCTGTTCAGCCCGTGAAGCCCGCGTTCGTGTCGGAGTCGCGCGAGCGCTTGGTCCACTGCGACAAGTTCGCGCTCGATCGCCTTCGCATGGATTCGGCGATGCCCGTCGGAGATGGACAGTCGTTTCACTTGCTGGCGGTTCTAGAAGGAGCGGTCCGCGTCGACGGCGATGTAGGTGGAGACGAGGTCAAGCGAGGTCAAACGGTATTGATCCCCGCGGCCTGCGAAGCGGTCACCATCGAGCCAACGCGCGGCGGTGCCACGGTGCTCGATATCTACTGGCCGAGCGGTCGGGGCGAGTCCGATCGGGCGTAGATCGGCTGGGTATGGCAGGTTGGAACCGCGAGCCTTTCGACGACGCCCGCCGAGTGATGCGACAGGCTCGAGCACGTAGCGCGAAACCGTCGTTCAGCTAGGCGCTAACGGCGTTTGATTCCCCCGTGGAATCGTCATCACAAAAGCGAAAGGTATTGAGCAGGCGGATGCTTCGCAGTGCGTCGCGAAGTTCCTCGCCAACGTTCGCCAATCGCAAATCGATCGATGCTTCCTTGGTCATGCGATTGGCCATCAGAAACTGGCCGATCACGCTGGACGTCATGAGCTGGACTCCGCGTAGATCGATGATGACTTCCTTTTTGGTGGCGACGGCTTGTCGGACCACTCCCACGAGTCCGGAATTGAGTTCGGGGAGGTTGGCCTCGCCGAGCATCGACACTTCTCCGAAGGAAACGCACCACCGATCGGCCTGTTCTGATACTTGCAACGCCACGCTAAAACCCCATTGTTGATCGAACTCATGCTCCAAGCCGGAGACTTCACGACCGCACTTGGCGAACCAAGGTTTCCATTATGGTCGAATTCTCGCGATCCGTCGCGATTCGCCGACTCAGTTCTTCCGAGTCCAACAGCGATCGGACCACTTTTCCGCTGGATTGATGGCGGATTTGACGTTGGCCGAAAGGCCTCGGACCTCTATCGTCCGCGCGTCGGTGGGATTGAAGCGGGTTGGAAACGCCGGTGGTGTCACCAATCACGGAAGCGTTCGCGGCAAAGGAAATGCCTCTCGCTGACACTCCTTGATGGTGCGTTTTCAGGGACATGGCTAGTTGGAAGCACTGGCGGTGCAACGAGTTGTTGGCTTGTTGGAGAGTCGAAGAGTCCATCGCTCACGCTCTTAGCGTGTTGCGCTTTCAGGTATGCCGCTCGACGGAAGTGTTGGTGGAGTAACGAATTGATGGCGTGTTTGAGAATGCGAAGAATCCCTCG
>JAGQPS010000471.1 GCA_020426595.1 Planctomycetales bacterium
CGGGAACTTTCGCTCGACACCCTCACCCGCCACGATGCGACGCACCGTGAACATTTCCTTCGAGCCTTCGCCACTACGGGCGATGACGGTACCGGTGAAGATCTGGATTCGCTCTTTTTGGCCTTCCAGAATCTTGGTGTGCACGTCGACAGTGTCGCCAATTTCGAATTGAGGCGGCTCGGCCTTCAAGGACGACTGTTCGGCGATGGCGATCAACTTGTTCTTCATGGCGAAAGCCCTGCGTTCTCTAGCCGAAGGATTGGATCAGGGAGAAGACTGATCGTGCCCTTCGAGATCCGTTAGTAATGTCGTGTTAGTGGTGACGCGATTCACTCTCCCTCGAACCGCGTTCCGATCCGGCCCGGCGACTCACGGCCTAAGCCGCCTCCGGGATAATCCCATTCACTCGCCGTCCGCCGTCCCATCAGACTCCGCTGACGTCGGGTTGGACGAAGGTTCGTCACTTCCCGTGGACCACAAATCGGCGCGTCGTTGTTTCGTTCGTTGCCGAGCCTGCTCTTCTCGCCAGCTCTGAATGCGACCATGGTCGCCGCTGAAAAGAATCTCGGGCACGGTCAGGCCTCGATAATCTCGAGGCCGCGTGTAGTGGGGAAACTCCAACCCCCGATTTCCGGAAGAGAAAGAGTCGTCCACCGCACTTCGTTCGTCACCAAGCACTCCCGGGATCAACCGGGCGGTTGCTTCGATGATCGCCATCGCGGCCACTTCGCCTCCGTTGAGGACAAAGTCACCGAGCGACAGCTCGCGAGGTCGCAGCAAGTCCAAGACTCGCTGGTCAAACCCCTCGTAGCGGCCGCAAAGCAAAACCAGCCTTGGCGACCGCACTAATGATTCCGCGATCCGTTGGTTGAATCGTTCGCCTTGCGGCGTCAGCAGTATCAGCTCCCCAGGAGGCGCTTCCTGCTGGATCGCCTCGACACAGCGGACCACCGGATCGGCCATCAAGACCATGCCGGGCCCACCGCCGAAGGGGCGATCATCAACCTTGTGATGCTTATCCTGGCTCCAGAGTCGAAAGTCATGGAGCCGGATATCGATCAGGTTTCGTTGCACCGCTTTCGCCATCAGGCTTTCGGTGACGAACCCCTGAAAGAGTCCCGGAAAGAGGGTGAGGACGTCGAACCGCATGTCCCTTCGCCTCGCGTTCCGGTTCCGCCGGTACTCGAGCCGCCACCTAATCACCAAGAGTCGGGCCGTAACCGTGCCCGACTCGGGAAAAGGCAACGATTGTCGTTACCCAGCGTTGATCAGCGATCAGCCTTCGGCGCCAGCTGCCGCTTCGGCCGGAGCCGGTTCGGCGGGAGCATCCGCGGCCTTGCGAGCCTTCTTGGCGTTGGCAACCACCACCGCCGAGGCTTGACGCTTGGTCGAGATCTTCTCGAGAGCCGCCTTTTGCGCCTCGAGATGCGTCCCTTCCGCACCGTACTTCTTGATTAGCACAGCGACCTTTTCGGTCGGCTGGGCGCCCACGCTCAACCAGTACGCGATGCGGTCACCCACCAGTACCGCACGGGCATCGGTGTCCTTGACCATTGGATCGTAGTAACCGAGTTCCTCGATTACCCGACCATCGCGGCCCGTACGAGCATCCATGGCGCACAAACGAAAAAAGGGCTTGTGCTTACGGCCCATCTTCTTGAGTCGAATCCGAACTGCCACGCAACCTTCTCCTCGAACTAACCTGTCGCGTCCAATCTCGGGAGGCGAAACGGCACAGGATAACGCAATCCCCCGCCTAACGTGAAGAGCCGATCAGCAAATTTTCGGCTTTCGCGCCCCTGCTTTTTCCCGCGAGTCACTTTTCAGGCAACCAACCGACCGCCTTGCCGAGCTGGGCCGGCCCACAACCACCGCCTTTACGAGCGGTTACTCTCCCTTTTTACCCTTGCGCAAGCGGTCGCGAAGCATCTTGTCCCGCTTCTTCTTCTCCTTGGCCTTTTCGGCCGGAGAAAGCCGCTTGCCTGTCCCTTTTTTCGTTTTCAGGCTCGCGGTCGGGTCCATCATCTTTCGCTGCATGTCCCGCACCGCGTCCATCTTGTCCTTCATCGAGCCCCCCGCGGCCATGTTCGTGAACATGGGCTTCATCATCTCGAATTGCTTGATCAATTCGTTGACTTGTTGCGGAGCGACTCCCGCACCACGCGAAATACGAGTCCGGCGGGACTGGTCGATCAGCTTCGGGTTCTTTCGCTCCGCCGGAGTCATCGCATCGATGATGCCGACCAATTGCCGAGTCTGTTTGCCGGTATCGGCGTCGTTGAGCATGTCTCGCAGCTGACCACCACCGGGCAGCAATCCGAGCATGCGGGTCATCAGGCCAGGACGAGCCAGTTTCTCCATCTGATCGCGGAAGTCCTCGAGCGTGAAATCGCCCGCCGCCATCTTCTTCTCAAGATTGGCCCGCTCCTTCTCGTCGATCAGATCCTGAGCCTCCTGGACCAGGGCGACGACGTCACCCATGCCCAGAATCCGGCTCGCCATCCCCTCGGGGCGGAAATACTCGAGGCTTTCGAGCTGCTCGCCGGTACCGATGAATCGCACCGGCACTCCGGTGATCTGCCGCAAGCTCAGCAAAGCTCCGCCGCGGGCATCGCCATCGAGCTTGGTGACCACCAGTCCGTTGAGCGTGAGCCGGTCATTGAAGATCTTGCCAGTGTTCACGGCGTCTTGACCGGTCATGCCGTCAACGACGAGGAACGCAAGATCGGGCTGTACCTGGACGTCGATCCGCGAGAGCTGGTCCATCAACTCCTGATCGATCGCCAAGCGGCCGGCGGTATCGAGAATGACGACTCGAATCCCTTCCTGCTTCGCCTTGGCCACCGCGTTGCGGCAGACCTTCACCGGATCGGTCTCGCCCGGCTCGGAGTGGACCGGGACATCGAGCTTCTCGCCCAGCACGTGCAACTGCTGAATGGCCGCGGGGCGTTGCAAGTCGGCCGCCACGAGCATGACGCTCAGCTTTTGGCCTTTGAGCAACCGAGCCAGCTTGCCGCAGGTCGTCGTTTTTCCCGACCCCTGCAGGCCGCACATCATCAGAACATTGGTTCCCTCGGATAGCTTCAACGAGGGGTCGTCGCCACCGAGAACCGTCAGCAGCTCTTGATTGACGATGCCAACGAGTTGTTGTTCGGGAGAGAGCGAGCCGAGCACCTTCTCACCCAAGGCCTGCTCGGAGACACGTTCCATGAAGGTCTGCACGACCTCATAGCTCACGTCCGCCTCGATCAAGGCTCGCTCGACCTTGGAAAGCCCCTCGCGCATGTTGGCTTCGGTCAGCCGCGAGCGACCACTGATCGTTT
>JAGQPS010000472.1 GCA_020426595.1 Planctomycetales bacterium
CCGTTTTCGTCAATGATGAAGGGCGCGCCTTCCAACCAACGGCAAAACGCATTTGGGATGTGCTTCTGACGGAGCAGATCGAGCCGATTGCTGCGCCTCAGATCGAGGCGCCGCGCGACTGGTTCGAGAGATCGAAAGGGGCTGCGGTCACGCAAGGAGAGCGGGTGTTCTCCGATCTTGTGACAGAGCACAAGGCTCGGATCGAGGAAGAACGCGAACGCGCACTCTATGCTTTCGAAGCTCGACACCAGGCGATTGGCAGAGTGGGGCTTCAGACTGTTCGTGATTATCGACGGAAGCGGCTGCAGAAAGAACATGAAGCTCGTATGGCGCAGCTCGATGCTGCGGCCTCTTACTCGCCCGATCTCAATGCCCTCCTCGTGTTGCGAATTGGCGAAACGGTGGCTGGTGCACGATGAGTATTTGGGCTGATCGTATCCTGCGGGAGTTTCCCGCAGATCTGTCTCGCTTCTGGATCGCCTTGGATCCGGATGGCCTGCTCTTGGATGAGACCATTCTGCTTGGGCTTCGCGAACGCGAATTTGAGGTTCTCCCGTTCGAAGATTCTGTTTCGTTTAGAACCGAGTATGAAGAGCGTTATCGATCCGCATGGGATGTGGGTCAGAAAGGTACCGCGAAGGCGCTCATCCTGCAGTGGCGGGGCGCGGACATCAATTCCATCCCTTGGGACTACATCAGGGCAGCACGACAAGTCAGCCTGAGCTTGGCTGATCTTTTTCCCAATCTGAATTATGGTGTCGTCCGCAAGCTCGACTCTGAACACCATGAAGGGCTGTTCCAAGCCTACCAGAAGCATGTGACGCAGCTGCTCGGTGAGGCTGAGACCAAGAATTTTGTCCTCACGCACATCTTCAGGCTTAGCCCTTATCTGCTGAATCGACCGGAGGATTTCTGGCGAGAAGCTCTGCGGCTTCACTATCGCGGGGCTGGCCTTCCCAGCCTATTTGCAGACCATGTCGCAACCGTTCTTCGGGACACATCTCTTGGAAGTCTTCCGATTAGTGAACTGCTCGCCTCAAAACCCTTTATGCTCCGCGCAATACAGGAATCTTGGGCGCGTTTCGTCGCAAAATATGGCGTTGAACCTGATGCCCGCGGCAGGGATCAGGAGCCGGTCGAAGGCCATGCGTATGACGTGCCCTTTGATCACCCCGACGTAAGGGTGATCATAGATACCATGTTCCTCGAGGGAGCCCTTCAGCCTATTGAGGCAAGTGTCCGTCCTGAGCACCTTCCCGATTGGATACAGGTTGGTCTGATAGATGACCCTCAGGCACTTGCGCATTTGGTGTCGGAGGGAGCGAAAAGGAACGCAGCGAGTCTACCCTCGGAGGGGGCGTCGCATCGAGATTGGGTAGAGGCGGCGCGCCGCCTTGGAGAACTCATCTACCGCTTCAACGAACTGAAAGCGGCGGACGCAGATAACCTGCAGGGGCAGCTCCAGAGATTGCAAAGAGAGGCCGATGCTCGCCTCAAGGATTGGGTGCTTCAGCATTTCGCAGACTTGCCCTCCCTACCCGTCGCAAAAGCGCCGGTGATGGTACATCACGTGCCGCGCTATCTCGCGATGCGCAGGGGCTTTGGCGAAGATCGAATTGCTCTTCTTGTCTTTGATGGTTTGGCATTGGACCAGTGGGCCCAGATCAGGGACCACCTGTCGACCAAGCTTCCCGACTTTTCCGCCGACGAGGGCGGCTGCTTTGCGTGGCTGCCGACGCTGACGTCAATCTCTCGCCAGGCGCTATTTTCGGGCCTCAAGCCACGGGAGTTTCAAGGCTCAATGGATTCGACGGCACAAGAGCCGTCTCTCTGGACGAAGTTCTGGCAGGAAAACGGCCTCCGGAAGCCAGAGGTCGTTTTCCAGAAGGGGCTCAAACGTTCCGACCAATTGGCTCTACTCGAGGACGTACTTTCAAAGCCGACGACCAAGGTCGCGGGCCTTGTCGTCGACATGGTCGATGAAATTGTCCATGGCGCAATGCTTGGGAAACGCGGGATTGCTGGCCAAATTCGCGAATGGTGCGATACCGGCTTCATTGAAAAGCTGTTTCTCATGCTTGCTCAGCACGGCTATCATATCTACCTGACTGCGGACCATGGCAATGTTGATGCCGACGGCATTGGACGGCTCAGCCAGGGCGTTGTCTCCGAGATGAAGGGTGAGCGCGTCAGGGCCTATCGCAGCGAGGACCTTGCTGCATCCGTTCCGCCCGATATCGATGCATTTCAGTTTAGCGGTCCAGGGCTTCCGTCCGACTTCTTGCCAGTTTACGCGAATGAACGCGGCGCGTTTGTGCCAAGAGGGAACAAGATCGTTGCTCATGGAGGAATGGCGTTAGAGGAACTGGTTGTGCCGTTTGTGAAGATAAGAATGAAGAAAGAAGAACATGCGACCGACAGCACCTCAGATAGGATTTGACCGCTTCATCCGCCTCGAGTGGGCGAAAAAAGCGCTGGAAGTCAGGGCCGGTCTCGCTGACATCAGCGAGCTCGATGCTCTGTTGGATGAAGCCCATTCAGGGCCTGCGGCTAGGAAGAAGACCAGAACCGTACTGAACCGCCTTTGGTTGGAGCCGCGAAAGGATCTGGAGCCTTTTGCTCAACGCGGCGTGGAACTGTTCCAATCGGCACCATCTACCTCGCCGGCGGCCCTGACATGGGGCATGGCTATCGTGACATATCCCTTCTTCGCCAAAGTGGCCGAGATCGTTGGCAGATTGACCTCGCTTCAAGGCGACTGCACGACCGCTGAAGTGCATCGTCGGATGGCAGAAATCTATGGCGAACGTGAGGGGACCAGACGGATGACCAATATGGTCCTTCAGTCTCAGATAGACTGGGCGCTGCTTGATCGAAGCGACAACGGCAAAACGTTAACCCGGAAGAAAGCCTGTGCGTTGGAGGGATCGGACCTCGTACGTTGGATGACAACCGCCGTTTTGGAAGCCGTAGGTCGTCCTGTCGGACTCGGAACGCTAGAGGCCCAACCGGTGATTTTTCCCTTTGGCCTTGGCGACAATCTTGGCTTTGTTCTCTCATCCGCGTCTGATCTTGACCTGCGCGCGGATAGTGCCGGAAACCAATCTGTCTCGCTCAGAGAATAGGCAACGCCTTTGGCGCTGTCTCACTTCTACGCCAATCATTGTAGCTGGTTCGACGCCCGTGGATTCAGGTTCAACCAGTACCTCGTATGGCGTCGCTCACCAGTTCGGCTGAGCGCACCTTTCTCGACTAGATCCTGCAGATCGCGGGTTGCGGTTGCGCGTGAAGTTCCGGTGA
>JAGQPS010000473.1 GCA_020426595.1 Planctomycetales bacterium
ACGTAGGTCGATTCGCAGAATGGGCAGGTGTAACTGCGCTGATCCTGATGAGTCTCGATTTCCGCGCCGCAGCTCTCGCACTTGAGATGCTTCGTGGTCCCTTCTGGCGCGGCCGCCGCTGGGGTCTGGATCTCATGAGTCGCGCCACACCCCGGACAAAAACGATCGTCGGCATCAAGCGGTGAGCCACAACGTCCGCAAACTTCCCCAGCGGGAAGCACGACGGCGGCGTTGGCATCCGCGTCCTCGAGAAACACGATCTCGGATGCTGAATCAACGGAGGAACCATGCGACATGGGGAGCGGTTCTCGTAGCGCGACAGGGTCCAGTGTGGCAAAGCGAGACGAGCACTCGTACAAGGTTCAAGGAACCGTGCCTCTCAGCGCTGATGCTGTTGGTAGACGGCATGCACCAATGACTCGACATCCTTGAACTTCTTTCCCGAGGCCACCGCGGTGTCGATCAGCGTGCGAGCATCGGTTTCACTATGTCCGAGTGACACGAGCAATTCAAAGGTCTCTTGAGTGATATCCGGAGTCCGCTCGACTTCGCCGCCTTGCTGGAGTTGCACGAGCAGGGCGAACTTGGGCATTTTGCGGCGCAGCTTGGCAACCACTCGGTCCGCGGTCGCCGGCCCGATTCCCGGCAACGTGGAAAGAGCCTTGACATCCTCGTTTTCGATCAACTTGGCCACGTCTTGGACGGGACGAGTCATCGCGCGCAGAGCTTTCTTGGGCCCCACGCCATCCACCGAGCAAAACAACTCGAAGAACTCACGCTCGATCATGTGCAGAAATCCAATCAGGCGAGGGGTCATGCGACCACCTTGGGCCGGATTGCCCTCGAGATGATGGAGCGTGTAGAGGCGCACCTGCTGTCCAACCTGACCTTGCAATTGGCGGCGTGTGAAGTCTGGAACGTCGACTTCATACACGAACGGTGGGACGTCGAAGAACGCGTTTGCTTCCCCCACCGAGAGCAATCGCGCGTTGATCTGGTCAATCAAGACGAAACATCCGTGCTTAAAAAAGGCTTTTGTTGGACCGGGCGCCGCACGCACTGGAACGAGACTATCCGCGCCCGCCTTCATCCCAGCCGCCAAGCGAACCGCATGGAAAGCCCAAGGCAATCCGAAGTATGCGTGAGGCCCCCCTCACTTTCTCGCAACCGTCAACGACTGGCGGCCGCGGCATCATTTCCAGCCTGCCCACCGCGCGACATCGCGCACAGAGTCACGCTGGCTCGAGCAAATCAAACTAACTCCCAGGAGCGATGCCGAAAAGCGGCCCCCATCGCTCGTGTTCGCTAAACGAGATCGTTGGAGTCGACTCGGTTTCGGAATCTTTACCTGATTGCCGAGGCGGAATTCCGTCTCAGCCCGACACGACTTGGAAAAAAACCAACGTTCCTGTCACCCGCGGCAAGACCTCGACGCATGGCTTCTCTGTCGGAGCGAACAACGCCTGACACTCAAGATCACAACGCTTGTCCTCACGCGTCTCAGGCAGCGAGACGCCTTTTCAAACCAAGAAGGAATCGAATCATGAACGCTCGCATCTTCTCTCTCGGCTCACTGGTCGCCACCTTGGTTCTCGGCTCGCTCTCGTTCAACGCCTCGGCTCAAGATCGCATCATGGCGATCACGGCCGATGAAGGTCCAGCACCGGCCGTGCAAGTCATTGGTCCCGGACCTGGCCCCGACCTGGGCCGGCCAGTACCGCGTCTCGGCTTCGAGGCCCGAGTCACGAACGACGGTCTCCGGATTGAACGAGTCTTCTACGGCACACTCGCTTTCGACGCGGGCCTCGAACGAGGCGACGTCATCCACGAGATCAACGGTCGCCACATCGACAGCGAACACGAGTACCGCCAAGCCTTGCTCGATGCCCAAGACTTCCGGGATGGACGCGTTCGCCTCCTGATCGAGAACGTCCGCTGGCACTACGGCCAATCGAGCCAACGGTGGGTGACTCGAACCATCTACCTGCCACATGTCTGTGACAACGACGGTTTCGGCGGCGGATCGTTCGGAGGCTGATTGAGAGCCCTCGGATACCGAGGCCCAGCCACGATATCACGATCAAGGCCGAGCGAATCAATCGCTCGGCCTTGTTTCGTTTCTTGGCCAATTCCTTGGGTTCATGGCTGTTGGGACCACCGGCGAGAAATCCTTGACAACTCGTGTCCGCGCTCGGGGCCTGGAATCGCTTTGCATGATGTCGAGACGAACGATCGTCAACGACTCACCTCCATTACGCGGGCCCATCCATTGAGACGGCTCGTGCCTACCTGCAAGGATTCGAAACATGAACGCTCGCAACTTCACCCTCGCCGCTTTCGCTGCCACCTTGATGCTCGGTTCGCTGAGCTTGAACGCCTCGGCCCAGGATCGAGACCGCTACGTCGCCGACGACGACGGCGATCGAGAGCAAGCCGTGCGGATCATCGGACCCGAGACCGAGACCCCGAAGCTGGGCTTCGAGGGACGCATGACCAACCAAGGCCTGCGGATCGAGCGAGTCTTGTACAACTCCCTCGCCTACGACGCTGGCCTCGAGCAGGGGGATGTGATCTCCCGGGTCAACGGAGTCCGGATCGACAGCATGCAGGACTACCAGCGAGCGATGATCGAGGCTCGGGATCACCACAACGGTCGCGTTCAGCTGAGGATCGACAACGTGCGATGGCACTCGGGTGAATCGGGCCAACGCTGGGTGAACCGCACGGTCTACCTGCCTCGACTCGATCGCCCCGATGACTTCGACGGCGGCGGCACCTTCGGCGGCTAGGACGAATCACTCAACTGAACGAAACCAAAACCGATCAAGGCCGAGCGAATCAACCGCTCGGCCTTGTCGCGTTTCTTGGCCAAACGCGTGCTGTTCGCCTCTCCCTCGCATTGAGACTGAGAGGTTTGAGTTTCCAGCGGCGACGAATTGCGAGGGCGTCGTGGTTGGCATGGCGACTCACTTCAGAGATGCTCGCGCCACGGATCCTCTTGCCGCGACCGTATCAGTGACGAACGTCCCGCGAACTTCCCAACCCAACCTCCGGGTTGAGCCACGAGCATACGAGGCAACGATCACAACAAAGGAAACATCGAATTGGTGGAAAATCATGTCCGCCCGAACGGTCTCCCAACGCTTTGCTAAGTGTCAAGACAAACGAAAGTCAATGACACACATCACTCTCGCGGGCCCATCCATTGAGACGGCTCGTGCCTACCTGCAAGGATTCGAAACATGAACGCTCGCAACTTCACCCTCGC
>JAGQPS010000474.1 GCA_020426595.1 Planctomycetales bacterium
CATCGGCCCAAGCTGGCAGGTCGTACCGAGTAACGTTGTGGCTTTACAACACTCGCTCCAGCGGCGATTTTCGCCTCGTGATGGCGTACCGGACTGCCGGAAACACGAATTGGCAGACCGAGAAGAGTAGCTATACGGACTGCGGGCGATCCTGGACGGAGTTGAGTCAAGAATTCGCCCTTCCAAGCGGCTCCGCGATTACCGATTGCGTGTTTCGAGTCGAATCTCGTCTCTTTCAGTCGGTGCGAGACTTCTACATCGATGACGTCGAGATCAACGAATACCAGCCGGAACTAAGACTCGACAATGCGCTGCTCTCCGCCAATCACAATCCGTTCGGCGATCTCAACGCGGAGGGAATCTACTCGATCGATTGCCAGGGCTTTGACATCGTGATCGAGAACGCTCGAATTCGAGCGACACTCCTGCTGAAGGACCCTGGTCCGAATTCCCAAGTGGGACCCAAGCCGCTGGATTGGGAATCGCCGGCAGCCGACTTGCCGGCACTGGTCGTCAGTCGGTCCGCGACCACCGCGGGCGATTCCCTAACCTTGTCCTTGGACGGATCGGCTATCAATGAAACGGGGCTCACCGGAAGTCTCAATCCGGTGGGAGATCCTCATGCCGACGGCTCCGAGGACACGGACTTCGACGATGTCTATCCCTGTCGCATTCATGGAGCCGTACTCATCGATGGCGGTCTCGCCATCAGCGGCGCGCAGAGTTTCAATGAGTGGTTGGTGGTAACCGGGAGCGCATCGGTGACGGGCTCCGTGGAACTCGGCACCAGTCGGCTGCTGCGCCGCTATCCGGCCGATTGGATTCCGACCGAGAACCACTCCGTCATGCTGGGACGAGGTCCGATCGCCACCGGTTGGTGACGACTCCGCAGCGGAGCGTTGGTACCAACGCCATCTAGGGCGTTTCATCCGATATCGCATTGCCTCTGACGTCCGACCGCGGTCGGTCTGGCAGGACGGAACTCGGGTTCGCGGGATTGAGCAAGTCGAGACAGGGTTGGCAGCGCCGCCCTCATGTGGTCTCCTGCTAGGCGATGGCGATGAGCCCGCTTGGCTAACGCTCTCGGCCGTCACCACGACGCTTTGTCCTCGTCGCTATGTTCATGGACTGGCCGGCACGAAGAGCGTCGTCGTCAAGCCTGGGACGAATAGTGTGGTCGCGCAAGACCGGCATTGGGCCCTTGGCTATTCCCGCCGCGAAACAAATCAATTCGGAATCAAGACATGGTAAAAACGGCGAGCACGATGTTGACGTTGGGGACCGGTGCCCCGGATTTTCAACTTCCTGGCACGAACGGCGCGGTCGTGAGTCGAACGGACTTCGCCGGGAAGCCGCTCCTCGTGATTTTCATGTGCAACCACTGTCCCTTCGTGAAACACCTGGCCGATCATCTCGCCTCGGCGACTCGGCAGTGGATGGAGCAGGGAGTCGCCGTCGTCGGAATCTCGTCGAACGATGTCGTGGCTTACCCCCAAGACAACTTGGACGCGATGAAGGTCGAAGCGGCGGAACGGGGCTACGAGTTTCCCTATCTGCTGGACGAGACGCAGGAGGTCGCGAAGGCGTATCGAGCCGCTTGTACGCCCGACTTTTTCCTCTTCGATGCGGGCCATCAATTGGTCTACCGAGGTCAGTACGATGACAGTCGCCCGAGCAACGGAGTCGCGGTGACCGGGGCCGATCTACAGCAAGCCGTTCAAGCGGTCTTGGGGCAGGGGGAGATGTCGGCGGAACAAAAGCCGAGCATCGGGTGCAACATCAAGTGGAAGGGGGGAGCCGAGCCGGACTACTTCAATCCGCAAGGTGTCCAGTAAGGCCTCCGCAAATCCACTTCACGTTGGGTTGGTCGCTCATGAAGCCGCCGGTCGCGTTGTCGCGCCGCGCGGCTTTTTTCATGGACCCGCGTCGCTCAGCCGGAAACGAAACGTGGGATAGCCGAGTGATCCACCCCATCGAACGCTCATTGTGCGGCGAATGGCGTTTTTTCGAGGTGCTCGACCGGCGGAAACCGTTGGGAAGCGACGGCCAAGCCGCAACTGCCGTGCGGGTCTCGGCTACCGCCAACGAGCTACTCGACTCTGCCGAATGTCATGACGATGACAGACGGTTCCGTGAGCTTTCCAGCGGTTTTACGGGATTGGCTCAAGTTTGATTTGAGTCCTCGTGCACGGGGCCGTTAGCATGAATCCTACCGCCGGGTTGGACGGTGTCGGATTTCGTCCACCCTCAAGCTGGCATGGCAGCCTTCGTGACGAGGTGACGAATGGAAGAGTTCCATCCTCTGGATCCATCAGAGACTCCGCCGCTTCATGATTCCGATCGCGAAGCGTCCGAGCGAGCCCCATCGTTCGCCCCCACGGGCCGCGAGCGTGGTGACGGGCGGATGGAACGACCCGAAGCTGATGCTGCCACTCGTTCACTCGAGGAATGCGCCGAACAACCCCACCGGCTTGAGTCCAAGGGGCGTCCCACCGCTGGTTCCTCGGAAAGCACACCGGAATCTGCAAGCGGTTCCCCACGACCGATTTCTAGGTCGCGCCCCGGAGTCATTCTGCGGATCGATGGACCGCAGGGGGATGAAGGGCACTACCGAATGCCGGTCAAGTCGCGAGAATGCCCCGCGGAATCCAGCGATGATTTTGATGACTTGGACGACCGCGAACTCTTGAACTTTCGCCGCGCGTTCGACGGCCAGGCTTCGTCGCCTCACGCTATTGGGATTGACCAGCGCAGTGCCGCTGCCGAATTTGAACCGCCGAACCACGCCGCGGCTAACGCTCCGGCCGCTGTTGGCGAATCGGCGATGTCGCGACTCGCTTGGTGGACCGCCACGTTGGCCTTGTTGGTTGGCGGTTGGATGATCGGGCCCGCCTTGGTCGAACGTTTTTCATACGCCCACACGCGAGGCCAAATGTTGGCTCGCTACGAGATCGCCAAGACGGCACTCGAGGGCGATCCCGCCATGACTTTGTCGATGACCGGTCAGTGGGTCGCTCAAAAAGTTCGTCCCAGCGTCGTGCACATTCGCACGATGGGGCTCGAGCGTCTCCATGGACCCAACGGCGAGCGAGCGGTGCTGAGCGAGGGACAAGGTTCGGGAGTGGTCGTCGCGGCCGATGGCTTCATACTCACCAACGAACATGTCGTCTCGGATGCATCGGAAGTTTGGATCACGCTTAGCGATCGACGCGAGTATCGAGCCACGGTAGTGGGACGCGACTCCGAAACCGATCTGGCGTTGCTTAA
>JAGQPS010000475.1:0-1770 GCA_020426595.1 Planctomycetales bacterium
TTCCCGAGCCTCCCAAGGGAGACGAGCCGCCGGTATCGACAAAGCCGCCGTGCCGTCCCGAGGCGCGCAGGACAAAGTCGGGCGTTTCGCCCCCCTCCGTGCCGCCGGGGGCTCCTCCAACCGCCGCTCCCGACGCGAGTCCCGAACCACCTTCGCTCCCCTGACGGAGCACTCCAAGCGTGGCGATCATACGGGCTTGTTTGAGCTTCGCTTGATCGATGACTTGTTGAACTTCCTGCGCGAGTCGCGGGTCGTTATCGGGGTAGGCGAGGTCGACCTCTTGAGGCACGATCTGGTGCCCGAACTCACTGTCCCAGCTCTTGAGTGCTTCACGCACCACGGCGTACGCGTTCGAACCATTGGGCCGGACAAGGATCAGCGGATAGGGAGCTCCGTTGGCTCCCCGCGGATCTTGTTGCAGCCAACGATCGCGAATCGCGAGGATGGCGGCGTCGAGCGGATTGCCTGGCAAGATCGGCTCGCTGAACTCGGCTAGATCGAGATGAATGCCGAACGGTTGCAGATCGATGCCACCCGGCGTGCATTCGATGAAGATCGGTCGACGAACGGTCCCGTTCCGTCCATCGTAGGCGACGAGAGCGTACTCCGGTCGAGTCGCCGCGCGGGCCCGTCGAGCCTCGGAGACCGCCGCCTCGAGACTTTGCACCTGTTGCTGCAATTGGGCGAGCTGGGCGGAAGCGTCGGCCGCGGCCTGCGCGTCGGGCGAGCGAATCGCTTGAGCCAACACGTCCAGCTCTTCCCACTTGCGCCGCAACTCGCGCGATTGTTGTTCGTAGTGACTGCGGCGGAGCGTGGCTTCTCGTACTTGTTCGACGAGACCGGGGCGAGCCGAGGCGACTTCGGTCGAGATGAACTCGGCCTCGTCGATTTGGCCTTGCAGCTCCGAGATCTCGGCTAACGTCTCGGCCCGCGCGTCCTCGCGACGATTCTTGGCCGCGACATCGGCTTGCTTCACGACGATGACCAGCAACACGATGAGCGCACCCATCGTACAAATCAGTACGGCGAGGAAAGGGAAGAGCGATATCGCGGTGCTCTCACGGCGAGCACGGGAACGTCTCATGCCGCTTTCTCACGTGAATCGCCCGAGCGATCCGTACGAGGGGAGGGACCGCTTGTAAGTTTGGCGTTCAACAGGTGGATCGCCGCCGACAGGTTGTGCAGCGCCTCCTCGAACTGACCACTCGAGGCGACTCGCTCGAAGTTGCGTTCGAGCGCGGTTTCGATCTGAACGACATCGCCGGTCGCCTTGACGACTCGCTCCATGATTTCACCATGCCGGATCAGTTCCTTTTGTTGGTCCTGCATCCGTTTGGCATTCTCCACCATCGCCAGGTGGAGTTGTTCCCACCGACGTTGCCAACGTTGGTCAGCTTGTTCCAGGTGGTTGGTGAACTCTTGGTGGGCATGCTCGAAAGCCTGGACGACCGCCGACTCCAACGCCGCGCCGACGTATTCATGATTCGCGACGACCGAGTTCTCCCAACTGGATTGGGCCCGTTGGAAGGCGTCGGACCAAAGATCGGCTTGCCTCTCGACCAACGTCTCGACACTCTCGAGCAACGCGCGGCTCGATCGCTCGATGCTGCGAGCCACGGGATCCGTGCTCCAGTGATCGCCGCGGAAGCGAGGCAGCAGCTCACTTGAGACGCGGGATTCAACCAGCGTCAGCAAATGCTTCTCGAATCGGTCCACGAGAAACTGCATGAACATCAGCACGATCGACATGCAGAGCGCTTGAGCCGTGGT
>JAGQPS010000475.1:1779-3248 GCA_020426595.1 Planctomycetales bacterium
CAAATGCTTCTCGAATCGGTCCACGAGAAACTGCATGAACATCAGCACGATCGACATGCAGAGCGCTTGAGCCGTGGTATCGAAGGCGACATACAGACTGCTGCGGAGTCCTTGCAGCATCGTGTCGAAACCTTCTCCGTCACCGACCGAGAGATTGCCGAGCGCCTCGCTGATGCCGATGACCGTGCCGAGAAAGCCCAGCATGGGCGTCGCCCAGATCAAGATCCGGACCAGCGCGTAGCTTTCGTGCTGTTCGTTGGCGTCGGAATCGGCGAGGTACTTAAGTTCCTCGTCGATTCCAGTCCCATCGCCTCGACGTCGCACATATTCCAACGCGGCCTGCGTGCGCCGCATGAGATACGAAGATTGACGGGCTGATTCCGATGTGGATTCCTCGATGGCCCCGATCAGTCCTTGGGCATCATCGGTCGAGCGAACCAATTCAGGTTCGACGGGAAGCGACCAATTGAGCCAGCCGAACTGTCGGACGACATCGCGAGCCTTGAATCCGAGCGACGAGATGCCGACACAGAACATCGCGGTGGCGATGTAAGAGACGGGGTGGGCGGTCAGGTAACGCACCAGAATCGGGTGCGAGATCCAGCCTCGGTTCAGACCCAATGTGATGAGGGTGAACAGGCCGAGGCCGATGACCAACGGCCAGCCCAGGTTTCTCACCACGGCAATCGCCGGGCGCCACATCTTCTTCGCTTCCACTCGACTGCCCTCCTTGGCTCTCGAGTATTCCAGACATCCTTAGCATCGACCGCCTGAGTCAACCCTTGTAGGACATCAGCGGGCTCACCGCTTTCTGCTAGCGGGTTCGCAACGGTCGAGCATCGTAGCGATTTGGCGGCAAACGCCCAAACCCAGTTCTCCGATCGAATTCGCAAGGCTCCCGGGACCAGCGCTCCTAGAACCAACTCGTCAGCCGAGCCAAGGCGACAGGGCGTCCGAAAGGCCGACGCGACAATGGACCTCGCGACCTTGGACACCGCGACCTTGGACCTCGCGACCATGATTGGGGCCGCGGTTCCCAACGGGAAGTCGCCGCACAGCGTGCAAGCTTTCATGCGAGCTAAAACAACGCCACGTTCCGCTAGCAATACGCCCATTGAGTTTCCCGATCCGATCGAGAGTCTCGCCAGGCATACGTAACCCAGGCGCCGTTGGTTCACCCGAAGAGAATCGAGTGCACGGAGTGTCTGCGTTGGTCGCCAAGCTGTGAGTGGGTGCGCGGAACGTGCTTTTGTGGAGCAAAAGCCGACTCCGTCGCACGCCGGCAATCGGGCAAACCGTGGCCGCTAGAACAGAACCGCAAGAGTGCCGGCTTTCGCTCCGCGAAGGCACGTCACTTTCAACCCCGTCCAGGCGACCGCCACTCCGTCATCACGGAGAAAAAACGGAAGGTCGCCGACGGAGTCAAAGTTGACGCAAGTTTCCGCGCAGGGCTAACCGATACATCCGGC
>JAGQPS010000476.1 GCA_020426595.1 Planctomycetales bacterium
TCCTCGGCAAGCCGTCACTCTGGCTCGGCGGGCTCACGAATTGGACGCCGAGAGTTGGGAGAGTGTCGAGGCTCTGGCAACGGCCTTGGCCGCCACCGACCAACTGACTCAGGCGGTCGAACTGATCAACGCCTGGACTCTTGAGAATCCTGAAGCGGCTCATGACAACGCCACCGCGTTGCGTGATAGCTTGCAGAGCCGCATCGAGTAGCCGAGCTTCGAGGACGCGACTGCCTGTTGGATCGCGATTGTGGGGCAGCGAACCCGCCGCGGCCTTCGCGGCTCCCTTGTACCGAGGGATTTGCGGGGAATGGCCACCTGCCCGACTCGGTCTGGATTGGCCCATGCAGTCTCCCCCGGTCATCGGGAGAGGTTGTCCTGTCCGTTCGCCGAGTCGATAAGTGGGCGGACGGTCGGAGTGGCACTGTCGACTCGGAGCGATTCGAGGCCGTCCCCAATGCGTCGTCCCTTGGGAATCAAGAATCGGGAAAGCTGCCCTTTCCCCTTACACCGATTCCACTATCATAGGGACCGTGACTCGTCAGTTGCTTGGCTTGGCAACTAATCGATACGGTCCCCCTGGCCTTACCGACCTTGGTCGGCACACGCTGGGGGTTTTTTGTTGCGTCGGCCCAATGTGTGGGCGGTCTCGGCCGAGTTTTCGCGGCAAGCCAAGGTTACGGTTCGCGAAGGCTCGAAGATCTGGGACAAGTGGGACTCTTTCACGGTTGTTGACGGACCATGGCACGCGATCTCTCCAAAATTCGGAACATCGGAATTTCGGCCCACATCGATTCGGGCAAGACGACGCTGAGCGAGCGGATCCTGTTTTACGCAGGCCGAATCCACAAGATCGAAGAGGTGAAGGGCGGCGGTGACGGCGCCACCATGGACTACATGGACCTCGAGAAGGAACGCGGCATCACGATCACGAGTGCCGCGACGACTCTGTTCTGGAAAGACAACACGATCAACCTGATCGACACGCCGGGCCACGTGGACTTCACGGTCGAAGTCGAGCGTTCGCTCCGCGTGCTCGACGGAGCCGTGTTGGTGCTCTGTTCGGTCGGTGGCGTGCAGGCTCAATCGATCACCGTCGATCGCCAGATGAAGCGTTACCGCGTGCCCCGTTTGGCCTTCATCAACAAGATGGACCGCACCGGTGCCAATCCGAAGCGCGTCGTGAAGATGATGCGTGACAAGTTGGGCGCCGACGCCGTCATGGTGCAGCTCAACATCGGCGAGGGCGAGACCTTCGAGGGCATGATCGACTTGATCACCATGAAGTCGTACAACTTCGAGGGCGCGAAGGGTGAAACCGTCGTCGAGGTGCCGATTCCCGCTCATATGCAGGAAGAAGCCGAGGCGATGCGTCAAGAGATGCTCGAGAGCCTCTCGATGTACAGCGACCAGATGATGGAGTTGCTGCTGAGCGGTGAGGAGGTCCCCGAGGACCTGATTCACGAAGTGATCCGCAAGGGCGTGCAAGAGCAAGGTTTGACCCCGGTCTATGTCGGCTCGGCCTACAAGAACAAGGGTGTTCAATTGCTGCTCGACGCCGTGCTGCGATACCTGCCGAGCCCGCTCGAGCGAGAGATCAAGGCGAAGGACTACGAGGATCAAGAGAAGGCGGTCGACCTGACTTGCGATCCGGCCAAGCCATTCGTCGGCATGGCGTTCAAGATCGTGGAAGATCCGTTTGGTCAGCTGACCTTCATGCGGCTCTACCAAGGCACGATCAAAAAGGGTGAGACGTACTACAACCAACGTACGACTCGCGCGGAACGTTTCAGCCGCATCGTCAAGATGCACGCCGACAAGCGTGAGGAAGTCGACACGGCCGAGGCGGGTGACATCGTGGCCATCATGGGTATCGACAGCGCGAGCGGTGATACCTACGCGGCCAAGCCAAAGATGTGCACGCTCGAGAACATGTTCGTCCCCGAGCCGGTGATCAAGGTGGCCATCACGACCACCAACAAGGCTTCGGGCGACAAGTTGGGCAAGGCTCTGCAACGCTTCCGCAAGGAAGACCCGACGTTCCACGTCTTCACCGACGAGGAAACCAACGAGACGATCATCGCGGGCATGGGCGAATTGCACCTCGACATTTACGTCGAGCGTATTCGCCGTGAGTACGAGGTGGACGTCACCGTGGGTGCTCCGAAGGTGAGCTATCGCGAGACTCCAAGTCAGCTTTGCGAGTTCAACTTCAAGCACAAGAAGCAGTCGGGTGGTTCGGGTCAGTACGGTCACGTCGTCGGCAAGATGGAACCGCTCCCCGAGGATTCGCCCGATTCGTTCATCTTCGAGGACAAGGTCGTTGGTGGTCGTATTCCTCGCCAGTTCATTCCGGCGATCGAGAAGGGCTTCCGCTCGATGCTCAACAAGGGAACCTTGGCGAGCTATCCGGTGAACGCCCTCAAGATCACGTTGCTCGACGGTTCGTACCACGACGTCGACAGTTCGGAAATGGCGTTCCAGATCACGGCGATGGGTTGCTTCCGGGAGTACTTCCCGCAGACCAAGCCCGCCTTGCTCGAGCCGGTGATGCGAGTCGAGATCGAGGCTCCGGATAATTTCCAGGGTCCGATCGTCGGTGACTTGACGGTGCGACGCGGTATCATCGAACACACCGAGCAACGCAGCGACGGCACCACCATGGTGGTCGCCGAAGTGCCGCTTGCCGAGACATTCGGATACGCGACCGACTTGCGTAGCATGACGCAAGGTCAGGGCACGTTCACGATGGAAGTGAAGGGTTACCGCCGAGTGCCCAACAACATCCAAGAAGAGATCGTTGCCGAGCGCCGCAAGGAACTCGTCGCTTCGAAGTAGTTGAATCGTCACGTCGGTCCCGGCTTTGCCGAGGCGGGCGTCGATCAAGCATGAAACGCCAAGGGCGTCCGCTCATCGAGTCGGACGCCCTTGCTTTTTAGGTCCGCGACTGATGCGGTTCTGAGCGGGCCGCTGGCGTTCTCACACCTAGCAGCTTGCAAGACTCGAAACCCAATTCTTGACGTCGCGCAATTCACGCCCCGCCCACGTCGCCCAACTCAAGGGCGTGGGAAAACCAAAGGAAACCCGAAGCGTGACGGGCTTATTATTTAGGCCCGACGGACGCGATCCGTGCCCAAGCAAAAGGCGATTGGGGTGCAAAAGCATCGAGCCACGGTTTGCTAAGCCCCCAACGGGGGCGCCGCACCACAGCCTAGGGTCAGGAGCCCAAGCGAAGCGCGGGCGACG
>JAGQPS010000477.1 GCA_020426595.1 Planctomycetales bacterium
CATTGCCAGGCTTTGATGTCCGATGGTTGAACTCGGGAGTGAAGAATCCCTCGCTCACGCTCGTTGATCGCGCATTCAGGGATGGGGGTTGTCGGGAGTATTGGTGGCGGAACGAGATGTTGGCTTGTTCGAGAAATCGAAGAGTCCCTCGCTCACGCTTCGGGTTTCCTTTGGTTTTCGTACGTTCTTGCCACGGACGACTGGGGCGAAGCGATGAAAGGCGCGACTACGAAAATCTCCGTTCGCCGAAGCGGCCCCGCATTCACAGCGCCTTGTCGAATCGGCCCCGAGCCATCAACGAGCGTCCCCATTCACCATCGTCAGGCTTGATAACGCCAAGAGAAGGTTGAACGGGGCAGCGGTACGACGTCGACCGATTGAGGCCGCGAACCACGAACGAAGAGGCACGAGGTGGCGACTTGCGTAACTCAAACGAACAGAGAACCGCGAACAACACTCGACACGTCCCAGCGGCAAGGAGCACTTGCCCACCGGGTCACTGCGGCAAGCGTCGCTCCAAAGGCTTCGCCGCCGCCACGGGATTACTTGTCGTCGCCGTTGTCGTCGTCTTTTGACTTGCCTGAGTCGTCGTCGTCGTCGTCCGAACCAAAGCCGCTCGAGAAGTCGTTGTTATCCGCCAGAATGTCGCCGGGAAATTCCTCGCCCTCGAGTTCGTACTCGCCTTCGACCTCTTCCTCGAAGTCGTCATCGAAATCGTCGTCGAAGTCTTCCTCGTCGAAATCCGCGAAGTCGTCGGCCTCCGAGCCGCCGAACTCAACGTCGCCCGATTCACCATCCTCTTCCGACTCGAAGTCGTCGTCGTCGGACGCCTCGACCACCGGAGCGGGCCGGTCGAACCAGCGATCGTCCGTCAACGGGCACGATTGAGTGTCGGCTCCATGGTTCGCATCAAAGTCGGTGACGAGATCGCCTACGGCCATTCTCAAGTTCCCACAGAGGCGTGTTGGTGGCGAGCGGAGCCTCCCGCGGCTCTCTCACTCACGCCGCGCCATCCCACGGCGTACGTGGCATGATGGTCGGCAAACCGGCCATTGTATGCGATTTGCCGGGCACAACTAGGTCGGGACTCCCGCGCCCTCGACTCGAAGGGGAGGGGCCCGACGAGAGCATCGCATCGGTCTCGTGGGTGAAACAGCGGACCGAGACTCGGGCATCGCGGCGGAATTGGCCCCACGACCGCATGCCGCGCATGGCCGAGACCTGGTCAGGCCAGCGTCGGCACGCGAACTCAGCGGCAAGAGAAACCTCGATCCGCGTGGCGGTCGCGCCATTGAGAGTCAAGAAACGAAACGGGGCAGGATCAGAGGTTGACTGATCCTGCCCGTTCCGGGGTGAGAAAGCCGAATCCGTGAGCAGCGATGAGGCTCCTGCTCACGAGCGAAAACTATCTCGATTCCGGTCCCGAAGACCGGGACTTGAGCCTTTTTTCGTTGATTTCCCGATTGAGCGACCGCCAGGGGGACTTGGCGTTCGGTCCGTGAGGGTCGTAACGACTCCCGCCGATCAAGTCGTCTTGTCGTTGGAGCCGGTGGTCTCGGGAGTCGGCTCGGCGGCTCGGCGAGCAGGTCGCTCGCTCGACGGCTGAAAGTACGGATTCACGATCTCGGTCTGATGCTGGGGTCGCGGCACCAATTGTTGCTCGACCGGCATCACTCCCGGAGGCGCCGCGAAGGGGCTGTAGCCGTAGGGACGAGCGACCTTTTGGCCGTAGTACACCGGCGGATACAGGGCGAAGTGCGGAATGCGGCCACGGCCGCCACCGCCACGCATCGCGTTGAAGTAGCTCTGGCTGTATCCCCAGCCCAAGCCGAAGTTGTAGCCATCTTGAGCCGATGCGGTGTTGGCGGAGGCACAGGCGACGACGGCGAGAGCCAGCGTAAGAATCCAGGGTCGTAGGTTCATCTTGAGTTCTCGGCGAGCAAGGAGACAATCGTCACGGGTGCCGAGGGTCTGTACGGCTACCGTGACGGCTTCTTCCGAAGCGAAGCGAGGCGGCCCTCAACTCCCATCCCGCCAGTTCGGAGTTGAGAGCTACCTCTACGCGGGAGATCCGGCATAATCGCTCGGTGCCGACGAATTACCGCCGGCATCGGGGCAAGTGCGATTTGCCTTCCCTCCATTTCCAAGCTATTTGCCGCCCGTTCGTTTGCAATCATTTGTCCAGTCGAGACCGAGCAGATGCTCCGCGATTCTTCAGAACGCGCCCGCATAACCGGCTGGCTCAAGCGAGCGGCTCTGGCCGAAGGTTTCTCGCAAGTGGGCATCTGTCCCGCCGCGAGTCCCACGAGCCTCGGGCACTTCGAAGCGTGGCTGGATGCCGGCTATCACGGCGAAATGGACTACCTATCCGATCGCGGAGACGCGTACCGCGATCCCGCGCTGGTCCTCCCCTCGGCCCGCTCCATCGTCATGCTCACGCTCGACTACCGCACGCTCGAGCCGGCGGCGGCCGTCGAGCAGCGTCTCCCCCTCGGGACCGGACGCGTCTCGCGATATGCGTGGGGAGAGCGAGATTATCACGATGTGATTCGGGAACGACTGCATCGACTGGCCGATGGTCTACGAAGAGAGGCCCCGGAGGCCCAGACTCGAGGAGTCGTCGATACCGCTCCGCTGCTCGAGCGCGACTACGCGCGACAAGCCGGGCTCGGTTGGTTCGGCAAGAACACGCTGCTCCTCAGTCGTCAGGGAGGAAGCTGGTTCTTTCTCGCCGGCCTATTGACCGACCTCGAACTCGACTACGACCAGCCTCACACGACCGATCATTGCGGCACATGTACCGCTTGTTTGGATGCGTGTCCCACCGAGGCGTTCGTGGGGCCGCGCCAACTCGATGCCCGCAAGTGCATCAGTTACCTGACGATCGAGCTGCGGTCTCCGATTCCCCAACCACTTCGCGGAGGAATCCAGGACTGGGTGTTTGGCTGCGATGTTTGCCAAGAGGTTTGTCCCTGGCAAAGCAAATCACGCTCAAGCGTCGTGCCGGAGTTCGAGCCGCGCGCCGAGCAACGGCCGCTCGATCTGCTCCCGTTATTTGAACTCGACGAAGCCGGATTTCGAGCCAGGTTTCGGAAGACGCCGATCTGGCGGGCCCACCGCGAAGGACTCCTGCGCAACGCCGCGATCGTGCTCGGCAACCAACGCGATCCGCGAGCCATCCCGACGCTGATCCAAGCGCTCGATGACCCGTCACCGTTGGTGC
>JAGQPS010000478.1 GCA_020426595.1 Planctomycetales bacterium
CTCAAGACCGATATCCTCGAATCCGGACTGACGGTGTCGGAGTTGGTCGAGACCGCGTGGGCATCCGCTTCGACCTTCCGCGGGAGCGACATGAAGGGCGGAGCGAACGGAGCGCGAATTCGCTTGGCTCCGCAGCGCTCGTGGGATGCGAATGATCCCGAACAGTTGGCCGCCGTGCTGGCCAAACTAGAAGCGATCCAAACCCGCTTCAATCAGGCTCAATCCGGCGACAAGCGAGTCTCGCTGGCCGATCTCATCGTGCTCGGCGGATGCGTGGGCATCGAGGAAGCGGCTCGCCGCGCGGGCCACGAAATCGAAGTGCCGTTTGTCGCGGGGCGCGCCGATGCGACTCAGGAGATGACCGACCTCGATTCGATCGCGGTGCTCGAGCCGACCGCGGATGGCTTCCGCAACTATCTGCGACCGGGGCACCTGCGCCCGGCGGAGGAGTTGTTGCTCGACCGAGCCAGCTTGCTGGGGCTTAGCGCGCCCGAGATGACGGCTCTGGTCGGTGGCTTGCGAGTTCTCAATGCGAATCATGGCGATTCGACACTCGGTGTATTCACGGCTCATCCAGAGACGCTGTCGAACGACTTCTTCAAGAACCTGCTCGACATGAGCACGGTGTGGCATCGCTCGCCCGACAACGATCAGGTCTTCGAGGGACTCGATCGCGAGACGGGTGATGTGAAATGGGTTGGGTCGCGAGTCGACTTGATCTTCGGCTCGAACTCGCAACTTCGCGCGATCGCCGAGGTCTATGCCTCGGAGGATGCCGAGGCGAGGTTCGTGCGAGACTTCGTGTCGGCCTGGGTCAAGGTGATGAACGCCGATCGCTTCGACCGCTGAGCCAGCATGGACCGCGCTCCCACCGATCCTTGATCCGTGGGAGCGATCTTCACGTAAGTGAGCCCTCTTGCGGTTTCAGGTCACGCTTCGCCTTGGATGGCGAAACGAGCCTGGAGCCGCAAGAGTTTTTCTTGTCGGGCGCATTGATCGACTCGGCGGAATCGCCACGGATGAGCGTTCGCGCGACAGGTCAGGAACTCCCCTGCCCCGCGCTCGCCACGAGCGAACTTCTCTGACATATTGAGCCTCGCCCCAAGCGATCGATGGACGTATCGTCCACGGCTCTTGGGCACCGGTCACCTCAAACGCGGGAAGCTCATCGTGTCGCAACACAATTTCGCTCATCACGAGATCAACTACATCGAATTCTCGGTGCTCGACATGGAGCAAACCAAGCGATTCTTCTCGGAGGCGTTTGGATGGGCGTTCAACGATTACGGTCCGGAGTACGCCGGCATTCGGAAGGTGGATAGTGAGCTGGAAGCGGGCGGTTTGCGTCTCGTGGATAAGGTGACCACGGGTGGGCCGCTCGTCATTCTCTATTCGCGAAACCTCGAGGAGTCGCTCGCGGCGGTCCAAGCCGCGGGAGGCAAGATCTCGCTGGAGATTCTCTCGTTCCCCGGCGGCCGACGCTTCCAGTTCCTCGACCCCAGCGGCAACGAACTCGCCGTCTGGTCCGACAAATAGGTGGCTCAAGACCGCGCGGGTTCTCCGCTGGTTCAAACGGAGGTTTCACGCGAAGGCGCTAAGACGCAAAGAATACCGCCAGTCGAGAGGGCAACCGTTGCGATTTGGGCGCGCCTGATCCGAGCAAGTGCGAGTTGTCATCTCAAGAACAATTGCTTTGTACCCAATCAAGCTTAGACGGCGCTATGCCCAGGGTGAGACTCAAACCTGAATCGCCAACCGCTTTGGACTCATCACGACCAAACAGACGCGTCACCAATTCGAAACCGAGGACTTCAAACCTTTGCGTCTTAGCGCCTTTGCGAGAGCCCTCACGTTGAATCATTAGACACTCGATAGAACTCGTTCAAGCAGATCCGAAACGCCGACGGATTCCGCGGATGCTCTCAGGTATTCGCGATCGGCCGTTTCCCCGAGTAGTTTTAGCAATCGTGTCACATCATCCCATTGCCGTTCCGATGTTTCGTTCGTTTTACGGTACCACTCAAGCTTGCTGACAATGGCGTCCTCGGCTGTCGCGACGCGAATCTCCAACGAATGGGTATCGCCAAGACGCTCAACCGTGGCTCGGTTCATCGCCGCGATATCAAAGGATCGTTGGCGGCTAACAAAGACATCGACCTTGAACGATGTTGGGAGATGAATCAGGTTGAAACAGGACTTGCGGCGAATGGCGTCTCTAATGGCGGATTCGCTGACGTAGAAATCGCCATCGAAGTATCCAAGAAATGCCGGCACAGCGGATTCGGGCAGCTCCGCGACGATATCCACATCCATTGTTGACCGAGAAGCGCCGTGAAATGAAGAAGCGACACTTCCGCCAATGTAGTGACGTATTCCGAGTTTGGTGAGTGCCGCCGATACAGGCGAAAGAGCCGAGACGAGGTCGTCGTAGTCACTCACAGGCCTTCCTCGTGTTGCCAGCTCCGAACTTCGTCAGCCAATTCCTTGCCGTAAGTAAGTTCAATGAACTTCAGTTGAACTTCGGCATTGGACAGATCCGGATGTCGGCGACGAATCGCCGCAAACGCCATTCGACGAAGCTGGCCGGACCAAGCGAGCGCTCGTCGCAGGCGTTCCTGAGGGGACATCTTGCGCAAGCAGTCCAGCTGAACGGCAAGTGCCGCTTCGGACGTGTCGGAAGTCTCGTAGGGACTTGTCACTGCGTTGCAACCTGACTCTTTAGCATCATGGGCTAGCCACCAAACACATCTTCTAATCTCAAAGAGCGCCCAGGTAGCTCCTTGATTCTGTTACTGATGAACTTCAAGCGGCCCAGATTGCCAGAATTCGTCAGAACCGCGAATTCCCCCGACGGACAGAAACGCGGACACTGTCAGGCGTATGCCACCCGAGGTCGCTGAGAGAGCCACAAAAACCCAGGAAAATCGAATAGGCCAGGCAGGATTCGAACCCGCGACCAAGGGATTATGAGTCCCCTGCTCTAACCGCTGAGCTACTGGCCCAAAGAGTCTCTCGCCGATGGACATGCGGAGACCGACTTGGGTTCAGAGAATACGACAACAGCGGCGGCTCGACCAGTTGCCCTTTGATGTTTCGCCTATCGACGCCATCACTTGGCCTCACGGCATCCGGGACTCACTGTCATTCGGCCTTCCCGTCTAACAGTCTCTGTGAAAACCGACGTCCTCGACTCTCTCGGTCCTCGTGC